>DYSB01000003.1 GCA_020726405.1 Acetofilamentum sp. | reverse complement strand
GCCCTCGCCGGCGCCCAGGCGGATGTCCTCCCGCCGCAGGCCGGCCAGCTCCATCACCACCACCAGCTCGCCGCGGCCCATCACCACATCGGCGGCCGGCACGAAGGCGCCGCCGCCCTCGCTGGTCTCGTCGTGTCCCGCCAGCAGCTGCTTGAATCTCCGCTCGAGCTCCGGATTCATGCCGCGCATCTGCTCCAATTGTCGACGATCAAAGACGTGCATGTGAGCTCCTGTCATGGCTGATGGATCCGGAACCCGTTCCCCGCCGCGGAGTCGTCCGGGCGGCAAGATTTATGATCGGCCGAAACGAACCGGAGATTCAATGCAACCTCGCGCTTCCCGACAGACTCCCAGGTTAGCGCAGGAAGGGATTGCCCGTGATGGCCGGCGGCGGCCCGGCGATCAATTGCCGCTCCAGGAGGTCGATCCACTCGGGCAGACGGCGCCGGTCGGCCAGCCGGAAGGCGGCAGCCTCGTCGGCGGGCAGCCCCAGATGGCCCAGCAGTCCGGGCAGCAGGCGGCGGGCCTCCTGCCAATCCAGGTCCGCCACCAGGGAGCGCAGCAGCGCGGCCAGCAGCGCGGCCCCCTCCCGCGGAGCCGGCGCCACCTCGCCCCGGCAGAGCCGGAAGATCCAGGGCAGGGTCAGGGCGGCCCGGCCGATCAGCACGGCCTCGAGGCCCGGATGCGCGGCCAGGGCTGCCCGGGCCTCCGCCGCCGTGCGCAGATCGCCCACGGCCCAGAGCCGCGGTCCGCCGGCCGGCAGGCGGTCCACCAGACTCCAGTCTGGTTGTTCCACATAGGCCCCCGACAGCGAGCGCGGATGCAGGCAGAACCAGTCCAGTCCGGCCTCGGCGGCCAGTTCGTGCAGGATCAGGAACTGTCCGTCGCCGGGCAGCTGGCCGCTGCGGCATTTGATCCCGGCCGGCAGGGGGGAGGCTTCGCGCAACACCTTGAGCAGGGCACGCAACTCGGGCCAGCGGCCCAGCAGCGCCCCGCCGCAGCCCCGGGCCACCAGTGGCGCGGCCGGACAGCCCAGGTTCAGCTCCACGCCCTGGAAGCCCAGCGGCGCGGCCAGGGCCGCGGCCTGCCCGAGGATCTCGGGCTGGTTGGCGAAGAGCTGGAGGATCTGCGGACCCGGCGCAGCCTCCCGCGCGGCCCGGCGCAGGCTCCCCGGGGACTGGCGGGCCAATCCCTCGGCGTCCACCAGTCCCGTGCTGGCCGCGCCCGCACCCTGCCCGAGCAGCAGACGCCGCACGCCGGACGTGGTGAAGCCTGCCATGGGCGCCAGTAGATAGGGGGATTGCAGGACAAGCGGAGGGTACATGGCCCAAGGTAGCAGGCCGCCGCTGGAATGAGGAAGGGCCGCACGGGCGGCCCAGGGATTGTTCGGATCGGGCGCGGACACGTCAGCGCGTGATCTCGCCCACCAGGCTGCGCACCCGGTCCCGGGCGGCCTGGATGCCCTCGCGGATCTGTTCCAGGGCGGAGGTGCGCTCCTGCATCTCCTGCTGGTGCCGGGCCTCGCTCAGGATCTGCCAGGCCGAGTCCAGTTCGATCTGCCAGAGATTGTCCTCGCCCAGGCAGCTCATGGCCTCGTCCTTCACCAGGTGATTGGCCAGGCGCACGCAGGCCACCAACAAGGCGTGGGGGTCCTTGGGATCCATGCAGTGGTGGTTGCGGATGGCCGAGAGCAGGCTGCCAGGCAGCTCCCACTTGGCGGCCAGCACGGCGCCCACTTCGGCGTGATCCAGCCCCAACAGCTTGGTCTCCGCCTCGAAGAGCGGCAGCCCGCGGCGGTTGGCCAATTCCAGGCAGTCCCGGAACTCGGCGTGGAAATGCTGGTCCAGCACGACCTTGCCCACGTCGTGGAGCAGGCCGGCGGTGAAGTCCACTCCGCGGAACTCCAGGTTGAAATAGCTGGCCACCCGGTGGGTGAGTTCCCCCGTGCCCACGGAGTGCGACCAGAAGAGCTCCTTGTCCAGGATGCGGTCCCGGGCGAAAACGTCGTCGAAGGAACGCATCACCGCGATGGTGGTGACCAGCCGGTGCAGCTCTTTGCCGCCCAGGACCACCATGGCCTGTTGCAGGCTGTCGATCTGCCGTGGCCGCCCGTAAATGGCGCTGTTGGCCAGTTTCAGCACGCGCGCCGTCAGGGCCGGATCCTGCTGGACCAGCTCCATCAGCTCTTCCATGCTGTAGTCATCCTCCGCCAGCAGGCGCAGCATCTCGGACACCACCCGGGGCAGCGAGGGCAGCGTGTCCAGCGTGGCGATGCGCTCCAGGATCCGCTGGCGGCGCTCGTGGTCCAGCTTGCGGCTCTCGATCATCGGAAAGCTCCCAGCATGGCCCGAATGCGCTCTCCCAGTTCGCTCAAGCGGAAGGGTTTGGGCAGGAAGGTCACGTTGCGGTATTTCGAGGTGTTGAGCACCTGGGTTGCGGAGCTGTAGCCGGTCATCATCAGCATGGGCAGGTCGGGCGCCCAGTTCTTGACCTCCAGCAGGAACTTGAATCCGTTCATGCGCGGCATGTAGACATCGCTGAGGATCATGTCCGGCGGGCGGGCCCGGAAGACGGTCATGGCCTCCTGGCCGTCCTCGGCCTGGTAGACCTCGTAGCCCTGCAGCAGCAGATAGTGGGCGGTCAGCTCGCGGATGTTCTGCTCATCCTCCACCAGCAGCAGGATGGGCACGTTGCCCGGGCCCTCGTCGGGTAACACGCGCCGGCGAATGGCCTGGGCCAGCTGGTCCAGCCCGCCATGGGGCACGCTCGGAGGGGTCAGCAGGGCGCTGATGTCCTTGGAGAGGCGGCGCAGGGACTTGTCGCCCTCATCGGGCAGTTGGATGATCCGCAAGCCGGGATACTGGCGACGCAGCTGGGTCAGGAAACTGACGTGCTGTTCCGCGCTGCTACCGTCCACGATGAGGAAGTCCGGCAGGGTGCCCAGGGTGGCGACGTTGCGCGAATCATCCACCACCAGCGCCTCGGCGCCCAGATCCGCCAGGTCCAGCAGCAGGTCCGCCTGCTGATCCGCGCGGCTGAGCAGCACCTTTACCAGGCAGGGTACCGGTTCGCCGGGGGCCGGCGGCGCCGTCTGCCGCACGGGGGCCGGGCGGGGCGGGGCGGGCACGTCCGTCACGAAGGGTTCCGGAACCTCGCGCTGCGCAGGAATCGGCACCTCCTGGCGCTGGTTTTCCTCCGCCCGCTGCGTGAGGGCGTGCAGGCGCTCCAGCAGGAAGTCCTCGGGCGTGTTGCGCGGCAGGTACTCGGCCAGCTGAATGCGGTTGAGTTGTTCGCGCTCCTGACGCAGGGAATCCCGGTCCGCCGGGTCCGCCGCACCGATCACCACCACGCCGCCCGTCGCCATCCGCGGGAAAATCTCGCGGATCATGGTCAGGGCCACCGTGGAGTCACGTCTCTCCTGGCGCAGATCGAAAATCACCACCTCGGGCAGCGCCTCGCAGTAGGCGGCCAGGGCGCCCTTGCCCACCGGGAAAAACAGCGCCTTCCCCAGTCCTTCGTCATGGACCAAGCCGGCCATCCGATCCGCCCAGGCGGCGTCGCTACTGATGAGGTAGATCCGTGTTTGTGCCACAGTCAATCTGATCCTGCTTCAAGCGGGGTGACGTAGGAGACAACTCGGCCTATCGGCAACCCGGAGGCGGACCTTCAGCGCTCCTGGGTCGGGCGGCCGGATTCCCGCCCCGCGCGAAAGCCCAGCGCTTCAATTCCCAAGCGTTTCAGCTTGATCTGCAAGTTCTTCCGGGCAATCCCCAGCCGGCGCGCGCAGGCCGAGACATTGCCATTCTCCTCTTCCAGCACCCGCAGCAGCAATCCGTGCTCGAAGTGCTCGCGGGCCTCATCCAGGGTCAGCTGCGCCAACTGCGCCAACTGCGCCAGCGAAGTCGAGGCGTTGCGGCCCGAGCGGGCGTTCAGCCGGTAATCCTCGGGCAGATGCTTAAGGTCCAGCTGCTCCTCCCGGCCCAGCAGCAGGCAGCGTTCGAGCACGTTTTCCAGTTCGCGGATGTTGCCCGGCCAATCCAGTTCCGCCAGCCGGGTCAGCAGGGCCTCCGTGGGTCGCGGCAGCGGGCGCTCCGCCCGGCGGCAGAGACGCTCCAGGATGAAGTCCACCAGTTCGGGCAGATCCTCCCGGCGCTCGCGCAAAGGCGGCAGGTGGATGTCCAGCACGTTCAGCCGGTAGTAGAGGTCGGGGCGGAAGTTGCCGGCAGCGATCTCGGCGGGCAGGTCGCGGTTGGTGGCCGTGATCAGGCGCAGGTCCACGCGACACGTGCGCGTGCTGCCCACGGGTTCGAATTCGCGCTCCTGCAGCACGCGCAGCAGCTTGGCCTGCAGGGCCGGCCGGATCTCGCCGATCTCGTCCAGGAACAGCGTGCCGCCGTCGGCCTCCGCCACCCGGCCCCGGCGGTCGCGCACGGCTCCGGTGAATGCGCCTTTGACGTGCCCGAAGAGCTCGCTCTCCAACAAGCTCTCGGGAATGGCGGCGGCGCTGAGCTTGACGAAGGGGCCATCCCGGCGCGGCGAGAAGCGGTGGATCAGCGCCGCCATCAGCTCCTTGCCCGTGCCGGACTCCCCGCTGATCAGCACGCTGGCTTGGGATTCGGCGATCCGGCTCACGGTGAGCTGCACCAGGTTGTTCATGTGCCGGTTGCGGCTGAGGGGCAGGCCCTCCTGATGCCGGCGCAGCATTTCGTTCATCAGCTGGGCGCCGCTGGAGGTCAGGCTGAGGTCATGGGCCAGCCGGGTGATCTCCTCCACCAGGGCGGGGAAGTTCACCGGCTTCGTGATGTAGCCGATGGCGCCGCGTTTGATCGCCGCCACCGCGTCCTGGATGGTCCCGTAGCCGGTGAACAGCAAGATGCGCGTGCCGGGATGGCGGTCGATCACTGCGTCCAACAGCTGGAGGCCGTCCAGCTTGGGCATGCGCACGTCGGAGAGCACCAACTGGAAATCCTGCTCGTCCAGCTTGCGCAGGGCCTCTTCGCCGTCCCCGGCCAGCACCACCGCATGGCCCATTTCCCGCAGTAGGTCGCCGACCACTTCGCGCACGGCGCGCTCGTCGTCCACCACCAGGATGCTCAAGCGCGGTACCGTCATGACCGGGGGGGTCTCCCTGGAATAAGGAGTCTGTCTCCGCTTCCACTGAAGGAGCGCCCGCGGAGTGGCGGGGCAGGCTGGAGCGGGTTTTCAATGTAGCCAGGGCGCCCTCCGGACGCAATCAGGTTGAAGATGCTGCCCGGGCTTGCCGACATTGCCTCATGGTCATCCGCGTGTTCGCCTGGAATCCCTACCGCTTCCACTGCTACGGCGTGCCGGGTTCCGGCATGCCCGGGGTGGGCAGCGTCACGGGCGCACCCGACGAGATCTGGATCGCCGACATCTTCCCCAGTTGGATGGTCCCCGGCCTGGCGCTGCACGAATGGGTGGAGCTGCGCACGGGCAGCCACCGGTTGGGCCTGCTGGCGGAGGTGCTGGCCTACAACCTGATCTGGCCAGTCTACCACTTGGCCTACCTGTGGATCATCCGGCGCTATCCGCTCTCGAGCAAGCTGTTCGGCTGAGCCGTCGGCGACGATTCCGGTGATGGTCGGCCGAGTATGGCCGATCAATCCTCCGTCCCGTCGTCCAGCAGCCGCCGCAGTTTTTCCGCCAGCCGCCGCGTGCGGAAGCCCGTGGCCGGGCGGATCAGCACTTTCAATTCCACCACCAGATCCCCCCGGCCCTGCCGGTCTTGCAGTCCCTGGCCGCGCAGGCGCAGCCGCTGCCCCACCTGGACGCCCGCGGGCAGCCGCAGTTCCAGGTTTCGGCCGACCGGGTGCTTGAGTCGGGCCGTGCCGCCCGTCATCAGCAGCAGGGCGTCCAATTCCAGTTCCAGCACCAGGTCCGTGCCTTCCAGCCGGCAACCCTCGGGCAGCTGGGGCCGGATCTCCACGATCAGGCGGCCAGGCGCGCCGCCGTGAAGACCGGGAGACCCCCGGCCGGGGACCACCAGTTCGTCGCCCACCAGCAGGCTCAGGGGCAGCGTGAGCTCGAACGGCGACTGGCCCAGCGGCTGGATGCTCAGCCGTCCGCCACCGTTGAAGCGCTCCAGCGGCAGCTGGACCACTATCCGCAGATCCGCGCCGGGCTGGGGCCGCAGGGTCTCCCGGGGCCGGGCGCGCTCCTCCGGCGGCGGAGGCGGCGGACTGCCCATCCCGGGGCGCGGGCCCGCCGGGTTGTCCGCCTGGCCGCGCTTGGGCGGAGGCGTGGTGGGCCGGGCGCGCCGACTGCGCCGCGAGTAGATCTCGTCGTAGCGCACGCGCAACTCCGGCTCCGTCAGAGTGCGATAAGCCGCCTGCACCTGTTTGAAGCGCTGCTCGGTCAGCGGATCCTCCGGGTTGCGGTCCGGATGGAGCTGCTTGGCCAGCCGATGCCAGGCGCGCTTCAGCTCCTCCACGCCGGCGAAGGCCTCCACACCCAACAATTGATAGTAGTCGCGAAAGGGTTCGCCCATCGTCCTTCCGTGGATGGAGATCAGCCCGGGCCGCAACGTAGTGATCGGCAAGCGGGGGGGCCGCGTTCAGTCGTCCGCGCGGGCCCCGCGGGCCGGGGCGGCAGGGATGACCGCATTTCGGGGCTGGGCTGCTACGCCTGGGTGTCACTCCCGGGGAGCGGGCGGGAGCGGAGCCGGGGGACACGGCAAGCGGGCCAGCGGGAGGTGAGGCGGAGATGTGGCGATCTTGTTATTCCCCTTGCACTTGGCACTCCAGCAACCCCCGAACTTCCGAAGTTTCGAATTGCTGGCATGGACCTTGCACTAACGGTTCTTCGCCAAAGCAGCAGGAGGAAAAATGGTCCGCATCACGCCCTCGCCCACGACGACCGACTCCCAGCAATTGTCCAGCACCCTGCGCCGATTCAAACTGCAGAAGCGCACCCTGGAAGCCCGGCTGCAGGCCGTGCGGCAGGAACGGGACGACCTGCGCCACTTGGTGCGCATCCCGGTGAACCCCCGCGCCAAGCAGCAGCCCCTGCTGGACCAAGAGAAGGACAGCCGCCTGGTGGAAATCTTCGCCAAGGTGGACGAGGGCCGCTACTTCCAGCGCGAGCTGGCCGAGCAGATCAGCGAGCGCCTGATGGACCGCCTCTGGAACATCAGCTTCTGACAAGACCCCTTCGACCCGAATTGATGTGACACCCGTGACCTGCCGCGCGAACGGTCCCTTCCCCAAGGTGGCTGCTCCTGCGGCAGGTTGCGTTTTTCTCCGCCCTCCCCGGCGCCACCTGTTCCCCCACAGTGCAGCGATCCACGCGGCTTCGCATTGCGTCGGGCGTGAGGTATCTTGCCGACCGCCACACACAAGGCGGATAAATCGCGAGGCCACAATGAGACACACTTGGTTGCTTCCGCTGCTCGGCGGGGTCCTGCCCCTGCTGGCCCAGGACGCCGCGCCGGCTCCGGCGGGCGATTCCTGGGGCGCGGCCATGGGAATCGGCGCCGTCACCATGGACGGCCAGACCTGGACCCAGATCGCCCTGCGCCCCGAGATCCCCATCGGCAAGCTGGGCATCGCCCTGGACCTGACCCTTTTCTTCGATCAGGACGGCAAGATCCGCAAGTCGGACTGGGACGAGGGCAAGGACCTGATCGACAAGATCTACTACCTGCGCTGGGCGCATAAAGGCGACCCACTCTACCTCAAGGCCGGCTCCCTGGACGACGTGACCCTGGGCTACGGCATGCTGGTGCGCCACTACGCCAACAGCGTGCAGTACCCGTCCATCCGCCGGGTGGGCGGCGAGTTCGACATCCGCATCGGCAAGCCGCAGATCGAGGGCTTCCTGGCCAACTTCCGCGAGCTGGACAGCCCGGGCCTGCTGGGCCTGCGCGCCAGCTATCCGGTGATCGGCAAACTGCGGGTGGGCGCCTCCTTCGTGCAGGACGGCAACCTCTACGCCGGGATGGCCGACGCCGACGACGACCACGTGCCCGACCAGCTGGACCGCTATCTGGATCACGACGACGGCGCGGAGTACGACACCTGGCACGAGCTGCAGACGGAACTGGCCTCGAACCCCGACCTCTGGGAGCGTATGCGCCAATCCGCCGGCTATCCGGGCGACGAGTGGCTGACCCAGCCGCCCATCGACTACAGCAAGGCCGAGGAGAGTCTGCAGGCCATGGGCGCGGATGTGAGCTACGAGCTCCTGCCCAAGCTGGACGCCTACTTCCAGGTGGCCAAGTTCACGGGCTACGGCAGCGGCTGGGCGCCGGGCGTCTCCTGGCGGCC
This sequence comes from Acetofilamentum sp., assembly GCA_020726405.1. Classification (GTDB taxonomy): domain Bacteria; phylum CAIWAD01; class CAIWAD01; order CAIWAD01; family CAIWAD01; genus CAIWAD01. The sequence goes on along the minus strand of DYSB01000003.1, from coordinate 45,781 downwards.
TTTCAACTGGCTCACCGCGGGCGCCGAGTACCGGGTCTGGGGCGAGCAGTTCATCGGCGATTTCTTCAATCGCACTTATGACGTGGAGCGCACCCAGCTCTTCGTTGACAGCCTGTTCACCAAGGAGGAGATGCTGAAGAACGCGCCGGCCATGAAGGGTCTCTACGCCGACGCGCGCCTTTCGCTCTTCAACATCATCACGGCCAACGTCGCCTGGAACACCATGAAGCCCGACGACGGCAGCGTGGACGACTGGAACAGCCTCTGGGCGGACGCCGGCCTGAACATGGCCAAGGTGCCCAAGCTCAAGGAGCTGTCCGCCTACTACACCCAGGTGGGCGCCGAGTCACTCTTCGACCTGAAGACGCCGCAGACCATCCACGGCTACCGCATCGGCTACGAGCTGGCGCCCGGCGCCGTGATGCGCCTGGACTGGCGCACCACCTACGCCGACCGCGACGGCGACGGCGAGATCCACGGCGACGCCGAAAGCGACCGCACCTTCCTGGTGGAGACCGTCTTCCAGCTGCGCTAAATCTCTCGCGGGATTTTTCCACTTGGACACGAAGATCACGAAGGCCGGAGAAGGACACGAAGACACTTGAAAAGGGGACTGTCGCCGCGCGGTGGCAGTCCCCCCTTTCTGTGTCACACTCACACATGGACACGAAGGGCACGAAGACTCGAGAAGGACCCGAAGAGAGAATTGTGGAGGACTCAGCGCGCGCTGACAGTCCCAAACCATCTCCGTGCTCTTCCCCTGCCTTCGTGCTCTTCGTGACCTGTCCGAAAACTACTTGGTAAGTCCCTTGAGCTTGGTCACCACCCAGGTGCCGCCGCGGGTCTTGTCGCGGGTGACCTCCAGGATGTCGAAGCGCGCCGCGTCCTCCAGGAACTCGCCGAAGTTGGCGTAGCCCAGGCTGCTCTCGCTGAAGGAGGGGTTCTTGCGCTTGATCGTATCCTTGACCAGGCTGGCCAGCAGGACCTCCGTGTCCTCCCGCAGCAGGGCGTTGACGGCGGAGACCAGCTGCTTCATGCTGGGCAGCTTGTCCTTGGGGATGGTCTTGCCCAGCGTGCTCTCCTGGCGCTGCACCTCGGCGCCCAGGTTCTCGTAGAACAGGAACTCGTCGCAGTTGTCCACCAGCAGGTTGGAGCTGCTCTCGCGCATGCCCACGCCGATGATGGTCTTGTTGTTCTCCCGCAGCTTGCTCACCAGCGGGCTGAAGTCGCTGTCGCCGGAGAAGATCACGAAGGTGTCGATGTGCGGGTTCGTGTGACAAAGGTCGATGGCGTCCACCACCAGGCGGATGTCCGCGCTGTTCTTGCCCGTCATGCTGCGCTTGGGGATCTCGATCAGCTCGATGCCATGGGCGTGCAGCTCGTCCTTGTACTTGCTGTAGAAGTGCCAGTCGGCGTAGGCGCGCTTGGTGATGATCCGCCCCTTCTCCAGCAGGCGGTTAAGCACCATGCGGATGTCCAGCTTGGCGCCATTCTTGGATTTGAAGCCGATGGCGATGTTGTCGAAGTCGATGTAGAGGGCCAGGTTGCGCTGGTTCAAGTTCATGGTTGGGTTCCTTCCAATGGGTGGCCGCGGGATCTCCGGGCCGACAAAATGGGTGCCGCGGGCCGTGGGGCGCGCGGCGTGCGGCTCACACGCGGCCACGGCGCGCCCGGATGCGATTCTCGCTGGGCCGTTCCGGGTCCGGCAGCGGGGTCCGGCCGGAATCGGGCAGGCCGTGATGGCCTTCCGCCCAGGTCCAGGCCGAGCTTGAGGAGACCGGCACGTGGCCGGCCTGCAGAGATTCGCCCCGCAACACGGCGGCCATGTCCGGCGGCAAGGGGGCTTCGAATTCCAGTTCCAGCCCGCTGACGGGATGCCGGAAACCCATCCGCCAGCTGTGCAGGGCCTGGCGCTGGATCAGGTCCAAGTAGCGATGGGCCCGGCTCTGGCGGTCCCCCGTGAACCCGGCCCGGCGCGGGTCACGGCCGCCGTAGTCCGTGTCGCCGAAGACCGGGTGCCCCAGGTGCAGCAAGTGGACACGGATCTGGTGCGTGCGCCCGGTCTCCAGTTTCAGTTCCAGCAGGGACAGGAAATCGAAGCGCGCCGTGGTCTTGTAATGTGTCACGGCGTGGCGGCCCAGAGGCTCCGAGAGCACGGCCATCTTCAGCCTATCCCGCGGATCCCGCCCGATGCCCGTGGTCACCGTGCCCTGCAACTGGCGCGGACTTCCCCAGACCAACGCCCGGTAGATGCGGTGGATCTCCCGGTCGTGAAACATGCGGCTCAGCTCGCGCACGGCCTCGGGCGTCTTGCCGATCACCATCAGCCCGGTGGTGTCACGGTCCAGCCGGTGGACGATGCCCGGGCGAAACTCCTCGCCGGCCTCCTCGGGCAGGTCGTCGAGGTAGTTCATCAGCGCGTTGACCAGCGTGCCACTGAAATTGCCCCGCGCCGGATGCACCACCATGCCCGCGGGTTTGTCGATCACCATCAGGTGCTCGTCCTCGTGCACGACGCTGAGCGGGATGTCCTCGGCCAGGATCTGCGGCCGCGGCCGCCGCGGCACGCGCACCACTAGCTCGTCCCCCGGGCCGATGCGTTGGCTGGGCTTGGCGACGGGCTGGCCGTCCGCCAGGACCATGCCCTCCTCGATGATGTGCTGGATGAAGGTCCGTGAGACAAAGCGGATCTGGCGGGCCAGCCAAAGATCCACGCGCTCCGGGCTCTGGTTGGCGCCGATGGTCAGGCGGATCTCTTCCACTGGATTCTCATCCGGCTGGGCGGGGGCACTGCCCGGACCAACGTAGCGCACGAAGGATGCCCGGCCTCGCGGGCTCACCCCTGACTCCCGTCCGCGGGCCCTGCCGAGTCCGGCGCGGCGGCCGGTTCGTCTTCCAGACGGCCCGTGAAGCCCAGGATCAGCAGCCAGATCATGCAGACGAAGATGAAGCTGTCCGCCAGGTTGAAGACCCACCAGCGTTCCAGGAAGAGGCCGTCGAAGCGCAGACCCAGCAGTTGGAAGGCCGGCACGTGCAGGTCGGGGATGTTCACGTCGAACATGTCGGTGACCCGGTGTCGCACCACGCGGTCCCAGAGGTTGCCCGCGGCGCCGCCCAGGATCCAGGGCAGCAGGCGGGCCAGCCAGCTCTGCGAGGGCAGCTGGCGCCAGAGCCACCAGCCCATGAACAGCACGGCGGGCAGGCTGAGCAGCGTGAGCACCCACATGGGCAGTAGCGAGATGCCCATCACGCCGGCGCGGTTTTCCACATGGCTGAGGCGCAGGAATTCCCCCAGCACGCGGACGGATTCCCCGGGGGACAGGGAGGAGCGCACGGCCAGCTTGAGAAGCTGGTCGCTGACGAAACAGCCACCAAGGATCCAAAGGGCTCGACTGCGTGTGATGGGACGACTCCGACTATTCTTCCGGGGATTTGCAATTGATGCAGAGTTTGGCAGTGGGCACGATGCGCAGGCGGCCTTCGTCGATCTTGCCGCTGCAGACGGAGCAGACCCCGTAGCGGCCTTTCTCGATGCGTTCCAGGGCGGCATCCACGGTTTGCAGGAACTTCCCCTGGCGCGAGGCGAACATGAAGGTCTTCTCCTGCTCCTGGGCGTCCGTGCCCTGGTCGGCCATGTGGAAGGAATAGGTGCTGGTGTCGCCGGAGGCCTGGGAGAGACCCTCCTCCAGCTCCTTCTTGCAGTAGTCCAATTCCTCCAGCGCTTCCCGACGCTTCTCCAGCAGGATCTCCCGGAAGGCCTCGAGCTGCTCCGTCGTGTAATACTGGTTCTGGGACATCATACCCTCCCTGTCGCCTGCCGGCAACCCACCCTCAGCGCTCCGCCCTTCGCAAGCCCACGGCGGTGCGCACCTCGTTCAACGTAACGTCTTTGAGCTGCTCCTGAGTATCGTCATTGACGAGCCGGATGTCCACGGCCAGGGTTTCCCGGGCCACCCGCTCCCCGTGGACCTCCAGCAATTCGCGCAGTTCCGGGCCGTCCAGGAGCAGCAGCTCGATGCGGTCGCTGATCGCCAGCCCGCTCTCCTTGCGCAGGTTCTGCACGCGGTTGATCAGTTCCCGGGCCAGACCCTCCAGCAGCAGATCCGGGGTCAGTTCCGTGTCCAGCGCGATGGTGAAGCCGTGCTCGGTGATGACCTTCAGACCCTCGCGCTCCGTGCGTTGGATCAGCAGGTCCTCCAACCGCACCTCCTGGCCCAGCACGTCCAGCATCTGGCCGTGCTCCAGCTCGCTGATCTCCGCCGTGCCCCAGGCCCCGATGATCTCGGCGGCCTCCTTCATGGACCCGCCGAAACGTTTGCCCAGCGTGCGGAAATTGGGCTTCACCGTGATCTCCACCAGCTCGTGCTCGTCGCGGCTGATCTCGATGTCGCGCACGTTGAGCTCCTCGCGGATCAGCTCGGCCATCCGGCGCAGGCAGCCGTCGTCCTCCTCGCGGCCCACCACCACCAGCATCTTGGCCAGCGGCTGGCGGGTCTTGATCTGGTGCTGGGAACGCAGCGTGCGGCCCAGTTTCACCGCGTGGTAGACCAGATCCATCTCCCGCTCCAGCAGCGAGTCGCGCCACCCCTGCTCCAGGACCGGCCAGTCGCAAAGGTGGACGGACTCCGGCAGCCCGGGCTCCGCCAGGCGCAGCAGGTGCTGGTGCACGTGCTCCGTCACGAAGGGCAGGAAGGGCGCCAGCATGCGGGTCAGGTCGCCCAGGCAGCGGTAGAGCGTGTCGTAGGCCCGGCGCTTGTCGTCGTCGTCCTCGCTCTTCCAGAAGCGGGCCCGGCTGCGGCGGATGTACCAGTTGGACAGCTCGTCCAGGTGGTCCACGATGGCCTCGCTGGCCGTGAACACATCGAAGGCGTCGAGGGCCGTGCTTACCCGCTCATTGAGCCGCTCCGTGGCGGAGAGGATCCAGCGGTCCAGCTCGCTCCTGGGCTCCGACAACCCGGTGTCCGGCGTCCAGCCGTCCAGGTTGGCGTAGGTTGTGAAGAAGGCGTAGATGTTCCAGTAGGGCAGCAGGATCTCCTTCACGGCGTCCCGGATCACCTCCTCGCTATAGCGCTTGGAGTTCCAGGGATGGCTGTTGTAGAAGGTCCAGCGCACGGCGTCGGCGCCATAGGCCTCGATGACCGCCGCCGGGTGGATCACGTTCCCCAGCGTCTTGGACATCTTGCGGCCGTCCTTGTCGCCCACCAGGCCCGTGCAGATCACGTTGCGGTAGCTGCTGGTGCCGGTGAGGATCGTGGAGACGGCCAGCATGGTGTAGAACCAGCCGCGGGTCTGGTCCAGGCCCTCGCTGATGAAGTCCGCCGGGTACTGGCTGGCGAAGCGCTCGCGGGAGCCCGGCGTGGCCGGGTAGCCGAACTGGCCCCAGGGCATCAGGCCGGCGTTGAACCAGCAGTCCAGCACGTAGGGCTCGCGCTTCATGGGCCGGCCGCAGGTCGGGCAAGTGACGGCCAGCGCATCGATCCACGGGATGTGCGGGTCGAAGTCCGCCCCGATGGGTTCGGCGCAGTGGGCCTGCAGGTCGGCCAGGCTCTCCACGCAGAGCTTGTGTCCGCAGCCGTCGGCCTCCTCGCAGGTCCAGATGGGCAGCGGGCTGCCCCAGTAGCGCTCCCGGGAGACCGCCCAGTCCACATTGTTCTCCAGCCAGGCGCCGAAGCGGCCTTCGCCCGCGCTGGCCGGGATCCAGTTGATCTCGCGGTTGGCCCGCAACATGTCCTCGCGCACGGCCGTGGTCCGGATGAACCAGGACGGCTTGGCGTGATACATGAGCGGATTCTCGCACTTGTAGCAGTGCGGATAGCTGTGCTCGTGGCGGTGCTTGTCGTGCAGCAGGCCGCGGGCGGCCAGGTCGCGGATGATCTCCACGTCCAGGCCCGGGGCCTTGAAGTAGCGGCCGGCGTAGTCCCCGCAGGACGGCGTGAAGTGGCCCGTGTCGTCCACGTGCTGCACGCGGGGCAGGTTGTTGGCCCGGATCAGCCGGAAGTCGTCCTCGCCGTAGAGCGCCAGGTGCACGATGCCCGTGCCATCCGCCGCGGTGACGTAGCTGTCGGCCACGGTCAAGTGGGGCGTGCGGCCTTCGGCGTCCGGGCCTTGGAAGAAGTCCCAGGGCGGCTCGTACTCCAGGCCATCGAGCTGCTGGCCGGGCACCCGGCGCAGCACCTCGTGCGGACCGGCGCCCAGGACAGCCTCCAGCCGGTCCACGGCCAGGATCAACACGTCGCCGCCGCGGCGGACGAAGGCGTACTCCACCTCCGGCCCCAGAGCCAGCGCCACGTTGCCCAACAGGGTCCAGGGCGTGGTGGTCCAGGCCAGGAAGTAGGTGGAGTCCTCGCCTTTCAGGCGGAAGCGCGCGGTGAGCGTCAGGTCCGTGACGTCCTTGTAGCCCTGGGCCACCTCGTGGTTGGACAGGCTGGTCCCGCAGCGCGCGCAATAGGGCATGATCTTCACGTCGCGGTAGAGCAGGCCCTTGTCCCAGATCTGCCGGATCACCCACCAGTCGCTCTGGATGTAGTCCGGGGTCAGCGTGGCGTAGCTGTCCTCGAGATCCAGGAAGCGCCCGATGCGCCGGATGCTCTGCTCCCACTCCGCCTTGAAACGCTGTACAGTCTCCCGGCACTTGCCCTGGAAGGCCTCCACGCCGTAGCCCGGGATCTCGCTCTTGTCGGCCAGGCCCAGCGCCTTCTCCGTGGCCAGCTCAACGGGCAGCCCGTGGGTGTCCCAGCCGGCCCGGCGCAGCACGCGGTAGCCCTTCATGGTCTTGTAGCGCGGCCAGAGATCCTTGAGGGCCGAGTGCAGCATGTGGCCCATGTGCGGCGAGCCGTTGGTGCCGGGAGGGCCGTCGTAGAACACCCAGTCGGGAGCCTCGGCGCGCTGCTCCAGGCTGCGGCGGAAAATCCCGCGCTCCTCCCAGAAGCGGAGGGTCTCCAGTTCCAGGGCGGGGAAGCTCACGTTGGGCGGGATGGGATCGAATCGGCTCACGGGGACTCCAGGCTTCAGGCGGCGGGGGAAGGGGCCAGGCGGCGCAGGACGGCGCGTACCAAGATGGTCAGCTGCGGCTCCACCAGGGCGGCGGCCGCCAGGATCTCGTCCAGCCGCACGGGCTGCAGGGCCTCGGGGAAGCCCTCGTCCGTGATGATGGAAAAGCCCAGCACGCGCATGCCCTGGTGCCGCGCGACGATCACCTCGGGCACCGTGCTCATGCCCACCACGTCGGCGCCCACGGCGCGCAGGAAGCGGTATTCGGCGCGGGTCTCCAGGTTGGGTCCGGCCACGGCGACGTAGACGCCCTTGTGCAGGGGAATGCGCGCATCCAGGGCCAGTTCCTCGGTCAGGGCAATCAGCTCCCGATCATAGGGCGCACTCATGTCGGGGAAGCGCGGACCCAGCTCATCCAGGTTGGCGCCGATGAGCGGATTGTCGCCCAACAGGTTGATGTGATCCTCCATCACCATCAACCGGCCCTTGCGGAACTGCGGATTCACGCAGCCGCAGGCGTTGGAGATCACCAGCAGGTCCACTCCCAGCAGGCCGCAGACCCGCACGGGAAAGGTGATCTGCTGCATGCTCCACCCTTCGTAGTAGTGGAAGCGCCCCTGCATCACCAGCACGGGCGCCGTGTCCGGCGCCAGGCGCGCCAGCAGCAGCCGGCCGTGGTGGCTCTCCACCGTGCTGACGGGGAAGTGGGGGATCTCCTCGTAGTCCAGCCGGGCCAGGATCTCCGCCTCGCGGGCCAGGGCGCCCAGGCCCGTGCCCAGGATCACCAGCGTCCGCGGCGCGTGGGCGCCCAACCAAGACTTCAGGTAGTCTGCGCATTCGCGCATCTGCTCAATGGTCGGACGGGGGTCCGGCACGGTGTTCCTCCTGGTCGGCCGGCGCATCCGCCGACGGTTCGCTCTGCGACAACAAGTCCACCAGTTCCAGCTGCTGCTCCAGCAGGTGGCGGATCCGCCGCGTGAAACTGTCCCGGCGCTCGCGCAGCGTCTCCAGATCGGAGCGCAGGCGGCGCTGCTCCTCGCGGCCGCCGGCCAACAATTGGCCGGCCTTGAACTCGGCCTCGCGCACGATCAGCTCGGCCTCCTTGCGGGCCGCCTCCCGGGCGCCTTCGCTGGTAGTCTTCACTTCAAGCAGTGTGTCACGCAGCCCCTGGTCCAGGCTGCGGTAGCGCTCCAGCTCGCGCTCCAGCTGGGCGCAGCGGGCCTGGGAGGCGGAGAACTCGCGCTCCAGCTGCTCCAGCTGGCCGGCCACGCCGTCCAAAAAGGCCCGCAGCTCGGACTCGTCCGCGCCCCGCAGCCGGCGGCTGAAGGTCGCCCCGCGAATGTCGTTCGACGTGTACTTCATGGGTCCCGGTTCCTAGAGCAGCAAGTTCAGCAGTTTCTCCGCCAGCTTGACCAGCAGCAGGGCGAACAAGGGCGAGAGGTCCAGCCCGTTGATGGGCGGCACCAGTTCGCGGATGGGCCGGAACACGGGCTCGGTGGCCTTGTGGAGGAACTTGACCAGCGGATGCTGCCGGTCCACCTCGATCCAACTGACGATGGCCGCCGCGATGATGATCAGGATGTAGATCTGCGCCGCCAGGGTGATCAGCTCGTCCATCAGGTCCCCGCTTCCTCGCTGAAGAGATACGTACCGATGCGCACCAGGGAAGCGCCCTCGTGGACCGCCTCCCCGAAGTCCCCACTCATGCCCATCGAAAGTTCGCGCAACTGCCCGCGCTCCGGATCCAGCCGGTCCCGCAGCTGGCGCAGGCGGCGGAACTCCGCGCCCGCGTCGCCCTCCGCCGCGGCCATGCCCATCAGCCCGTCCAGGCGCAGGCCCTCCAGGCGGCGCAGCCGCGGCCAGAGTTCCGTCAACCCGTCCTCCGTGAAGCCGTGCTTGCTGGCCTCGCCGGAGACATTCACCTGCAGCAGCACGGGCTGAACCAAGCCGCGATTCCCGGCCTCCCGGGAGAGCTCCTCGGCCAGTTCCAGCCGGTCCACGCTGTGGATCAGCTGGAAGCGCCCCACCACCTGCCGCACCTTGTTGCCCTGCAGCGTGCCGATGAAGTGCCACTCCAACGGCTGCCGCTCCGGGGGCTGAGTGGCGAAGGCCTCCAGTTTGGCCAGCGCGGCCTGGGCGCGGTTCTCGCCGAACAGCTCCAGCCCGGCGGCCCGCAGCTCCAGCATCTGCTCGGTTTCCAGATACTTGGTCACCGCCACCACCCGAACCCGGTCGGCCCGCACGGAGGGCTCCGCCTCCAGCCGGGCGGCTCCGATGCGGGCTTGGATGGCCGCCAGCCGGGCGGCGACATGTTCGGCATCTGTGCGCACGTGCCCAGTTCACAATAGAACGCGCTAATATAGGGAGAGGGCGTGCGGGAATCCGCTCCGCCGACCAACAGACGGGGAAATGATTGATGAAAAGCTCCTTCGCCCGCCGTCCGGCCCTGCTGCGACCACTGCTGCGCCAGGCCATGGAGACCTGGAGCCTGGAGTCCCCGGCCTTCCTGCTTTACGGCCTGTTCATGCTGCTGGCCGGCCTCACGGTGGGCCAGCTGCCCCTGGTGGGGCTGGTGCTCACACTGGCCGTGGAGGGCCCGCTGGCCGGCGGCCTGATCCTGGCCACGCGCAGCGTCCTGCTCCACGAGCGGCCCACACGCGAGGACTTCCTGGGCGGGTTCCAGGGCGTGCGCCGGGCCTTCGGGCTGGCCACCCTGGCCCTGATCGTGCCCCTGCTGGGCGTTTCCAGCTGGCTGCTGGTGAGCGGCGCGGCGCCCTGGCTGACAGCCCGGGGCTGGGCCCAGGCCATTCCCCTGCTGGCCGTCCCGGGCGTGCTGCTGGTCCTGGCGGCCTCGCTCTTCTACGCCGTCGCGGCCCAGGTCCTGCTGCTGGAGGGACGCGATCCACTCCGCAGCCTGGGGGCCAGCGCCCGGCTGGTGCGACGCCGCCCGCTGGCCGTGGCCCTGCTGCTCCTCATGTTGGCGCTGCTCCAGGTTTTGCTGGCGCTGCCCACCCTGCGCAGCCTGCTGACCCAGCAGGAGCCGGGTTGGGTGCAGTGGGTGCCCTACCTGCTGGGAATGGGATTGCTGGGACCCTTCCAAGGCATCCTGGGCACGCTGCTCTACTTCCGGCTGCGGGACGAGGGCGGCAGCACCCTGGCAGAGGGGTAGCCCACCGCGCGTCACTCCTTGCGGAAGATGGCCATGAAGGTGCCGTCCTGGTCGCCGTCCAGCGGGCTGACCCGCAGCTGGCCCGGCGCCGGGCGGCCGTCCAGCGGATTCTCGAAGTCCAGCAGGCGGAAGCCGGGCTGCCGCGCGAGAAAGGCCGCCACCCGCGCCTCGTTCTCCACTTCCAGGACGCTGCAAGTAGCGTAGACCAGCCGGCCACCGGGGCGCAGCTGGCGCGCGCCCTGGTCCAACAGACTGTCCTGCAGGTCAGCCAGTCCGGCCAGGTCCGGCGCCCGCCGCCGCCAGAGGTCGGGATTGCGGCGCAACGTGCCGCTGTTGGTGCAGGGCGCGTCCACCAGCACGCCGTCCAGCCGGGGCAGCGCGGGCAGGATGCGGCCGTCCCAGGCGCGGGTCTGCAGATTGAAGACGCCCTGGCGGCGGGCGCGGCGCTTCAGTTCCTCCAGCCGACCCAGGTGGATGTCAAAGGCGTGCACCAGCCCCTTGCCGGCCATGGCGGCCGCCAGCTGCAGGCTCTTGCCGCCCGCTCCGGCGCAGAGGTCCAGCCAGTGATCGCCAGGTTGCGCCTGGCAGACGGCGCCGATGGCCTGACTGGCCGGGTCTTGTAACACGAAATGACCCAGCCGAAAGCCCGGCGTGCCGTAGAGGTCCTCGCGCGTTCGCAGCCGCCAAGCGCCGGCCAGCCGGGCATGCGCCTCCAACCCGGTGGCCAGTTCGCCCAGGCCTTCACGCAACTGTTCTTCGGAGTAGGCCCGCAGCCAGAGCGAGGGCGGACGCAGGAAGGCCCGCGCCAATCCCTCGACGTCCAGCCCGGCGGGCAGACCCGCACGCAGCCACTCGGGCAGGTGGGCGGCCGCGCTCAGCGCTCCGTTCGCGGTCTCCGCCAATTCCCGCAGCGCGGCATCCGGCCCGTCCTCCCCGCCCGCCAGCTCCTCCAACCGCGTGGCGCGCGCCAGGTCGCGCAGGGGATCCGCCGCTGCTCCCAACCAGGACGACCAGCGGAACCAGGCCGCCGAGGCCGCCACCAGCCGGCGGCGCAGGGCCGGCTCGGGCTGGTCGCGCCGGAGCAGGCGGGAGAGTTCCAGGTCGGGGCGCTGGCCGCGCTCGACGGACTGCGCCAACTCGCGCAGCCAGGCCGCCAGCTTCTGCTCGCGGCCTGGTGCGGGGGCCGGGGCCGGGCGCCGCTCGGACCGGGCGTCGGAGGGCTGAGTTCGCGGCGCTCTCACGCGCCGGGGAAGGGGCCGCGGTGGACGTGATACGCGCTGGCCTGGCAGGTGGGCAGCAGCACCAGCTCGCTGACCTGCACGTGCGCGGGCCGGCTGGCCACCCAGCCCACGGCCTCGGCCACGTCGCGGGGCGTCAGTGGCTGGATGTCCTGGTAGACCTGGGCCGCGCGGTCCGCGTCGCCGTGGAAGCGCACCACGGAGAATTCCGTCTGCACCAGCCCGGGATCGACGCTGCAGACCCGCACGGGCGTGTTCACCAGATCCATCGCCAAGGCGCGGCTGAGGGCCAGCTCGGCAGCCTTGCTGGCGCAGTAGACGGCGCCGCCGGGATAGGGCTGGCGGCCGGCCACGCTGCCCAGGCTGATCACCTGCCCGCGCCCGCGAGCCACCATGCCGGGCACGAAGTGGCGGATCAGCGTCAGCAAGGCGCGCACGTTGGTGTCCAGCACCTGGTCCCACTCGGCCGGATTCCCGGCCTGGAGCGGATCCACGCCCAGGGCCAGCCCGGCATTGTTCACCAGCAGGTCCACCTCGGCCCATTCCGCCGGCAGCCGGTCCGGCAAGGCGGCCAGGGCCGCGCGGTCGGTCAGATCCAGGGCCAGCGGCAGGAAGCGCCGTCCCAGGGCGCGGATCTCTCCTCCCAGACTCTCCAGCCGTTCCGTGCGCCGAGCCACAGCCACGATGTCCAGGCCTTGTTCGGCCAGCACTCGGCAGATCTCGCGTCCGATGCCGGCTGAGGCGCCGGTGACCAGGGCCATCGTCATTTCCGTCTCCTTCGTTGCTGGAGACAATGAGGCAAAACCGGCGTCACCTCCCCAGAACGGCCACTCCGGCAGTACCCATCACCAAACTGGACCAGGGTCGGGATGTAGGTCCATCCGTGACACAACTCTCCTCCGTCTTCCACCTCTGTGCCTCCGTGTCTCTGTGTTGAAAACCCTGAACCGCGAGTCCCCCAGCCGTTCCGATCCTTACCTTGCCGCCCGGCAACACAACGAGGTTCCCCATGGACACGCTCAACCGCCTCAAGGCCCGGCTGGCCACCATCAACGATTTGGATTCCGCGCAGGCCCTGCTGGGCTGGGATCAGCACACCTACATGCCCCGGGGCGGACTGGAGCCCCGCGTGCGCCAGATGGCCACGCTCCAGCGCCTCTCCCACGAGTTGCTGGCCGCGCCGGAGACCTCGGAACTGGTGAGCGCCCTGGAGGCCCGGCTGGGCGAGTTGGAGCCCCTGGACGCCCGGTTGGTGGTGGTGACCCGGCGCGACCTGGACCAGGCCGTGCGCCTGCCCGGCGAGCTGGTCCAGCGCAAGTCCGAAGCCACCGGACGCGCCCTGGACAGCTGGATGATCAACAAACCCCTCAACAATTTCGAGGCTTACCGGCCGCACCTGGAGGAGATCTTCACCATCGTGCGCGAGGAGGCCGACGCCCTGGGCTACCCCGAGCAGCCCTACGACGCCCTGCTCAACCGCTACGAGCCCGGCCTGCTCACCAGCCGCCTGCAGGCCATTTTCGCCGAGCTGGGCGCGGGACTGGTGCCGCTGGCGCGCCAGCTCTTCGAACGCGCCGAGCGCGTGGACGACGCCTTCCTCTACCAGGCCTTCGATCCCCAGGCCCAGTGGGACTTCACCGTCGAGCTCCTCGGCGCCCTGGGCTACGACTTCAACCAGGGCCGCCAGGACAAGAGCCCGCATCCCTTCACCACGGGCTTCGGCATCCCCGACGTGCGGGTGACCACGCGCATCCACGAGCGCGACTTCCGCGCCGGCCTGTTCGGCAGCCTGCACGAGGGCGGACACGCCCTCTACGAGCAGAACATCAACCCCGCCTTCGACCGCGGACCGCTGGCCCAGGGCAGCAGCCTGGGCATCCACGAGAGCCAGAGCCGCCTGTGGGAGAACCTGGTGGGCCGCTCCCGGCCCTTCTGGAATCGCTGGTTCGGCGAGGTCAAGCACCGCTTCCCGGCCCCGCTTGAGGGCGTGGAGTTCCAGCGCTTCCACGAGGCCATCAACCGGGTCAAGCCCAGCCTGATCCGCATCGAGGCCGACGAGGTCACGTACAGCCTGCACATTTTCGTGCGCTTCGAGTTGGAGCTGGAGCTGCTCTCCGGCCGGCTGGCTGTCCGCGACCTGCCCGAGGCCTGGAACCAGAAGATGCGCGATACCTTGGGCATCACCCCGCCCACGGTGGCCGAAGGCTGCATGCAGGACATGCACTGGGCGGACGCCTCCGTCGGCTACTTCCCCACCTACGCCCTGGGCAACCTCTACGGCGTGATGATCTTCAACCAGGCGCGGCAGGAGCTGCCCGACCTGGACGAGCAGATCTCCTCCGGCCAGCTGGCCCCCTTGAAGGACTGGCTGACGGAGAAAGTCTACCGGCACGGCCGCTCGCAGGACCCGGCGGAAATCCTGCGCCAGGCCACCGGGCGCGAACTCTCGCCCCAGCCCTTCCTCCACTATGTGCGGGAGAAGTACGGCGAGATCTACGGCCTGGAGTAGCCCGCTCCGGCAAGCAGATCAGATTGTCCCTCAATCTGATCAAACCAATTTGACCCACCGACCGACGGCAGGCGGGAATTCTCCCCCGCACCGTCCGCCCCCGGGTGGGCCGCCGGGTGGGCCGCCGGTTTTTTTAACACATTGCCGCTCGCCGCAGGAGTCCCGAAGCGGGGCCGCGGGCTGCCAACCCGGCAGACTTCAGGATAAAGGAGGACCGCATGGGAGCATTTCCCGTCACCCGGATCACCACCAGCCGCAAAGACAGCATCGACTTCAGCAACCTGCGTTTCGGGGTCTACTTCACGGACCACATGTTCGTGATGGATTACAGCAACGGCGCCTGGCACAGCCCGCGCATCGAGCCCAACGAGCCGATGGCCATTTCGCCGGCCAACATGACCTTCCACTACGGCCAGGCCGTGTTCGAGGGCCTGAAGGCCTTCCGGCAGGTCAACGGACGGATCGTGCTCTTCCGGCCGGATCGCCACGCCTCCCGCCTGAACCGCTCCTGCCGCGCCCTCTGCATCCCGGAAGTCGCCGAGGACGTGGTGCTGGCCGGCCTGACCCAGCTGATCCGCGAGGAGCGCGACTTCGTCCCCGCCCAGCGCGGCCATAGCCTTTACATCCGGCCCTTCGTCATCGCCATGGACAACACCCTGGGCGTACAGTCCAGCCAGACTTTCCGCCTGATCGTGCTGCTCAGCCCGGTGGCCAACTACTATGCCGAAGGCATGAAGCCCGTCAGCCTGCACGTGGCCCAGCACCACAGCCGCGCCGCCAAGGGCGGCCTGGGCATGGCCAAGACCCCGGCCAACTACGCCGCCAGCCTGCTGCCGGCCAAGCGCGCCAAGGAGAAGGGCTTCACCCAGGTGCTCTGGCTGGACGCCACGGAGCACAAGTACATCGAAGAAGTGGGCACCATGAACATCTTCTTCAAGATCAACGGCGAACTTTTCACCCCGCCGCTGGACGGCGACACCATCCTCTCGGGCATCACGCGCATGAGCGTGATCGAACTCTGCCGCTCCTGGGGCACGCCCGTCCACGAGCAGCGGGTGAGCATCCAGCAGCTCTACGAGGCCGCCCACTCCGGTGAGTTGGAGGAAGTCTTCGGCACGGGCACGGCCGCCGTGATCAGCCCGGTCGGGGAGATCCAGTACAACAACGAGACGATCCAGATCAACGGCAAGCAGATCGGCCCCATGGCCCAGAAGCTCTACGACACCATCACAGGCATCCACTACGGCGAGCTGGCGGATCCCTTCGGCTGGATCGTCGAGGTCTGCTGAGCGCGTTTCAGCGTGAATCGACCGGGGGCTGCGGCCCCCTTTTCATTACTCCGCCGCCCTGGAGTTCTGGTCGATCAAGCTCACCTCCCTTTGATGAGTCGGAATTACGACGACCTGCGCATCCGCCAGAAGCTGTTCCGGATCAACCTGCTGCTGGGCAAGCAGGCCGGGCGTCATTTTCAGCCCAGCCGCGCCTCCAGCTGGGTGCCGATGTCCGCCGGCAGGTCGTGATGGGTGACCAGCCGGATGCGCGTCTCCCCCAGCGCCAGGGCGCGCACGCCGCGCCGCTCCCACTCTGCCAGCAGGTGTTTCGTCAGCGCGGGCTCGGCGGTGTGCAGCAGGATCATGTTGCTCTCGGGCTCCTGCACGACGACGGATTCGTCCAGCAGTCTGCGCAGTGCAGGCCCACGGCGATCAGGTTGGACATGGTGCCGCTGGGCGTAAGCAGGGCCGCCTCGCGCCCGAACAGCCCGGCCACGCGCTCCTCCAGCCGGCGCACGGTGGGGTCCTCGCCGAAGACGTCGTCGCCCACGTCGGCCGCGGCCATGGCGCGCCGCATGCCCTCGTCCGGGCGGGTCAGCGTGTCCGAGCGGAAATCCAGGCTCTCCATCCCTTCCTCCTTCAGCCGGCCAGGCCGTGCCCGGCGACGTTCCATTCTATTCTTGGCAGCCCGGGCACCACCAGCTGCCGCGCTGGGCCTGGGTCTCGCGTTGCACGATGGCGCCGCAGCGCGGGCAAGCCGCGCCGGCACGGCCGTAGACCTGCAGCATGCGGCCGAAGGAACCCTCCAGCCCGCGGCTGTCCTGGAAGTCCGAAAAGGTGGTGCCACAGTTCTTGATGGCCAGGCGCAGGATGCGCCGCATCTCCCGGTGCAGGAGCCGCCACTGCGCCAGCTCCAGGTTGCCCGCGGCCCGCCAGGGCGACAGGCGGCTGGCGTGCAGGATCTCACAGACGTAGATGTTGCCCAGTCCGCAGATGCGCGTCTGGTCCAGCAGCCAGCTCTTGAGCGGAGCACGCGCGGCGCGGGCCAATTCCGCCAGGGCGGCGGGCGTGCAGGCGGGGTCGAAGGGGTCCAGCCCCGGCGGGGCCAGCTCGGCAGGCCCAGTGAGCCAGTCCACTGTGCCGAACCGGCGTGTGTCCGCGAACAGCAGCCGGCCGCGGTCCAGCTCCAGACAGAGGCGGGCGGGGGCGGGCTCGGGTTCGCCCTCCTCCACCAGCAGCAGGCGTCCAGTCATGCGCAAGTGCACGGCCAGCCAACCCCGGACTGCCTCTCCGTCCTCCAACGGCAGGATCACGCGCTTGCCGCTGCGCCGGATCCGCCCCAGTCGTGTGCCAGCCAGACTCCCGGCCAGGGGTTCCAGGTGGGCCAGTTTGGGATCCCGCACCTGCAGGCCGCGCAGGATCCGACCGGAAAGGAGCCGATCCAACTGCCGCACGATGGTCTCGACCTCGGGCAACTCGGGCACGACGACCTCAGCGGCCCAGCCGGGCGCGCAGGCTGGCCAGCACGGCCTCGGCGTGACCCTTGACCTTGACGCCCGTCCAGACCTCGGCCAACGTGCCGGCGGGATCCACCAGCCACGTACTGCGCTTGACGCCCTGGAACTCGCGTCCCATGAGCTTCTTCAGGCCCCAGGCGCCCCAGGACTCCAGCAGGACGTGTTCCGGGTCGCTGAGCAGGCGCAGGCCCAGGCCCTGTCCATCGATGAACTTGCGGTGGCTGGCGGGCTTGTCCGGACTGACGCCCACGATCTCGGCCCCCAAGGCCCGAAAGTCCTCCAGCAGGCAGCTGAAATCCCGGGCCTCCTGCGTGCAGCCTGGGGTGTTGTCCTTGGGATAGGCGTAGCAGACCCACCAGCGACCGCGGAAATCCTCCGGTCGCACCAGTCGCTGCTGCTCGTCTTCCAGCAGGAATCCAGGCACGCTCTCACCGGGCGTCAAGGCCATTTTCTTTCCCTTCCGCTTGAGATCCGGCTGCAACTTGTCGATTCATGCTGCGTGAAGCGAGAAGCCGCGCGGCGCCCTTCCCCGGCGCCGGGCCTGATTCCCAACGAGGGGGGAGGCGCATGTTGGATCGGATGCAATTCCACCGGGCCATCCTGGACCACCTGATGGAACCCGTCCTGGCCAGCGACGCCACCGGCATGGTGCAGTACATGAACCCCGCGGCCGAGCGCCTGATCGGCTGGCCGCTCTGGGAGGCGGTGAGCCAGCCCGTGCAGGAGATCCTGGATCCGGAGGGCGTGCTGGCGGACACCGTCTGGCAGGAACTACTCCACTCCGGCGAGTGCCTGGTCAACCAGCCCTGCCGCCTGCGGGCCCGCTGGGGGGAGACCCTGGAGCGCCGGGTCAGCGTCTCGCCGCTCTATCAGGGGAGTTATCACTGCGGCACGGTGTTCGTGTTCCACGAGGATCGGGGCAACGCCGCAACCTAAGCAGCGCGCGGATTCATCTTGTTCCCATCCCCGCCGACGCCGATCTATCTCTTGGCTCTGTGCCTCTGTGACTCAGTGGTGAGCATTCCCCCGTAAGCGGCGGCTCTCAGTCCCGGGCGGCCGTCAGCAAGCGCTCGGCCAGCACCAGGGCGTCCACCGGCCAGCAGGCCCGGGGGCGCGGGTGATCCACGTCCGGCATTCCCGTCAGCGGCCGACAGGCCATCAGTCGCAGGCACCAGCGGGCCGGCAGCGCGTCCAAACCGTGGACGGCCCCCAGCAGTGCGCCCGCAATGGCCGCGTTGGTGTCCGTGTCACCGCCACGCCCCACCGTGTCCACCAGGGCCTCCTCCAGGCTGGGCGCGTGCAGCAGTTGCCAGACAGCGTTCTGGAAAGCCACCAGCACCCAGCCCATCTGGGCGTGGTAATCCGCGGGCGGCGCCGTGCGGGCCGCGCGCAGGACCTCCAGGAGCGAAGTGTCCACACCCAGCGCGGCGGCGCGGCCCAGCAGGCCGGCATAGATCCGCTCCGGCCCGTGGCCGCGGCTCACGGCGGAGGCGATCGCTCCGGCGAACAGCGCGGAGGCCTGGCGGCAGACGGGGTGCGGATGGGTCAGCCCCGCGTCTTGAGCCGCCCACTCCTCGGCCCGCTCCCGCGGCTGGCCCGCCGCGAAGATCCCCAGCGGTGCGACGCGCATCAGGGCCCCGTTGGCCTGGCTCTGGGCGTCGGGACGCGCCCTCAGCCCCAGGCGCGTGGTGGTTCCCACGTCGAAGGGTCCCGAGTGCAGCCAGCCGCGGTAGGACTCCAGCACGGCCTCGGGCTGGAAAGCGCCGTCCCGCACCAAAGTGCGCGCCAGGTGCAGGGCCATCTCGCCGTCGTCGGTGGGCTGGCCGGCCAGCGTATTCCACTGGCCGCCGTCCTCCAGCTCGCGCAGGCCCGCGGGGAAGTTCTCGCGGATCCAGGCCGGGTCGCGGAATTCCACCAGTCCACCCAGCGAGTCCCCCGCCAGCAGGCCCAGCAGACAGCCCTGGGCGCGTCGCAGGCGGCCCCAGTCCGGGCGAGTGACCCTTGCCATGGGGAAGGCCAGGTCCAGGCCCGTTTCCGCCGGGGTCCGCACGTCCACGCCACTCCAATCCCGGGCGGCCAGTTCGCGCACCAGGACAGGCGCTCCGCCGAAGGCGCGGCCGTCGTTGTTGCAGCTCCCGTCCGCCCCGTAGCGGATGGGCTCGCCCGCACCGTTCACCAGTTCCCCGCCGACGCCCAGCAGCAGGGCGTGTCCGCCGGCCAGGTCCCAGGATTCCGGCCCGCCCAGGGAGACCGCCACGTCGCCCTCGCCTGCGGCCACCAGGGCCATGCGCAGGGCGATGCTGGGCAGTGTCACGTAGCGCAAGGGCGCCACGGCCTGGGCGTTGGCCAGCGAGTTCTTGCGGTCGGCCTCGTGGGAGATCAGGGCCAGGGCACCGTCCGCACTGCCGGGCCACTCCCGCCGCGTCTCCACCCCGTTGCGCAGCAGGGGTCCGCCGGCGCGCCAGGCCAATTGTTCGCCCGCCCCTTCCGGTCCATCCCAGGCCATGACAACGCCCAGCACGGGCCGCCCCTCCTCCACCAGCCCGATGGAGACCGCCGAGCCGCGGCAGCCTTTCAGGAAGGGCGAGGTGCCGTCGTTGGGATCCACGATCCACAGGTGGCCGCCCACGCGCGGCCCATCCCCCAGCACGCGGGCGTGCAGCTCCTCGCCCAGACAGCCGTCCCCCGGGCAGTGCCGGCCCAGGATCTCCTGGATGCGCGCCTCCACCTCCTCGTCCACGTCGGCATGGCTGCCCGCGCCCCGCGGCCCGCCCGGGCGATGGTATTCCACCCAGAGCAGGCGCGCCGCTTCCGTGGCGGCCTCACGGGCCGCCGCCAGGCGGACATCCAGGTCACGTGCGCTAAGGGACATGGAAACTCCCGAACTGGTCGCGGACCCGAAGCCGCTGCGGCTGGGCCTGAAGTGATGGACGCAAGAGCGAATGCCGGTGCGGTCGCGTGTGACAAAAAAGGCCGGCCCGCAGGCCGGCCTCATCCGGGTTCATGGAGACGGAGGGAGTTGAACCCTCGTCCGAAACAGCGCTTCCCTGGGCTTCTACATGTGTAGACCGTTGTTTGATCTCAGGACACCGACGCGAACGGTCACGCTGCGGCGCCCCCAGGTTGAAAGATCTCGCCCCGCCGACTCAACCACATCCTTGGGGCCAGCTCACAAGATGACGAAGGGTCCCTGGGCAGTGAGCATGCTCAGGGTCTTCGGCTGCCTAGTTACTAGGCGGCGAGAGCGTAATCGTTGCCGATTATGTTGTTGTCGAAACTTTTAACGTGGTGCTCCGACACGTCCACGACATGCAGCCCGGGGTCCCGACCATCCCGTCGAATCCCACGAACGTCCCCGAATGGCCGGCAACATAGGGAATCCACCGCTAACCGACCGGCTTTTGCTTGCATCATCCGGACCCGGCGCTCATCTTGCTGCGGCACGCCATTCCAGGGAGTCCCCGCATGAACCGCACCTATCCTGCTTTTCCGCATTTACGGTCCAGTCAGGTCCGGGTGGCGCAACCCTGGGGCCGGCTGGTCCTCCTGTTGGCGCTCTTGTCTTCCGCCCGGGCCGGTGTGCTGGATGATTGGGAGCGCGCCCTGGCCGACCTGCGGGAGCCCGTCCGGGCCCGCCGCGCCCCGGTGGAGGACCTGGTCCTGTCCTTCGAGCTGGGAACCTTGGGCTGGGAGCGCGGCCACTGCCGCGTGCTGCCGCTGCTCGTGAACGGTGACAGCCTCTTCGTGGTGGAACTGACCGGCCGGGGCCGGCTGGATCCGGCGCTGCCTGGCGAGCTGGAGACCCTGGCTGCCCGGGCCGCCCTGGGACGCCATGCGGAGGACAAGCGCCTGCGGCAGGTCACCTGGCTCTGCGCGCAGCTGCCGCCCCAGCTGGCCCGCCTGGACTGGCGCCCGCTCAAACCGCGTCTGCCTTTTCTCGCCCGGCCCGGATTCAACGTGCAGCGCGCCCTGGGACGCCTGAGTCCAGATCATCCACTACTGCAGAGTCCGATCGGCACAGAGCCCGATTGGCTACTGGCCGAGCCCGACGGCCTGCTCTGGGAGCGGCAGGGGGACGCCGCCCGCTGGCTGCGCTCGCTGCACTCAGGCAGCAGTCTGCACGTGCCAGTGAGCGGCGTGCTGCGCAGCCTGGGTGATTCCCTGGCCCCGCCACGGGACCCCGCCTGGTTGCCGCCCACCCTGGCCACGCCCGCGCTGGCCGTGGACAGTTTGGTCCTGGAACTGGACCGCCGGGGTGGCCGCCTGCACTGGACGCTGGAGCTGGCCGGTCCGCCGCGGACGGAGCCGCTCTGGCTGCTGCTGGATCCGGCGGCCCGCCTGACGGCGGCCGAGTGGTCCCTGCCGGACGGCACGCGCCGGCCCGCCGCCCACAACCGGCGCGCCGGATCGGCCAACCCCGGCCCCTGGCTGCTGGTGGAGGCCCTGCCGGGGTCCACAATCCTGCGCCTGCAGGGCGACAGCCCGGCCGCGCTGGTGACGGCCGAGGCGCCGGGCTCCCGCCATGCCGTGCGCGGCAACTGGTTTCCCCGCCTGCCCTGGTGGGAAGCCGCCCGGCCCGCGCGGCTGCTGGATCCCGGACAGCTGCTACCCGTCTGGCCGGACAGTCTGGAGCAACCGGGGCTGACCCGGCTGGACGCCCTGGCTCCCCAGCGCCTACTGCCCGAGACCCGCGCTCTGCTGCCCTTGGGCGGTGGTGCGGCCCTCTGTTGGATGCCCCTGCGCCAGCGCGCGGCCTTCCAGGTTCCGCAGCCGGCCCGGGTGCGCCGCCAGACCGCCGGGATCGAGAATCTGGACTTGCCGCGGGAGCGCGAGGTGCGAACGCCCAGCCATGAAGAGCCTGCCGAACCCGTGGACCTCAGCCAGGGGCAGGACACGCTCTCGCTGGGCATCCTGGGCGAGGAGCAGGTGCTGACGGAACTGGCGGACGCCGCCGCGCGACTGGAAGCCTGGCTGGGGCCGGCGCCGGAGCCCGTCCTGTTGCTGGAGCGCACGGGGAATCCAGCCGACCGCCGCGAGGAGGAGGATCAGCTGCGGGGCCATGATCTGGCCCCGGACGAACCGCTGGAGATTGGCGCGCGGGAGCTGCGCGAGGCCACGGCGGACGCCCGCTTGGCGCGGCTGGAGACTCTCTGCCGCGGTTGGTGGCGACCGGGACCGGCGGAGGCCGCGGCCGCGCCGCGTTGGATCCGCCACGGCGCGGCCCGGGCCTGTGCCCTGCTGCTGCTGGAGGAACGCCAGGGGGCGCCACGGGCGCACCGCCTACGCCAGGCGGCCCTCAATCGGCAACTTTCCCTCTTCCGGCCCAACGCGTTCGCCAGCCTGCCCGCCCTGGGCGAGCGGGCCGAGGGCGACTGGCACTCGGCGGAGACCCAGGATCTGCTGGCTTGGCGCTTCGCCCTGCTGCTGGAGCACCTGCGCTGGCGGCTGCGGAATCCGCAGAGCCTGGAGGACAGCGCCTACCGGCTCTGCCTGCGTGAACTGGCGCTGCGCCTGCGCGAGCCACTCAGTCCGCGCGAGCCGCTGCAGGAGGTGAAGCGCGCGCTGGCCGACTTCCTGGTGGCCAACGATCTGCTGGAGAGCAGCGGCTTCGGCGATGCCCGCGCCCTCTGGGCCTGGCTGGACGCGCAGTGGCGCGAGTCCGTCGTGCCGGAGCTCCGCGTGCGCACAGGCAGGGTGGAGACGGCGGAAGGCCCGCGCCTGGCCCTGCGCGTGGACTGGAGTGCGCCCCCGGCACCCTCCACCGTACTCCCCGTGCTGACCCGCACAACACAGGGTTTCACAGCCTACAGCCTGCGGGCCACGGCGCAGGAGGAACAGTTCGTGCTGCCCCTGGACCCGGCTGAATTGACGGGTTTGGAGGTGGCGCCCGGAGCTTCGTTGCTGGCGCGGATCAATCTGGATTGAGTCGGAATTGGCCACCCTGTGACGCGACCCGCAATTTGGAAGGCACGACATGAGACGCTGGAATCCGCTGTCGGCCCTCGCCGCCCTGGCAACCCTGGCACTGGCCGCACCCGCCCGGGCCGTGGAGATCATCGGCACGCTGCCCGGCGTGGACGTGCGGGCCGTGGGTTGGCAGGCAAACGCCCCCTGCCTCTTGAGTGCCGGTGACCTCCGCTGGCTGGGCCGGAGTCCCTTGGGCGGCATGCTGCTGGAGCAGCGTCAGACGATGGAGTCCGCTGGCGTGGACCTGGCGGCGGGAAGTCGGCTGAGCGCCGTGCTGGATGAAGGGGAGCGGCTGCTGCTGCGCGAGCGCGGCGGAGAACAGCCCGTCGCCCAGTTGGCCGGGGTACGCGCACTAGCGGTGGAGGGCGACTTGCTGGTGGCCGTCACGGCCGACCTGCTCTGGCGCGGGCGGCTGGACCTCGCAGATCCAAACCTGACTCCCGTGCTGGGCAATCTTCCCGCCTCGCCGACGGCCATTTGTGTCACGGGTGGTGTGTGGTGGACGGACACCGATAGCCTGCGTGGCGTGGGCCTGGGTGACCCGCCTGTTCCGTTGGGCCGGCTGGCGCTCTCGGGCGCGATCCGCTTGGCTGGTGGGAGCGGGCGGCTGGCCGCCTGCCTGGGCGACGATGGACTGCGTGCGGTGGACATGGCCGATCCCTTCTCCCCCACCGTCGGACCCGCCTGGTCACCGGGCCTGCCTGTGTTGGATGCGGCGGCCTGGCGCGATGGCCTCTTCGTGCTGGCCTGCGGGGACAGCGGGCTGGCCGTGGCGGATCTGTCCAACACCGCCGCGCCGCTGCTGGTGGGTCGCTGGCGCACGGTGGAATCCGCCCGGCGCCTGGCCCTGCAAAACGACAGCCTGCTGGTGGCCGAGGGGCCCGACGGCGTCAGTCTGCACGTGCTGCGCCAGGAGGCCGGCGCCCCGCGGCTGGACCTGCTGGCCCGTCATGCCACGCGGCCCCGCCTGCTCTCCATTCCCTGGGTGGGCCAGAACGAGGACCCGTCCTTCTGGTGCCTGGATCAGAAACAGGGCTACCGCCGCATCTTCTGGTGGAATCGTTGGCCCCAGGAGGAGGAGCCGCGGGAGACCGCCGGCATCCCTCTTCCCCTGCCCGTGGACGGCGGGGACATCACCCACGAATGGGGGACCGGCGAGCCCCTGTTGTTCGCCGGCAACCACTACGGCGCGGGCCTGCGGTTCTATGAGGAGACGGAGAGCGGCGTGCAGCTGCGCGGCATCCATCCCACCGACCCCGTCAAGCTGCTGGCCTGGGGCCCCGACGACCTCATCGCCTACGTCACGCCCGATGCCTTCGTAGCCCTCAAGCAGGCCAACCGCAGTCCATGGTTCCTGCTGCACCACGGCACAATCAATCTGCAAGCCGAGCCACTCTGCGCCAAGTGGGCGGGCCGCCATCTGCTGGTGGGCAGCGCCGACGGACGCTTGTTCGACATCGACGCCACGGACTTGGCGCATCCCGTGCTGGCCGGCGTCCTGCAACTGTCGGGCCCCGTGGAGGACCTCTCCGCCAGCCCCTGGGAGGAGAACCACGTCTTCGCCGCGGCGGGGGCTTTGTACGCGCTGCGGCGCAGCGGACAGACACCCTTCCAGTTGATGGATTCGTTGTGGATGGAGGGCCCGGTGGTCCGCTGCTCCTTCACGGGCTATGGCCTGGCCGCCACCCGGGATCCCCACGTGGTTTTTGATTTCAGCCAGTCCTATTGGGACTCTCCCCTTTACAGCTTCGACGAGCAGAACCTGTCCGCCGCCCCCAGCGCCCTGGCCCGCTGCCTGAGCGACGGCAGCGGCTACCACGCCTTGCTGGGCCTGGAGAACGGGGACCTGTTGCGCCTCGCGGTGGTGCGCGAGATCGCCGTCGACCCCGGCCCCCAGCGGCCCGACAAACTGGAGTTGGTGGCCGCGCCCAATCCCTTCAACCCGGCCACGCGCCTGTCCTTCACCCTTGCCACCCCCGTTTCCTGCGCCCGGTTGACGGTGCATGACGTGGCCGGCCGACAGGTTTTGCTCCGGGAGCTGGGAGCCCTGCCCGCCGGCCGCCACTTGACAGGCCTCCAGGCGGAGGGCTGGCCCAGCGGCCTGTACGTGACCAGCCTGGAAGCGGGTGGCCGGCGGGAAACCATCAAATTGCTGCTGGTGCGTTGAGATGGAACTTCCCTTTCCCATCCTGTGGAAGATCCTGGTCAGCGTGGTGGGCATGTTCTGGTTCGGATACGGCCGCCGGCAGAAAGAATGGCTGCCCACCATCGGCGGCGTGGCCCTGATGCTGATGCCCTAATTCGTCGCCAACGCGCTGCTGCTGGTGGCGATCAGCCTGTTGCTGGGGGCGGTGGCCTGGAAATTCGAGCATTGACCCGGCCACTCCGGCCGAAACTGGAGGACGCATGAGCGACGACACCATTCACGTCGAAGTCTCCCAAGGCGCGGCCTGCCGGTCGCGCTGGAACCGGGGCGGCGGCGCGGCCAAGGCGGGCATTGGCCTGGGCACGGCCCTGGCGGTGACCATCTCCTGGAGCCTGAACAAGTCCCTGCTCTGGGCCATCCTGCACGGCATTTTCTCCTGGTTCTATGTGATCTACTACGCCATCTGGCTGGCGAAGTAGCCAGCTCGCCCACAGGCGATCTGATTGCGACAAAAGGGGAAAAGCCCTTTCTTGTGCAGCGTCGCGCCGGACGTTCCCGCTTTCATCCGCCCCTGACGAGCAGCTGGCCTGCCTGGCCCTGCCCGCAGTGCACGATGTGTCACCGGTTCCCACCGGTTGGCAGGAATCCCGCCCCGCGTGCCGTCCGACGTGTCCAATTCATAGAAGACTAGCTGACAGAGAGGAGACCCATGACCATCATCTGGAGCGCCCTGGGAGCGGGCCTACTGGCCCTGCTGTTCGCCTGGTGGAAGGCGAGCTGGATCAACCGGCAGGATCCGGGCACGGTGCGGATGCGCGAAATCGGCGCGGCCGTCCGTGAAGGCGCCATGGCCTTCCTGGGGAAGGAGTACCGGGTGCTGGCCGTGTTCGTGGCGGCCGTGGCGGTCCTGCTCTACTTCGGCAACCTGCGCGACAATGCCCAGCTGACGGCGCTCTCCTTCGTGGTGGGCGCCTGCTGCTCGGCCCTGGCCGGCTACTTCGGGATGCGCGTGGCCACGGCGGCCAACATGCGCACCACGCACGCCGCGCGCACCAGCCTGACGGAAGCCCTGGGCGTGGCCTTCTCCGGCGGCGCGGTGATGGGCATGTGCGTCGTCGGCCTGGGCATCCTGGGCCTGACGGGCCTCTTCCTCCTCTATGGTGGTGGCACGGCCGCCCCCGGCCAGGAGCTGCACGACGTGCTGCGCATTCTCAGCGGCTTCGCCATGGGCGCCAGCTCCATCGCCCTGTTCGCCCGCGTGGGCGGCGGCATCTACACCAAGGCCGCGGACGTGGGCGCCGACCTGGTGGGCAAGGTGGAGGCGGGCATTCCCGAGGACGATCCGCGCAATCCGGCCACCATCGCCGACAACGTGGGCGACAATGTGGGCGACGTGGCCGGCATGGGCGCCGACCTCTTCGAATCCTATGTGGGCTCCATCGTGGGCGCCATGGTCCTGGGTGCCAGCGCCACCGTGGCCGTGGGCTCGCCCCTCGACCTCGTCCTGCTGCCGCTGGCCGTGGCTGCCGCCGGCATCGTGCTCTCCATCGCCGGAACCTTCCTGGTGCGCGTGCGCGAAGGTGGCAACCCCCAGGCGGCCCTCAACGCCGGCACCTTCGGCGCGGCCGGTTTGATGGTCGTGGCCACCTGGTTCATCGTCAAGGCCCTGGCACCGGCTGAGTTCACCATGGGTGACATGACATACACCTCCACCGGCATTTTCCTGGCCACCATCATCGGCCTCATCGCCGGCACGCTGATCGGCATGTTGACCGAGTACTACACGGCCGAGAACCGCGCCCCCGTGCGCCGAATCGCCCATGACAGCCAGACCGGCGCGGCCACCAACATCATCGCCGGACTGGGCATCGGCATGCAGTCCACGGCCCTGCCGATGATCGTGCTGGCGCTGGGCATCATCTTCTCCTTCCAGACCGCCGGTCTCTACGGCATCGCCATCGCCGCCCTGGGCATGCTGGCCACCACCGGCATCCAGCTGGCCGTGGATGCCTACGGTCCCATCGCCGACAACGCCGGCGGCCTGGCCGAAATGGCCGAGCTGCCCAAGGAAGTGCGCCAGCGGACGGACAAGTTGGACGCGGTGGGCAACACCACCGCCGCCATCGGCAAGGGCTTCGCCATCGGCTCCGCGGCCCTGACGGCCCTGGCCCTCTTCGCCGCCTATCAGCAGGTGGTGGGACTGGAATCCATCGACATCCTCAAGCCCACCGTGATGGCCGGCTTACTGGTGGGCGGCATGCTGCCCTTCCTGTTCAGCTCCATGGCCATGAACGCCGTGGGCCGGGCGGCCAACACCATGATCGAGGAGGTGCGCCGTCAGTTCCGTGAAATCCCCGGTCTGCTGGAAGGCACGGGCAAGGCCGACTACGCCAAGTGCGTGGAGATCTCAACGGCCGCGGCGATCAAGGAGATGGTCCTCCCCGGCCTGCTGGCCGTGCTGACCCCGGTCTTCTTCGGCCTGGTACTGCACAATGCGGAGATGCTGGGCGGCGTGCTGGCCGGCGTCACCGTCACCGGCGTGCTGATGGCCATGTTCATGTCCAACGCGGGTGGCGCCTGGGACAACGCCAAGAAGCACATCGAAGGCGGACACCTGGGCGGCAAGGGCAGCGACGCCCACAAGGCCGCGGTCACGGGCGACACCGTCGGCGATCCCTTCAAGGACACGGCAGGCCCCAGCCTCAACATCCTGATCAAGCTGATGAGCATCGTCGCGCTGGTGATCGCACCGCTGATCTGACAGCTGTCGACGCAGGAGCGCACGGCTTTCGCAGGGGGTCCGCCACGGCGGACCCCTTTGCGTTCCCCACCGCCATCTCCAGCTGAAATCACCATGGAGACACAGCCACGTCACAACAGGATCTTCTGAGCGGGGAATCCAATTCTTCACTTGCTTCAGCCGTGCCTCTGTGGTGAAAGGTATCGCAGGTCGAGTCGTCCCAACATAGGAGGTCGAACATGACTCACTTGAGACTGGGAGTCCTGCTCGCCGGCGCGCTCTGCGCTCAGGCTGGCGAGCCGGACGGTGGCGCGACGCCCGACCCCGCCGCACTGGCGGTCGTGGACGTACGGGCCGCCGAAACGGCCTTTGCCGCCAGCATGGCCGCGCGCGATCTCTCGGCCCTTGCCGGGTTCGTCTCCACGGAAGCCCTGTTCTTCGGCCGCACGCTGCTGCGTGGGCGTGCCGCCGTGGTCGAGGGTTGGGCACCTTTCTTCCAGGACCCGCAGCCGCCCTTCAGCTGGGAGCCCGAGACCGTGGAAGCGCTGGACTCCGGCAGCCTGGCCCTGAGCTGCGGACCCGTCTGTCCGCCGGAACGGGAGTGAACATGAGATACCTGCTGCTGCTCCTGCTGCTGGGTGGCTGGACCAACGGGCTGCGGGCCGCCGAACCCTGAAAACCCGAGCTGCGCCGGACTGGCTGGCGCTGTTCCGCGAGGCCGGGGCGACGGGCACCTTGGTGATGCAGGAGCTGGAGAGTGGCCACTGGCTGGCCAGCGACACCGTCCGGACCCGGGAGCGCCGGCTGCCCGCCTCCACCTTCAAGATTCCCAACAGCCTGATCGCGCTGGAGACCGGCGTCTTGCGGGACGAGCGCCAGCGGCTGCCCTGGAATGGCGTGACACACCCCATTGCCGCCTGGAACCGCGACCACACGCTGCGCAGTGCTCTGGGCGTCTCCGTCGTGCCCGTCTACCAGGACTTCGCCCGACGGATCGGCGAGGCGCAAATGCGAGCCTGGCTGGATTCGCTGGACTACAGCAACGCCGACTGCGGCGGCGGCATCGACCACTTCTGGCTGGACGGGGCCCTGGCCATCTCCCCCGTGGAACAGGTGCGCTTCCTGGCCCGGCTGGCCCGGCTGGAGCTGCCACTCTCTGAGCGCAGCCAGCGCATCCTGCGCGAGGCGCTGATCGTGGAGGCCGCGCCGGAGTACGTGCTGCGCGCCAAGACCGGCTGGGCCGCCCGCTCCACACCTGGCCACGGCTGGTGGGTGGGCTGGCTGGAGCGCGAGGGCCGCACACTGGTCTTCGCCCTCATCCTGAACCTGCGCGACGAGGCCGACCTGCCACTGCGCCAGGAACTCGTCCGGCACGCCCTGGTCGGCCTGGGGGCGTTGCCGGCACCCGCGCGCTGAGCCCGGGTGCTCAAGAATTCACATCCCGCCTTCCCGCCAGGCTTGCCGCAGGTGCCCTGCATTCGCGGTGCTACCTAGCCCTGTCGAGAGTATTCCGGGACCATCCATGACAACCAGACCCGACCGAGCCAGGCGCTCCGAGCCCTTCCGCTCCTGTTGGCCCCGCGTGGGGCTTTTTCTCACACTCGGGCTGGCCGCCGCCCTGCCGGCGCAGGCCGCGACGTCCCTCAGCCTGGAGCAGGCCATCCAGGCCGCCCTGGAGCATCATGAACGCGCGGCCATCGCCCGGGCCGGGCGCCAGGCCGCTTCCGCGCGGGTGGGCCAGGCCTGGTCCGTTCTGCTGCCCAGCCTCAGGCTGGACCTGGACCGCAGCGAATACGCCAGCGAGGGCGGCGCCTCGGGCAGTTCCAGCTACGAGGGCTGGGAGGCCCGGGCAGGCGCCAGCCAGCTGCTCTTCGACGCCCAGGCGCTGCCGCTGGTGGGCCAGGCGCGACATGACAGCTGGGCCGCCGTGGAACGCCGGGAGCTGGCTATCCGCTCTTTGACGGAGATCCAGGTGCGGCGCGAGGCCGGTCTGGTGGGCAGCAACGACCTGACCCGCGCCGAGCTGGAACTGGCCAGCACCGAGCGCGAGTGGGTGCAGGCCAGCGGCCTGGCCGTGGACGTGGACACGGACTACCAGGTGGGCATGCCCGAATTGCGTGTCATGCCGGACCGGGCACGCTGCGCCGATCTGGGTATTCCCGTTGAGGACGTGGCCGGCACCTGGACGTGCGCATGCGCCTGCTGGCGAGCCAGCGCTCGCGCCCCGAGGACCTGATGCGCCTGCGGGTTCGCACGGCGGCCGGCGAACTGGTGCCACTCTCCAGCGTGGTGGTCACCGAGGAACGCCCCGCCCTCCAGGCCATCACCCGCCGGGATCGCGAACGCGCCATCACCATCACGGCCAACGTGGCGCCCGGCCACGCCCAGCAGGAGGTGCTGGCCGCGGTGGAGGAGATGGGCCGTGATCTGCCCGGCGGGCACCGGCTGGTGCTGGGCGGAGCCAGCGTGGCCGTCAAGGAATCCATGGGCAGCCTGCTGATGACGCTCTTCCTGGGCATCGCCGTGGCCTACATGGTGCTGGCCTCCCAGTTCAACTCCCTGCTGCGTCCCATCACCGTGCTCACCATCCTGCCGCTCTCCGTGGCGGGCGCGGCGGGCGGACTTTGGCTGGCGGGCAAGAGCCTGAACATCTTCTCGATGATCGGCCTGCTGCTGCTGGGCATCGTCAAGAAGAACTCCATCATCCTGGTGGACTACGCGCGTCAGGCCCAGGCGCGCGGACTGGCGGCCCGGGATGCCCTGCTGGAGGCCGGTCCCAAGCGTCTGCGGCCCATCCTGATGACGAGCACGGCCACCATGATGGCCGCGCTGCCTTCCGCCCTGGAACTGGGTCCGGGCTCGGAGATCCGCTCGCCCATGGCCATCGGCATCCTGACGGGCCTGGCGGTCTCCACGGCGCTCAGCCTGCTGGTGGTGCCGGCCTTCCACCTGAAGGCCGATCAGTGGCTGGACGCAATCCGTGAATGGCGCCGCCGGCGTTGGCTGGCCAAGTTGCCTCCCGCGCCGCCCGAGGCATAGCAGCTTTTCACGGGCGGGATGTCACCGCCGCCAAAATTGGGTTGTCGCCCGGCGGAGCCTCTCCTATTTTGGAGCTGAACACCAGTCGGGCCCTGTCGGCGGGTCCGCGGTGTTCGCTTGTCACAATGGAAGCTCAGCACAATTCTCGGTGGCGTGAGGTCGCGCCCCGATGCGTCAATTGTCTTCACCCAATACACTCGCGCAGTCAACCAGGACTAGGAGGTCTCCATGCTGCACAAACCCGCTGCCCCCACGGGCAAAGACCCAAGCTCCGCCTTCAAAGCCCGACTGGGCGTCTGGATGTTCGCCGTCTACGCCCTGATCTACATCGGGTTCGTGGCCATCAACATCGCCGATCCCCTGGCCATGGAGCGCACGGTCTTCGCCGGACTCAATCTGGCGGTGGTCTACGGCATGGGCCTGATCCTGGTGGCCCTGGTGCTGGCGCTGATCTATGACCGGATCTGCTCCGTGCGCGAGCGGCTGCTGGCGTCCAAAGAGGGGAGGAACTGATGGCGATCACGGTCTTCCTCTTCTTTGTGGCCAGCGTGCTGGGGCTCTCGTTCTGGCTGGCCCGTCGCACGACCTCGGCCAGCGCCTACTACGCGGCCGGCGGCACCATCCACTGGTCGGTGAACGGCATCGCCTTCGCCGGCGACTACCTCAGCGCCGCCTCCTTCCTGGGCATCTGCGGCATGATCGCCACCGCCGGCTACGACGGCTTCCTCTATTCCATCGGCTACCTGGCCGGCTGGATCGTGGCGCTGTTCATCGTAGCCGAGCCCATGAAGCGACTGGGCAAGTACACGTTCACCGATGCGCTGGACGCCAAGTTCGACTCCCGCGGGATCAAGCTGGCCGCGGCCATCAGCACGCTCATCGTCTCGATCTTCTACCTGATCCCGCAAATGGTGGGCGCCGGCGTGCTGGTGGAACCCCTGCTGGGCATCCCCCACGCCTGGGGCGTGATCATGGTCGGCGCCATCGTGATCACCATCGTGGCCACCGCCGGCATGACCTCCACCACCTACGTGCAGTTCATCAAGGGCGCCCTGCTGGTGATCTTCTCCCTGGCGCTGGTGATCGCCGTGCTGGTGCGCGGCTTCAACCCGGCCCCGGATCAGGGCGGCAAGGTCCCCTTCGTGGAGCCCGCCGTGCTGCAGGCCACGCTGGCCGGCGACGCGGTGCTGCCCCTGGACAGCACCTTCGCCGTGCTGGAGAACGCCGCGGTGAAGCAGGCGCGCTTCGTGCGCCTCGCCGGTCCCGCCGGCGAGGGCTGGTGGCACGTGGAGGAAGGGGATGACGGCCGTGTGACACTGACCCAGGCCCAGTGGGAGGCCAAGAGCGCGGACGGCACGCATGTGATCAACGGCGCGCCCGCCTCGCCGGAGAACAAGTTTCGCCAAGTGGGCAATCTGGTCCGCGTGGCCGGCCGCACGGGCGATGCGGCCCTGTCGGGCCCGGCGGGACCCCTCGAGTATCTCTCGCTGATGTCGGACAAGGAGACCGTGGTGCGCCGCTGGAAGGATGTCTCCTTCACGGCGGAAGACGGCGCCAAGGTCAAGGTGATCTACCCCCAGGAAACCCCGGGCAACCGCGTGATGCGTCCTGGTCTCAAGTTCAAAGTGGAAGGCACGCCGCTGGAGAAGCTGGACTTCATCTCGCTGATGCTGGCCCTCTTTTTCGGCACCGCCGCGCTGCCCCACATCCTCATCCGCTACTACACGGTGCCCAGCCCCACCTCGGCACGCAAGTCCACCATCGTGGCCATCGCGGCCATCGGCGCCTTCTACGTGCTCACGCTCTACATGGGCCTGGGCGCCATGACCAGCGGCGTGGTGAATCCACTGGACAACAACATGTCGGCGCCGCTCCTGGCGCGCTCCTTCGGCGAACTGCTCTTCGCGGTCATCTCGGCCATCGCCTTCTCCACCGTGCTGGGCACCGTGAGCGGGCTGATCATCGCCGCCTCCGGCGCCGTGGCCCACGACCTGATGGACCGCTACGCGGGCCGCAACATGAACGAGGCGCAGAAGGTCCACGCCGGCAAGGTGGCCGCCTTCGCCGTGGGCATCCTGGCCATCGTGCTGGGCATCCTGTTCAAGGGCATGAACGTCTCCTTCCTGGTGGGTCTGGCCTTCGCCGTGGCGGCCAGCGCCAACCTGCCGGCCATCCTGATGATGCTGTTCTGGAAACGAACAACGGCCAAGGGCATCACGGCGGGCATCACGGTGGGCATCCTCAGTTCGGTGGGCTTGATCCTCTTCTCCCCCAGTTTGTATGAGAAATACGGACTGGACCCGTCCACGGCCCCCTTCCCGCTGGACAACCCCGGCGTGATCTCCATCCCGCTGAGTTTCCTGGCCCTGATCATGGTCTCGCTGCTGACCACGCGCACCACGACGGGGGTGGAGCACTAGTCGAATCATCCGTGTGACATCGTGGGGGCCGGCGCGGTCAGGGACCTGCGCCGGCCCTTTGCGGGCTAGGAGAGCCCTTCGTTTCCGAAGTTGACCCTGCACTCACCCGGGAGGATTCCGCATGAGTCCGGCGCGCGCCTGGCGTATCGACCTGCACTGCCACAGTTCCTTCAGTGATGGCGTGCTCTCGCCCGAGCAGCTGGCGGAGGAATTGGCGGACGCCGGCGTGCGCTACGCGGCCCTTACCGACCACAACACCGTCGCCGGACTGGAGCGCTTCCGCGGCACCCTGGAGCCGCGCGGCATCCACGTGGTCAGCGGCGCGGAGATCGACGCCCTGACCCCCGAGGGCACCCTGCACGTGCTGGCCTACCACTTCAACGAGCGCAACCCGGCCCTGCTGCAGGCCCTGGATTCCAATCGGCATCCGCACGTGGCCCAGGTGGCCGGAGCCCTGCGCGGCGGCCGGCAGCCGGGCGCCGTCGCCCTGGGACCCGGTCAAGGCGCGCTGCCTCTGGAGACCGTCTGCCGCCTTGTGCACGAGGCCGGCGGCCTGACCTTCGCCGCCCATCCGCTGGCCGGGCTGGCCGGACTGGAGGAGCTGGCGGCCCGACTGCCCGACTGGAAAGCCCGCGGCCTGGACGGGTTGGAGGCCCACTATCTCAGCTATGACGAGGCGACCCGCGCGGCCTTGGCCGGGCTGGCCGCGCAGCACGACCTGCTGGTGAGCGGCGGCAGCGACTACCACGGCCCGGGCAGTGGCCTGGGCGCCCCCGCTCCCGGCCTGGAGCTACCCGAGGAAGCCTGGCTGCCCCTGGCACGCGTGCTGGGCTGGGCGGGCCGCGACTTCCTGCGCGTGGGTCGGGGCCGGAAGTCCCTGGGTGGCGAGCGCAACTGGCGCGGCTTCCTACTCCACATCGGGTTGCCCGTGGCGCTGGCCGGCGTGCTCTTCCTGCTGGCCATCTTCGGCGTCTTCATCCCCATGATGGAAGCCCAGCTGCTGGAGCGGAAAAAGGAGACCATCCGCGAACTGACGCGCACAGCGGCCAGCATCCTGCAGGAGTACGCGGACGAAGCGGCCAGCGGACATCTGGCGCCGGAGCGCGCCCGCCGGGAGGCTGCCGGCCGCATCGAGCGGTTGCGTTACGGTCCGGAGGGCAAGGATTACTTCTGGATCACCGACCTGCGTCCCGTGATGATCATGCACCCCTGGCGCACGGACCTGAACGGTCGCGACGTCTCGGAATTCCGCGACCCCCACGGCCGACGCGTGTTCGTGGAGTTCGTGGAGGCGGTGCGCGAGCGCGACGCCGGCTATGTGGAATACGACTGGCAGTGGAAAGACAACCCGGGCCAGATCGTCCCCAAGCTCTCCTACGTGCAGGCCTTCCGGCCCTGGGGCTGGGTGATCGGCACAGGCATCTACACCCAGGACGTCCAGGCCGAGATGGCCCGGGTCCGCGGCCGGCTGGTCTGGATCACGCTGCTCATCGCCGCCTTGGTGGGCCTGCTGCTGCTCTATGTGATGCGCCAGAGCCTGGCCCTGGAGACACGCCGGGCACGGGCCGAGCGCGAACTCAAGAGCAGCCGCGAGAAGTACCGCTCCCTGGCGGAGGCCGGCAGCGAGGGCACGCTGATGGTGCTG
Source organism: Acetofilamentum sp. (assembly GCA_020726405.1). Classification (GTDB taxonomy): domain Bacteria; phylum CAIWAD01; class CAIWAD01; order CAIWAD01; family CAIWAD01; genus CAIWAD01. Next base: position 11,130 of record DYSB01000003.1, on the reverse strand, counting down.
GACGGGGACTGTGCCTACGCCAACCGGCCCATGGAGCTGCTCTGCGGCGCGGGCGTGGGCGAGCTGGCCGGCCGGCACGTGCGGGATCTGTTCGCCGACGACCGTCCGGCCGATCGGCGCGCTCTGGAGTGGCTGGAGGCCCTGCTGCACGGCGGCGCCGTCCCGCCGGGCGGCGAGGCGCGGCTTAAACGGCCGGACGGGGGATACGCCGAGGTCCTGCTCTCTGCCTCGCCCATCGCTTTCGAGGGCCGGCGCGGCTTCATCCTGGTGGCCCGGGACATCGGCCGCCACAAGGAACTCACCGCCGCGCTGCGGCGCAGCCGCGGGCACTACCGCAAGCTCACGCGCTCCATCCGGATGGGTGTCTTCCGCAGCTCCTGGCAGGACGGCGCCTTCCTGCTGGATGCCAATCCAGCCATGCGCCGCCTGCTGGGTCTGGAGCCCGAGGTCGCCGTGGACGGGGTGGACTGGCTCGAGCACGTGGCCGAGGAGCCGGTCCGGCGCGAGCTGGTGGAACGCCTGGAGCGCGAGGAGAGCGCAGAGTGGCCGCGGCTGGCCCTGCGCCGCGCCGATGGTTCGCGCGCCGAGGTGCGGCTCTTCGCCGTGCTGGTGCGCGAGGAGGGCCGGACGGTTTGCGATGGCGTGCTCGAGGACATGAGCGAACAAGTGCGCGAGGAGGCCCGGCGCGAGGAGCTCATTGGCCAACTGCAGAGTTCGCTGTTCTACCTGCAGGAGCCTGTCACGCCCGCCGTGCGGCCCGTGCCCGCGCTCACCCCGGGGCATTCCATCGCCGAGGCCGCCCAGTGCATGAGTCTGGCGGACTCCAGCGCCCTGGTGGTGGTGACGGAGCAGGGCGAGCCCATCGGCCTGGTGACCGACCGCGATTTCCGGGCCCGGGTCACCGCCGGACGGCTGGAGGCCTCGCGGCCCGTGCGCGAGATCATGAGCGCGCCACTGGCCACCATCTCCGTCCACGCCCTGGTCTACGAGGCCATCCTGCAGATGCAGAACCGGCACATCGGCCACCTGGTGGCCCTGGATGACGCGGGCCGGCTGGCGGGCGTGCTGCGGGACCGCAACCTCGTGCACTTCCGCCACTACAGCGCCGTGATCCTGACCCACTCCCTGGGCCAGGCCGCCAACGCCGGGGAACTGGCCGAGGCCGTGGGCCGCCTGCCGCGGCTGGTCCAGGCCCTGCTGGTCTCCGGCACACGCATGCGGGCAATCAACCGCCTGATCAGCAGCGTGGCGGACGGCGCGCTGCAGCGCCTGCTGGCCCTGGCCGTGGAGCAGATGGGCCCGCCGCCGGCGCGCTTTGTCTTCCTGGCCATGGGCAGCGAGGGCCGCCAGGAGCAGACGCTGCTCACCGACCAGGACAACGGCCTGCTCTACGAGGACCCGCCCGCCGAGGAGCGCGAGGCCTGCACGGCCTACTTCCTCGAACTGGGCCGCCGCGTCTGCGCCGGCCTGGCCACGGCCGGTTACCGTGAATGCACGGGTGGCGTGATGGCCTCCCAGGCGCGCTGGAACCAGTCCGCCGCGGACTGGCGCGCGCGCTTCTCGCGCTGGATCCGCGAGGCCGGCCCCCAGGAATTGCTCGACTTAAACATCGCCTTCGACTTCCGCGCCGTGGGCGGCGATCCCGCCCTGGCCCACGAACTGCGCGGCTTCGTGCTGGACGAGATCCGCCAGCACCCGCCCTTCCTGTTGCACCTGGCTCAGAACACGCTATTGAGCAAGCCGGCACTGGGCCTGCGGGGCAACCTGCTGCTCAGTTCGTCCACGCCGGCGGGGGTCCGGGCGCTGGACCTGAAGGAGGCCCTGCTGCCCGTGGTCAACACGGGGCGCCTCTACGCACTCAAGCACGGTCTCGATGAGACCCACACGCTGGACCGGTTGGCCCGCCTGCACGAACTGGGCGGTCTGAGCCAAGAGAGCCACGGAGAGTTGACGCAGGACTACGAGGATATCCTGCGGCTACGCCTCTCCCGGCAGACGGCAGCCGTGCTGGAAAGCCGCGACCCGTCGAACCTGATCACGCCCCAGGAATGGAGCGCGCCCGAGGAGGCCATGCTCAAACGTTTCTTCACGCTGCTGGGGAACCTGCGCAAGAAAACCAGCTACGATTTCCTGGGGATGGCGTGAGACAAGAGCGGAAGCCGGCCGGCGGACGGCTGGCCTGGGCGCGGCTCTGGCTGCGCCGGACTCTCTACGTGCTGGGCGCCCTGACGGCCCTGTTGCTGCTGCTCGTGCTGGTGCTGCGCTGGGCCCCGCCGCCCACCAGCTCCGTCATGCTCCAGCGCCGGGTGGAGGGCCTGTTCCGGGAGGACGCCCCGCCGCTGCGTTACCAGTGGGTGGACCTGGATGACATGTCAGCCCAGCTGCCCCTGGCCGTGATCGCCGCCGAGGATCAACGCTTCCCCGACCACTGGGGTTTTGATCTGGAGTCCATCGGCAAGGCCCTGCAACACAACGGACGCAGCCGCCGGATCCGCGGGGCTAGCACGCTGAGCCAGCAGGTGGCCAAGAATCTCTTCCTCTGGCCGGGACGCAATTGGCTGCGCAAGGGGCTGGAGGCCGGGATCACCGTGCTGCTGGAAGTGACCTGGCCCAAACGGCGGATCCTGGAGGTCTATCTCAACATCGCCCAGTTCGGCGACGGCGTCTACGGTGTGGGCGCGGCCTCGCGCCACCTGCTGCGCACCCGTCCCGATCGCGTTACCCGCTCACAGGCTGCGCGGCTGGCCGCCGTGTTGCCCTCGCCGCGCCGGTACTCGGCGGCACGCCCGGGACCCTACATGCAGGAGCGCAGCGCCTGGATCCAGGGCCAGATGTCCCAACTGGGCGGCCCCGCCTTCCTGGGCGACCTCGCCCCCTGACCCACCGATGATCCTTGTAGCACGAAGACTCGAAGACTCAAAGAACCCTCTGGGCAAGAATGACGACTTGACTCCTCTATCTCACCCTGTGTGTCTTTGAGTCTTGGTGTCTTCGTGAGAATCCGGAGATTCAGGCCGAGCGCAGCTCCACCAGCCGCGCGACGAATTCGGCGAAGCCCGCACCGCTGCGGGCTTGGGTGAGGAAGGCTGGCTGGCGCTTGACCAGCTGCAGGAAGTCGCGCAGGTTGGCCACCCCCACGCTGGTCTCTTCCAGCCAGCCGAACATGGGCTCGTCGTTGGGGCTGTCCCCGCTGAACGCGCAGCACTCGCGGTCCCGCTCGGGATCCAGATCCAGGAAGTCCCGCAGATAGGCGCGCGCGGCGCGCACCTTGTCGAAATCCCCGAACCAGCCGTTCACGTGGATGGAGCTGATCTTGGCCGTGGCGCCGTGCTCCTCGAAAATGGCCTGGATGCGCTGGGCCTCCGCCAGGGGCAGCCGCGGCACGTCCTCGCAGAAATCCACGGCCAGGTCGTACTCGCGGTAGGCCTGGTCGCTGGCGATGCCCGCGCCCGGCACCCGGCGCAGGATGTCCGCCTGCACATCCGCCAGGGCGGCTCGGAAGCCGGCCCGGGTGGCGTCGTCGTAGAGGAAATGGTGGGCCAGACGGCCGTGTTCCATCCGAAAGACCAGGCCGCCGTTCTCACCGATCACACCGTCCACGGGCCACATGCGACCGATCAGGTCGCACCAGCCCGCCGGCCGGCCGGTGACGGGAACCACCTTAAGCCCGCACTCCCGGGCCTGCCAGAGCGCGGCATAGGCCTCCGCCGGAATGCGACCCTCGCTGGAAACGGTGTCGTCGATGTCGGTGAACAGGACCTTGAGCCCGCGGGCCAGCTCCCCCGGCCAGAGGGCCAGGGGTTTCAGGCGCCCGGTCACGCCGTCTCGCGCCTCGGCTTGCCGCGCCCGGCGCTGGAGACAATGTCCCAGTTGGCGGAGAGGTACTCGTAGAGGGAGTAGAAGGTGTAGACAGCCGCCACCAGCACCAGCCACCAGGCGATCTGGTTCAGCAGGGGCTCGGGCAGCAGGGCGGGAAACAGCGCGCTGGCGCTGCGGCCCACCAGAATGGCGATGATCGCCGTGGCCTGGATGATAGCTTTGATTTTGCCGCTGGAGCGCGCGGCCACCACTTCGCCGCGGTAGGCGCAGACCGTGCGCATGGTGCTGATCAGGCTGTCCCGGTAGATGAAGACCACCAGCATCCACCAGGGAATCAGGCCCTGCACCAGGAAAGCCACGAATACGCTGATCCGGCTGACGGAGTCGGCCAGGGGATCCAACAGCTTGCCGAAATCCGTCACCTCGCCCCGGGAGCGGGCCAGGTGGCCGTCGAAGGCGTCCGTCAACTCCGACACCACCACGATGGCCAGCGCCATGATGCGCGCCCACAGTCCCTCCTGAAGAAAGACGAGGACGAACACGGGGCTGAGCAGCAGACGCACGGAGGTCAGCCAGTTGGCGAGGGTCATGAAGAGTTTCCTTGTGTGACCGCCCAAAAATCGAACAATCCCGGCCCGGGTGCAACCTGCGCCCCGCGGAGAGGGGACCAAAGAATCACAGAGACACAAAGATAAAATTGGATTGACCAGGAACCCGCCATCAGCGGCCCGCTATATCCAATTCCGTCTCTGTGCCTCCGTGCCTCTGTGTTGAGATCCTGCACGAGAGTGATCAGCCGCGATCAGCCGAGAGCCGCACCGGGGCCACCATGCGCTCGGGCTGCAGCACGTCCTCCAGCTCCGCCGGGGAGAGCAGACCCATCTCCAGCACGATGTCGCGCACCGGAATGCCCGACTCCAGCGCCCGCCGCGCTACCGTGGTGGCCGCCGTGTAGCCGATCCAGGGGAGCAAGGCCGTGACGATCCCGATGGAACTGTCCACCAGACTGCGGCAGCGCTCCTCGTTGGCCGTGATCCCTTCCACGCAGAAGCGGCGTAGCGTGCGGAAACCCCGTTCGAGCATGCTCATGCTCTGGAACAGGTTGAACACGATGACCGGCTCCATCACGTTCAGCTCCAGCTGGCCCGCCTCGGCGGCCATGGTCACCGTCAGGTCATTGCCGATGACCTGGAAGGCCACCTGGTTCATCACCTCGGGGATCACCGGGTTGACCTTGCCGGGCATGATGCTGCTGCCCGGCTGGCGCGCCGGCAGGTTGATCTCCCCGAAGCCGCAGCGCGGGCCGCTGGAGAGCAGGCGCAGGTCGTTGCAGATCTTGCTGGTCTTGACGGCCACGCGCTTCAGGATGCCGCTGAAGATCAGCAGGCTGCCCGTGTCGCTGGAGGCCTCCACCAGATCCTTGGCCAGGATGAACTCGAAGCCCGAGACCCGGCGCAAGGCCTTGATGGCCTCGCGCGGATAGGAGGGGTCGGCGCAGATGCCCGTGCCGATGGCCGTGCCGCCCAGATTCACTTCCAGGAAGAGCAGGGCGTTCTCCTTCAGGCGGTCGATGTCCTCTTCCACGGACTGGGCCCAGGCGGCGAATTCCTGGCCCAGGGTCATGGGCACGGCATCCTGGAGCTGGGTGCGGCCCATCTTGATGACCCGCGAGAACTCCCGCGCCTTGACCCGCAGGGCCTCCACCAGTTCCTCCATCTCCGAGACCAGGGGCCGCACGCTGAGCAGCATGGCCAGGTGGATGGCGGTGGGATAGGCGTCGTTGGTGCTCTGGGAGAGGTTGACGTGGTCGTTGGGATGCAGGCGCGTGTGACAGCCCATCTCCTCGCCCAGCAGTTCCAGCGCGCGGTTGGCGATCACCTCGTTGGCATTCATGTTGGTGCTGGTGCCCGCCCCGCCCTGCACCATGTCCACCACGAACTGGTTGTGGAGCTGGCCGTCGATGATCTCGTCGCAGGCCTGCTGGATTGCAGTGGAGAGGTCCTCCGGCAGCAGGCCCAGCCTCGTGTTGGCCTGGGCCGCGGCCTTCTTCACCATGGCCAGCGCCTTGATGAAGAAAGGGAAATGGTGCAGGGGAATCCCCGTGATGTCGAAATTCTCCAGCGCCCGCAGGGTCTGCACGCCGTAATACACGTCGCGCGGCACCTCGCGGTCCCCCAACAGGTCGTGCTCCACGCGCACGGCACCGGTGCGGTACTGGGCGGCTCCGCCCGCCGCAGCCAGCCCGAGCTTCATCCGCCCGAACACCACGCGGGCCACCTGCCCCAGCACCCGGGCGGCCAACTGCGGATGCTCCTCCAGGAACTTCTGGAAGCGCCCGCGCTCCAGCGTGAGCAGCACCGAATCCAGCGCGGCCGTCGCCGTGGTGCTGTGCGGCGTGTCGTCCAGCAGCGCCGCCTCGCCAAGGAAATGGCCGGCGTGGTACGTGACCAGCACCTGCTCGCCCCGGGGCGTGCGCTCGCTCACCCGGATGGCCCCGCTCTGCACCAGAATCAGGCGCCGGCGCTTCTCACCCTGCCGGAAGACCACGTCGCCAGCGTGCAGGCGCTCCTCCTTCAGCAGGCCGGCCAGCAGCACGGCTTCCTCGGGTGTGAGCACCTGGAATATCTCGTTGCGTTGCAACAGCTCGGTCATGATCCGTCTCCCGTCTGTGGGACCGCGCTCCGTGCGGGCCCCACTTCGCGCGGGACCCGCTTCGGGAGTCAATCTACAAAGCGCGCCGCCAGCTCAGGGCGTGACGGCCACCACCCGGTAGAGGCGCCGCCCCGACCCGGCCGGACCGCTCCAGCCGGGCTCCGACAGGCCCTCCGCCAGGCGGGTCCAACCCTCCGGGAAGGGCGCCGTCAGGTCCTCCGTCGCCAGCACGGCATAGGTGAGCGCACCGGGCACGGTACTCCAACCCAGTGTGACTTGGCCCGTGGCAGAGGCATAGTCGATGGCCAGATCCGTCACAGCGGAGAGGTTGGGCGCGCCCGGGCTGGGGACGAAGAGCGCCGACCAGGCACCCATGCCATCCGGCAGCCGGCCTTCGCTCTGGTCTGTCAGCTGCGGCCCGAACTCGTGGGTGTCCAGGGCGTGGTTGCCGGCTTCCAGCCGCCCGAACAGTCCGATCTCCTCCCCGCCGGCGCTGAGCTTGAACGTGGCGTGCAACGGGCCGTCCTGGGGATCGTCGTCGCACCACACCAGCAGGAAACCGCCGGCAGCCAGGCTGGTGTCGGGCAGGACCCATTGGGTGGGGCGGGTCAGATCGTCCGTCAGATACAGCCCGCCCAGCTCCACGGCCGCCGAACCTGGATTGAACAACTCCAGCCAGTCCTCGGGCGTGCCGGTCTCGTCCGGCAGCCCGCCGTCGTTGGAAGCGAGAAATTCGTTCAGGACCAACACAGGGTCAGTGCCGCCGCTGGGGTTCTGGTTCTCCGCCTCAGGAGTGGCCACGCTCAGTCGGGTCCAGGCGCCCGTGCCGTCCGGCCAGCGCCCCCAGGCCTGATCCTCGCCCACGGCGGGCCAGTCCACCTGCTGCAGGATGGATCCGTCCTGCACTAGATAGAGCCCTTCGCCATCGGCGTCCAGCTTGAAGGGTGCGTGGAGCAGCCCCTCGCCGGGCTCCTCGTCGGCCCACACCAGCACGCGTTCGCCCGGCTCCAGCAGAAGGTCCGGGAAGCTGAAATCCGCCTCGCCCTCCCAGTGGTCCGTGAGCTGCAGGCCCGCCAGATGCAGCGGCGTCGGGCCCGCGTTGAGCACCTCGATCCAGTCGTCGAAGTCGCCGGCCTCGTCCGCCAGCGTGCCGCCGTTGTCAGCCAGAACCTCGTTCAGCACCAGTTGGCCGATGGGGCTCCAGGAGCCGATCTGCTGGCGCAGCCAACTGTCCCGCCTCGTGATGAAGGAGCGCAGGCCGGGTATCAGCCGGCCCGGTGGCGGACCACCCGGGGCGTTGAGGTCGGATTCCAGCGAAGCCTCAAACTGGGCGTTCGTGAACATGGTGTTCGTGTCCGCCAGGGCCCAGGGCCGGACCAGCTCGTGCAAGGCCTCCATGCGGGCCAGCAGCGTGTCCGGCTGAGCCGGGCCGGCCATCAACCGGCGCAGATGGCCCAGATAGACCTGGTCCAGTTCCGACAACTGCCAGGGCCGCGCCGCCAGCGGTCGCGGCTGGCCGCCGGGCAGCCAGTGTGGATTCAGTTGCCGCAGCTGCGTGAGACCAAGCCCCATGTTGAAGACGCCCCAGGCCTCGTTCAAGTCCCAGGGAATGAAGACCATCCGGCTGTCCAGGTCGCGGTGATACAGGTAGAAGTTGTGCCCGCTGCCCAGGTAGGAGTCCAGGTTGACCAGCAGGTTGTCCACGGCCAGCATGGCCAGGGCGGAGCTGATGTCCACGCGGTTGTGCAGGCTGTCCCGCAGCGCTGCCGTCGGCGTGCTGCCCAAGGCCGCCGTGAAATCCACCAGCGCCGACCAGTCGTTCTCTTCCTCGTTGGTCTTCAACTCGTAGTCGTCTTGATAGGCGGCGGGATCCGTCCCCTGGAACTCCAGCGTGCCGTGGGGGTCGCCCTTCCACAGATTGCCCGCCTCGCCTGCGCCGAAGCGGCTCTCGATGAACTCCTGGTCCACCTGCTCCACCAGCAAGTAGAGGCCCCAGTACTGCCCGTTGAGATAGAGGGCGGCGAAATTGCTCCGCCCCGTCGGCAGGCCTGCGGCGGCACACACTTCATAGGCGCACTTCTCCCGCAGATAGCTGGGGTCCAGGAAGCAGTTGTTGAGGCTCAGCTTGTCCAGGCCGGCCAGCTCTTGTCCGGAGAGGAAGGAATTCAGATCCAGCTTGAAGGACTTCTTCGGCCCGTAGTAGCTCCAGTAGCTGCTGTTGCCCTTGAACCGCACGCCCACGGAATCCAGCACCGTGCCGTTCCAGCTAAACGTGGCCGGGATATCCGGCGGATCCTCGTAGGTCTCGAAATTGAAGGTGAGCTGCTCCCACCAGTCGGGCTGGGGGAAGTCCAGCTGGATCTCGTGGACGGCGTCCCCGGTGAACAGCGGGTGCGCGGGCGGCTCCAGCGCGGCGGGTGCGGCGGTGGCGCCGGTCAACAGCAGAATGAAGAGAAGGGAAAGCTTGGACATGTGGACTCCCGGACAGGCGGTGTAGGCCAGCTCCGCGCCCTGCGGAACCGACCTCTCAGAACAACGGACAACGGAGCGGAATGTTGCACTGCATCAACGGGCGTGGGCGAATTCCAGCGCGCGGCCCCGGGGTGGCCCCAGCAGCGCGCCCTCCGCATAGACCACGCGTCCACGGATGATGGTGCGACTCACCCGACCGCGCAGCCGGCGGCCGTGGAACGGACTCCAGCCACAGCGGCTCTGCAGTCCGCCATCGTCCACGATCCACTCGGCAGCCGGGTCCAGCACGGTGAAATCGCCGCGCGCCCCCGGCTCGATCCGCCCTTTGCCTTCCATCCCGAACGCGCGGGCAGGACCTTCCGCCAGCACGGCCACCAATCGTTCCAGACTGATGGCGCCCTGCAGTACCTGATCCAGCAGGAGGGGCAGCAGGGTCTCCGTGCCCGGCATGCCGCTGGGGGCGCCCGGGTAGGGCACGCCTTTCTGGGTCCGCGTGTGCGGGGCGTGATCGCTGCCCAGCACGTGGATCAACCCGGCCTGCAAGGCCTGCCAGAGCGCCGCGCGGTGCCGCTCTTCGCGGATCGGCGGATTCATCACCACCCGCGAGCCCAGTTTTTCATAGCAGTCCGGCGCGGCCAGCAGCAGGTGCTGGGGCGTCAGCTCCGCCGTGACACGCCCGCCCAGCACGCCCGCAGGCAGGGCGCGCAGCAGGTCCATCTCCTCTGCGCTGTTCATGTGCAGGATGTGCACGGGCCGGCCGGTCTCCTCCGAGGCGGCCAGCAGCCGGGCCACGGCCAGCCGGGCACACTCGGGATCGCGCAGCACGGGGTGCCAGCGCGGGTGGTCCGCCTCCGGGTGGGTGGCCTTCAGCGCTTTCAGGCGCGGCTCGTCCTCCGCGTGCACGGACACGCGTGAGACACCGCGGGCGAGGGCCCGCCGCAGGCCGTCGTCGTCGGGCAGCAGCAGCGCGCCCGTGGACGAGCCCATGAAGATCTTGACGCCGCAGCAGCCGGGCAGCCGCTCCAGCTCCGGCAGCTGCTCCACGTTCTCGGGCGAAGCGCCCATGAAGAAGCCGAAGTCGCACCAGCAGCGCGCCGTGGCCCGGGTCACTTTGTCAGCCAACGCCTCCGCCGTGATGGTGAGGGGTTTGGTGTTGGGCATCTCCAGGAAGGCCGTCATCCCGCCGGCCACCGCCGCGCGGCTGCCACTCTCCAGGTCTTCCTTCTCGGGGAAACCGGGCTCGCGGAAATGCACCTGGGTGTCCACCATGCCCGGCAGCACCCAGAGGTCCTTAAGCTCCAGCCGCGGCAGGTCGGTGGCCGCTCCCTCGCCCGGCCGGCCGACGCGGATCACGCGGCCGGCGCGCACTTCCAGCTCGGCGGACCGCAGCGCGCCGTCCAGCCAGATCTGACGTCCGCTGAGCAGCAGGTCCTGTCCGTGGAGATCGGGCATGGTGACTCCGGAAGTTGCGCGGCCTCAGGCGCTGAACAGCCGCTCGCGGAACATGAAGAACACGGCCCCCAGGATGCAGAGCGCGGCCCAGAGATAGTCCAGCTTGACAGGTTCTTTCAGGTAGAACAGCGAGAAGGGCACGAAGACCGTCAGCGTGATGACCTCTTGGAGGATCTTCAGTTGGGGTACGCTGAGCACCTGGTGGCCGATGCGGTTGGCCGGCACCTGCAGCAGGTACTCGAACAGCGCGATCCCCCAACTCACCAATGCGGCCACGATCCAAGGCTTGTGGCTGAGGTTCTTCAGGTGGGCGTACCAGGCGAAGGTCATGAAGATGTTGCTGAGCGCCAGCAGGCCAACGCTTCGCCAAATCACGCTCATCTCGCCTCCTTCCAGTGCCGCAGGCAATGTGGCGCATGCGCCCCGACCTGTAAACCGCTGCCGGGGACGGGGAAATCACCACAGAGGCACAGTTATCCAATGAAGAATTATTGTCGGTTTAACAATTATTTCGCTGATTATTCAATTTATGAATTTCGTCGTACCTAATTACTTGAAGAACTGATTATCTTTTAATTATAAATCATTCCAAGGAAAGTCCATTACTGTGTCTCTGTGTCTCTGTGTTGAGCGAGTGCTCTGGCACTGCTCTGGCACTGCTCTGGCACTGCTCTGGCACCGCTCTGGCACTGCTCTGGCACTGCTCTGGCACTGCTCTGGCACTGCTCTGGCACT
>DYSB01000210.1 GCA_020726405.1 Acetofilamentum sp. | reverse complement strand
CATCGGGGCGGCCAACGCCGGGGTCAGGTTCAGGGTCAGGGATGAAAGCAGACCCATCAGGGTCAGGGTGCGGGTGAGGGTGAAATTCCGTGCCATGGGAGCCTCCTGGTTACGGGCTCCCTATTGGCAGGGATTGTGCCAGTTTGAGTCGAAAATATCCCATTGAACATCAACAGGATCGTTTCTCAGAACAAAGCGGAGATCGGTTGAAATGCCCCAATCAAAGCTGGCGCACAGGTGGGGGATATGAACCGCCGCAACCGCGGGGTACCCCAAGGCTCGGGCGGCGGGACGCAGAGTCCGCTTCCCGCACGTGAATTTTTCCCTCAAACTGTTCGGAACTGAACTTGAGAGCGGTCACATGCCGGCCGTGCGCCCATGCTTGTCCGGGCTCACACGGCGCGTGGCCACCCCGACGGCCGGGAGATTGGGGCAAATGAACAGGGAAATGGGGGAAATGCCGGCGGCGGGGGTTCTTCAGCGGGGCGTGTCGTCCACGATCGCGATGCGGAAGGCCGTGCGCGCGCAACTGCCCACCACTCCCTGGCAGCGGTCACCCTGCAGGTTGAATTCGACGGGATCCGTGGGCTGCTCGCGAATCCACCAGTGCGTGGTGAAGAAGAAGCGCGCCGCCGCGTCGTCCAGCCTGCGCAAGGTGATCTGGTAGTAGCCCATCCGGCGGTCCCGCAGCACGTCGCTGACGTACTCGTCCTGTTCGTCGATGAACACGAAGAAGCCCCAGGAGATCGGCTGGGCCTGCACGCGCGTGCCGGGCGGCAGGCGCAGGTCGGGATAGGGACCCACCTGCCAGGCCATCTCCTCGTCGTCGCGCAGCCAATGCAAGCGCTCGACGGGCGTGCGCTGCCACTGCCCGGCCACACTGTCCCAGACCACGGCCAGGAACTCGAGCTGGTACTGGTAGGGAAAGCCGTCCGAGTCGGTCGGCTCGAAGTCCACGATGAAGGCATTGGGGTTGCTGAAATTTGCCTCCCGGGCCGGATCGAACACCATCAGCGTGTCGGCGTCGTAACCGTGGCTGCGGTCGCCGGGCTTCTGCGTGAAGGCCAGGCCGTCGGGACTGACGATCCGGGTCACGCCAGCGCCGCTGAAGGCCTCGCCGCGCCAGCTCCCCGTGATGGCCAGCTCCACGTTGTCCCCCGGGACCAGCGGGAAGGCCGCCCGATCGAAGACGTAGCGGAACTGCGCAGGGTCCTCCTCCAGCGTGATCGTGGTGCCGTCGGTCAGCCGGCGCAGAGTGATCAGCGCGCCCGGCAGATAGGTGCTGGAGTCGTTCACCGCCTGGGTCAGATCCACGGGCTGGGTCACCCGGACCTCCTGCAGGCCCGTGTCACCGGGCTCCAGCAGTGCCACGACAGTGGCCCGCTCCAGGAACGCGCCGGGATCGTCCTCGGGCATGTCGCCGCAGCCGGCCCAGAGAACCAGACCCAGGAGCAGGGCGGCCACGGGCCGCACCAGGATGCGGAAGGGTGCCGTCATGCTTAGAACCTCCACGTCAGTTCAAGGCTGGGCAGGCGGCGGATGCCGTCCGTCAGCACCTTGGTGGGCAGGCCGCCCGGATCGTCGGTGTAATTGAATTCCACGCCCCAGTAGTTGGGGTTGTTGAACAGGTTGAGGATGCCCATCCGACACTCGAACTCCTTGCCGGGCTTGCGGTGCGTGAAGGTCCAGGCCAGGTCCAGCCGGTTGTAGGCCCGCAGCTGTTGCGCGTTGCGCCCGCCGTAGTTGTGCAGGATGCTCTCCTCGCCGTTCAGTCCGTCGTCCCCCAGCCAGGTGGCGCTGTAGGGTTCCGTGAAGCGCGGCCCGGAGGCCCACAGCCAGGTCAGTCCGGCGGAACTCTCGTTGTAGCGGAAGAAGCGCACCCACTTGCGGAAGGGCCAGCCCTTCGTCTCTTGGTGGAAGAAGGAGCGGTTGGCCAGCAGGTTGAGGTTGTGCCGCTTGTCGAAGGCGGCATAGAAGGGCTCGCCGTCGTTGACCTCGTCCACGTGGCGCACAGCGCAGCCCAGGCTGTAGCCCAGCTGGCCGGTCCAGAGGCCGCGCGTGCGCTTGACTGTCAGATCCGCGCCGAAGGATTCGCCCCGGCCCTGGTAGAAGAGATAGTCGTTGCTCGATGGATCGTCCGCCTGGTGTTCCTCCATCAGCGCCTTGGCCTCCGCCAAGTGATCCATCCGCTTGTGGTAGCCCTCGAGTTCCAGTGTGAAGTCGGCGGGCAGATCCGCCTCCAGGCCCGCGGTGATGTGCATCGAGCGCGATGGCTGGGACGTGCTGTCCATGGAGACCCAAAGAAAACTGAACGTGCTGCCGTCCCGGCGGAACTGCTGGATGCCCTGGTTGTAAAGTCCCCAGGCCGCCTTGAGGCGCAGAGTCTCGCTGACGTGAAGCTTCACGCCCAGTCGGGGCTCCAGCCGCTCCACAGAGTAGGCGTCGCCGTCTGTCAGGCCGCCGGCCCGGAACACGACGCCGCGCAGCCCGGGCTCCACGATCAGCAGTGGATGCGGCCGCCAGCTGGCCTGGGCGTAGAGCGCGACCTCGGACATGGGCACGTCGATGTCCCACTGGTGATCGTTGAGGACCCAGGCCTGGAAGTTGGTGGACACGCTCTTCAGCATCAGGCCCGTTTCCACCGACAGGGCGTCGTCGTGGTGGTACTCCAGTTGCAGACGCGTGGACCAGTCGTTGATGTGGTTGGTCTGCAGCACCAGCGCTTTGCCGCCGAAGTCCAGCTCCGTGCGGAAACGCGAGAAGGCCACGATGGTGCGCGAATACCAGCGCGTGTTCCAGACGTGCCGCCAGTTGAGGTTCAGCGCCCGGTTGCCGTAGGAGAAATCCAGCGAGCTGGTGTCGAAGACGTCGTCGCCCCAGTAGGCGGTGACGGAGAGGCGGTCCTTCTCGCCCAGGTCCCAGTTGGCGCGCAGCTGGGCGTCGGTGAAATGGTAGGGCACCTCTTCCTGCGAGAAGGCCTTGGTGGCCAGATCGATGTAGCTGCGGCGCAGGGCCACCATCCACGAGGAGTTGTCCAGCTTCCAGGTCGGACCGCTGAACTGGATCGACGAAGCCAGCGCGCCCAGGCTCACCTCGCCGTCCAGGGACTCCTGGTTGCCCTCGCGGGAGGTCACCTGCAGCACGGCTCCCAGTCGGCCGCCGTACTGCGCGGGCCAGGAGCTGCGCAGCAGGTCGGTGTGCTTGATGGCGCTCGGGATGAAAGCCGAGAACAGGCCGCCCAGGTGGTTGGGGTTGTAGACCTCCACGCCGTCCAGCAGGATCAGGTTCTCGTCGGCCCGGGAGCCGCGCACGTTGAGGTCGCTGGAGAAATCGTTGGAAGGCAGCACGCCCGGCACGGTGAGCAGGGAGCGCAGCAGGTCGCGCTGGATCAGCACCGGCGCCAGATCCATCTGCTTGCGGTCCAGCCGCACGTTGCCCACGTAGACTTGCTCTTGCTTGAGCTCGCGCTCGGTCTTCTCCGCCGTCACCACCACTTCCGCCAGGGCCAGGGTGGTGGGCCGCAGGCGGATCTCCTGCAGCGGATCCAGCCCGTCCAGCAGCGTGAACTGGACCTGGCGCGGCTCGTAGCCCTGGTAACTCGCCTCCACCTGGACGGGACCAGCCACCAGGCCCGAGATCACGAAGTAGCCGTCCAGGTTTGTGGCGGCGCCCCGGCGCGGCGCCCGGCCCGTGGCGGCCTCGGCGACCAGGATTTTCAGGTTGGCCCCGATCAGGGCCTCGCCGGTGGCGTCATCCACGACGTGACCGTGCAGACGGGCGGCCCGGGCTCCCGAGGCGGCGAGCAGGAGCAGGCCCAGCAGCAGTGTCCAACGAAGACTGGGTGTGACTGTCATATCGATCCCATTCTTGTCGTAACGGTGCCGGACCGGCGGCCCAGAATCAACTGGGCGCTCTCCTCGGCCTGCGCGCGGCCGGCGGTCATCCCCAGTCTGGCTTGTCAAACGATTGACCCGCTGACCAATCTGACGCATTGGGTCAATCGGGTCACATGGTCATATTGAGCCGACTGAGATGCAAGCGCTGGATAGAAAAAGTCAGGCCGGCCCATGTTGACGGAAGGCACAGCGGGTTTGCGCTTGCCGTTCGGGAATCGGGTGTTTTCGGTCAGACAAGCCCATCCGCAAGCCGGAGATCCCCATGCGTACTCGAATCCGCCCCCTCCTGATCTTGACCCTGCTGCTGGGTTGGACCGTGCCGGCCCTGGCCCTGCGCGTGGGCGTGGCGCCGCTGGCGGGCAGCGGGTTGACCATGGACCAGGCCCGGGTGGCCCGCTCCCTGCTGGTGCACAACCTGCAGAAGGAGTTGCCCGAGGATCTGGTGGTGGAGCTGCGCGGCGAGTCCTGGATGGCCCTCTCGCCGGTTCTCGAGCTGCTGGGAGAGGCCCGCGGCCAGAAGCTGGACCGCATCGTGCTGGTGAGCGCCGACCAACTGGGGGAGAAGTTGACCCTCCAGCTGCGCGTGCTGCAGGTCTCCGACGAGCGCAATCTGTTCACCGACTCCATGCCGGTGGCTTCCGTGGAGGATCTGGCCACGGCCATGCAGCGGGCGGCCATGGCCGTGGCGCATGGCAAGACGCTGGACGACGTGCGCGAGGTGGGTCAGGTGCTGGAGAACGAGGGCCTCAAGACGCGGCATCGGACGGCCCTGCGTCAGGCCACGCTCCAGGCAGGTTACCTCTGGCCGCTGAGCGACGAGGCCGTGGACAAGTCCGAGCGCAACTACGATGGCCACTCCCGCCGCTTCGCCTTTGCTCTGTCCAGCGGCATCGAGGATCGCAACTTCGACGCGGGCTACACCCTGGCTTGGCGCTATGGGCCGGCGGTCCAGCTCTATTCGGACTGGCTCTTCCGGGTCCAGGACTTCTGCCCCTATCTAGGAGTCTGTCGGGCTTGGACCTTGGATGGGATTCGCGTCCCAGTCGAG
>DYSB01000209.1 GCA_020726405.1 Acetofilamentum sp. | reverse complement strand
GCCCTGGCGCCTGCGCATCGCCGCGCCCAGGCACAGCACCTGCCCGCGCGCCGGGTCGCCCGGTCGCACCAGCGAGAGCGCCCGCTCGGTCGTGGCGTCGGCCCGCGCGGTGAGGTCGGCCTGGCGCTGGACCAGGGCCAGCCAGAACAGGCCGTCCAGATCGGTGGGGTCCACCGCGTTCGCGCGCTCGAAGGCCTGGAGCGCCGCGCGGTCGACGGACTGCACCTCGGCCTCCGTGCCCTGCACGGGCAGGCCCCAGGCGCTGTCCGGATACATGTCGCGGAAGGCCAGGTCGTAGAGCAGCTCGTCCGGGCTCTCCTCCACCTGGCGGATCTCGTCCAGGATGACGCCCTGCTCCTTCTCCAGCTCGCGCGGATCGAAGACCGACTCCAGCAGCATGTCCGCCAGCAGGTCCAGGCAGAGATCCCAGTCCTCGTTGAGCGCGCCGCAGTAGAAGGACGTGTTGCTACGACCCGTGGAGGCGTTGAGCTGGCCGCCGCGGCCTTCCACGGCCATGCTGATCTCCCGCGCGCTGCGCCGGCGCGTGCCCTTGAAAACCATGTGCTCCAGCACGTGCGTGATGCCGCCAGGCAGGCCGGCCTCGCCCGCGCTGCCGCGGCGCAGCCAGAGCCCCAGGCCGCAGGCCGGCGAGGCGGGCATCTGTTCGCTGAGCACCACCAGGCCGTTGGAGAGGACGCTGCGCGTCAGGTGTTGTTCCATGCTGCCCCGGATAACAGAATCAGCCGGCGTGTCGCACCGGCTGATTCCTCGTGATTCAGGTTGTCTCGTCGCTCAGGGAAACTAGAAGCGCCGTCCGCCGCCGCTGCCGCCGCGACCACCCCGGTCGCCGCCGCCCCGACCGCCCCGGTCGCCACCACCAAAGCCGCCCCGGCCCCGGTCGCCTTCCGGACGCGGCGCGCGCGGACGCTCCACGTAGCCTTCGGGCTTGGGCAACAGGGCCCGGCGCGACAGGCTCATCTTGTTGTTCTCGGCGCTCTGCAGCAGTACGTCGATCTTGTCACCCACCTTCAGCACGTCCTCGACGCGCTCCGTGCGGGCCCAGTCGACCTCGCTGATGTGTAGCAGGCCTTCCTTGCCGGGCATGATCTCGACGAAAGCGCCGAACTCCACGATGGAGACGATCTTGCCGTTGTAGACCTTGCCCACCTCGGCCTCGGCCACCATGTCGCGGATCCAGTTCACGGCCCGCTTCAGGTTGTCGCCATTCTCGCTGGCGATGGTGATCGTGCCGTCGTCGGCGATGTCAATCTTGGTCTTGGTGGACTCCTGGATCTCACGGACCATCTTGCCGCCAGGCCCGATGATCATGCCGATTTTATCCACCGGCACCATCACGGCCTCCAAGCGCGGCGCGAAGGGCGAGAGTTCCTCGCGGCTGGTCTCGATGCACTCGGCCATCTTGCCCAGGATGTGCAGGCGGCCTTCCTTGGCCTGCAGCAGCGCGCGTTCCATGATGTCGAAGGAGAGTCCGTCGATCTTGATGTCCATCTGGAATGCCGTCACGCCGTCGCGCGTGCCGCAGACCTTGAAGTCCATGTCGCCCAGATGGTCCTCGTCGCCCAGGATGTCGGAGAGCACGGCCACCTTGCCGTTCTCCAGCACCAGGCCCATGGCGATGCCCGCGACGGGCTTCTTCATGGGCACGCCGGCGGCCATCATGGCCATGGTGCCGGAGCAGACGCTGGCCATGGAGCTGGAGCCGTTGGATTCCAGGATCTCGCTGACGATGCGGATGGTGTAAGGGAAGTTCTCCCGCAGCACCTGGCCCTTCAAGGCGCGCTCGGCCAGGTTGCCGTGGCCGATCTCGCGCCGGCCCGTGGAGCCGATGCGGCGTACTTCGCCCACGCTGAAGGGCGGGAAATTGTAATGCAGCATGAAGTTGCGGCTCTTCTCGCCCCAGATGCCGTCCATGCGCTGGGCGTCCTGGCCCGTGCCCAGGGTGATGGCGCCCAGGGACTGGGTCTGGCCGCGGGTGAACAGCGCGCTGCCGTGCGTGCGGGGCAGCACGTCCACTTCGCAGGTGATGGGGCGGATCTCCGTGGTGCCGCGGCCGTCCAGCCGGCGGCCCTGCTCGACGATGGCCTGACGCATCACCACACCCATTTGATCGTGTAGCACGCTGCCCACCAGGCCCGTGGCCTCGGCCAGGGCGGCCTTCGCGGCCTCGCCCCCGCCCTCGGCGGCTTGCTGGAAGGGCGCCAGCAGCGCGGCCTTCAGCGCGTCGTAGGCCGTGTTGCGCGCAGTCTTGTCCGCGATGGCGCAGAGGCGCGTCATCTCGGCCAGGGACTTGGCCTCCAGTTCGGCCTTCAGGATCTCGTTGACGGCGGGCACGCTCACAGCCCACTTCTCCACGGCGCCCAGGGCGTCCAGCATCTCCTGCTGGAGGGCGATGATCCGCAGGATGCGCTCATGGGCGAAGCGGATCAGGTCCAGCATCTCCTGCTCGCTGATCTCGCCGGCCTCGCCTTCCACCATGGTGATGGATTCCTTGGTGGCGGCCACCACCATCACCACGTCGCTCAAATCGATCTGCTCGAGACTGGGGTTCACCACCGGCTCGCCGTTCCCCCGGCCGACCATCACCGAGGCCACCAGGCGGTTGAACGGGATGGGGCTGGCACAGAGCGCCAGACTGGCGGCGCAACAGGCCAGCGGGCCCGGGTCGCAGCTGCGATCGTAGCTGAACACATTGCAGATGACCTGCGTCTCGTTCGAGAAGCCTTTGGCGAAGAGGGGACGCAAGGGGCGGTCGATCATTCGGGCGTTGAGGATCTCACTCTCCGCCGGACGCGCCTCGCGCTTGAAGAAGCCGCCGGGAAAGCGGCCGGCCGCGTAGAGCTTCTCGCGGTATTCCACCTGCAGGGGGAAGAAGTCCTGCCCCAGGCGCGGCTTGGTCTCGGCGCAGGTGGCGGCCAGCACCACCGTGTCCTCCCAGCGGATCCACACCGAGCCCTGCGCCTGCCGGGCCACCTTGCCCATCTGCAGCGTCAGGGTGCGTCCATCCAGGTCCATGGACCGTTCGATCATCATGGGTCTCTCCTTGGTTTCGGGGCGTCGCCCCGATTCGAACGGTCGCGATCCGGAAGGAGGCACACCGGAGGAAAGGCCCGCACCGACCTGCCCTCCGCTGTGCCTGATCCTGGACGCACGGCCGTCCGGTTCCGGCCCGCCACCTTAGGCGGACCTTTCGTGCCTCATAAACACGGCCGCCCCCAGCGGGGAGCGGCCGTCATTCGTCGATTCCACTGTCTGTGTCAATTAGCGACGCAGTCCGAGTTCCTGGATCAGGCTGCGGTAGCCGGCCAGGTCCACGCGCTCCAGATAGAGCTGGAGGCGGCGGCGCTTGCCCACCAGCATCAGCAGACCGCGCCGGGTGTGGTGATCCTTGGGATGGGCCTTGACGTGCTCGGTCAGTTCCTTGATCCGCTCGGTGAGCAGGGCCACCTGCACGCCCGCGGCGCCCGTGTCCTGCTCGTTCTTGCCGAACTTTGCGGCCAGTTCCTTGACGCGGTTCTTTTCCATTCATCGTCTCCTTGTCGTCCAGGTCAGCCGCCAAACCCGTGGGTTCCCAGCCATTCCTGAATGCGTGTGCGATCTTCCTGCAGCTGCGTCGCCAGCTGCTCCCCGGAATTGAACCGCATAGTATCGCGAACAAAGGTCAGCAGATCAACCCTAAGGGCCTGACCATAGAGGCTTTCCGCCAGGTCGAAGAGGTGGATTTCGGGCCGCCGCACGCTCTCGTCGAAGGTGGGACGCGCTCCGAGGTTCATCATGCCGCCCCGGACGCGGCCGTCCGCCAGCTCCACGCGCACCGCGTACACGCCCTCCGCCGGCTGCAACATGCCCTCCTCCGGCTCCAGGTTGGCCGTGGGGATCCCCAACCGGCGGCCGCGGCCCTCGCCGCCCACCACCCGCCCGCAGATCCGAAAGGGGCGACCCAGCAGGCGCGCGGCCAGCTCGGGCTGGCCCTCGAGGAGCGCCCGACGCACCCGGGTGGAACTGACGGGCTCGCCATCCACCAGCACGGGGTCCACCACTTCCAGGCCGAAACCCAGCTCGCGCGCAGCGAGGCCCAGGGTCAGGCGGTTGCCGCCCCGATCGTGACCGAAGGCGTGGTTGTGCCCCACCACCAGCGAGCGCATTCCCACCCGCTCCAGCAGGCCTTCGCGCAGGAAGCGCCCGGCGTCCCAGCCGGCCAGTTCCGGCGTGAAGCGCAGCAGCATCACACGCTCCAGGCCCAGCTGCTCCAGCAGCTCGAGCTTGTGCGCGGAGTTCAGCAGCCGGGCCACGGGCAGGCGGCCGTGAGTCAGCACCTCGCGCGGATGCGGTTCGAACGTCAGCAGGCTGGCCAGCAGGCCCTCCGCCGCGGCGCGCTCCACCACCCGGCGGATCAGCGCCTGGTGCGCCAGGTGCAGGCCATCGAAGGAGCCCAACGTGAGCACGCTGTCCGGCTCGGCGTGCAGCTCGTGCAGCTGGCCGCGTTCAACCCGCATGGGCGTCCTCCCCGGGCCACTTGCGGAAATGCTTCAGCCGCAGCTCCAGCTCCTCCACGCTCCAGGCCCGGGCCACTTCGTAGCCGTCGATCCGCGTGCGCCGCAGCTCCTCCACCAGGGCGCCACAGCCCAGCCGCCGGCCCAGGTCGCGGGCCAAGCTGCGCACGTAGAAGCCCTTGCCGCAGTGCAGGTCCAGTTCGAGAAAGGGCGGATCCCAGCCCAGCAGGGTCAGATCGTGGGCCACCACGTGACGCGGGGGCCGCTCCACCACAAGCCCCTTGTGGGCCAGCCGGTAGAGCCGTTTGCCATCGATGGAGACGGCCGAATGCATGGGGGGGATCTGCTCCAGTTCGCCGCGGAACTCCGGCAACGCCGCCTCGATCTCCACCAGCGTCGGCAACGGCCCGCCCGGGCCGTCGTGCAGTTTGCCC
>DYSB01000208.1 GCA_020726405.1 Acetofilamentum sp. | reverse complement strand
ATGGCGGTCCTTCTGCCCCGCCACGCCGATCTCGCCGCGAGGCAGGCCCAGCTGGCGCGCCAGCTCGCGCAGCGCGTCCTCAGTGGTCCAGCCGCGCTTGGTCAATTCCACAAAGAGATGGCCCTCGCCCCCATCGGGAGGATAAGCCGGAATCTCCCGCACCTGGAAGTCCTCGGGCGTCTGGCGGATCACGCCCGCCGGCCGCGGCAGATCCAGCAGGGTGGGTGGATTGAGGATCTCCGCCCGCCGTTCCAGCCAGCGCTCGCTCATGTCTCACTCCAGCGAAAGGCCTTCAGGCCGATGAGCGCGCAGCCCGCGCCGAAGGCTGTCAGAATGCCGCAGATGGGCAGCAGCTCGGCCCAGCCAAAGCCGCGCCAGAGTGCGCCCTCGAAGGCCAGAATGGCCCACTTGACCGGACTGGCGTGGCCCAGGACGCGCATCCATTCGGGCATGTAGAAGAGCGGCACCATCCCGCCGCCGATCATCGCCAGCAGCATCAGCAGGCTCCAGCCGATCCCCGCGGCCGCGCGCTCGGTCTTGCCCAGCACGCTGACCAGCAGCATCAGGCCGGTGAAGGCCAGGGCCGTGGCCGGCAGCACGGCCAGCAGCAGCTCCGGTCGCTCGGCGCGCACGCCGAAGAACAGGCCGAAGATCAGCATGGCCACCATTAGACCGAGCACGGCCAGGCCGCAAGCCAGCGCCTTGCCGCCCAAGATCTGGCGCCGGCGCAGGGGCGCGGCCCGCAGGCGGCGCAGGGTGCCCTCCTTGCGCTCCACCACCAGCGAGAGGCCGAAGGAGGCCGCCACGCTGATCAGGCCCCAGATCAGCCCCTGGGGAAAGGAGATTTCGAAATAGGACTGCGGCCCCACGCGCTGCGCGGCCAGCTCGCGCGTGCGCACGCGCAGCGGCTCGAAGCCCGCCGGCAGTCCGCCGGTCCGCGTGGGGTCCGCTTGTGTCACCGGCGCGGCAGCCGCCAGCGAATCGACCCGGGCTTGATGAATCAGGAAGCGCTCCAGTTCGCCCGTCCAGCGCGTGAGCGGCCCCAGCGATGGATCCAGCGCGGCATGCGGGGCCAGGCTGTCCCGCCAGGCCCGGACTTCGGGCAACAGGCGGCCCGGCTGCTGGAAGCGCGTCTCAAGCCGGCGGAAGCCTTGCTCCATCAGCAGGCCCTGCAGCAGGCCGGCCTCCGCCCGGCGCGCGGGGTCGCAGAGCAGCTCCACCTCGGGCGGATCGCCGCTGAACAGGCGCTCCGACTTGCGGCCGAAACCCGGCTGGAGGATCAGTGCCGCCGTGGCCCGGCCGCGTCGCACGGCGCTCTCGGCGCCCGCCAGGCTGTCCCGTCGGGCGTCCAGTCCGGGCCGCGCCGCCAGGGAATCCAGGAAGGCCGCCGCGGCCGGGCTGCCGTCCAGATCCACCAACCGCAGGGGAATGCGCCGGTTGGCTTCGTCCCCGTCCGGCGAGAAGATGGCGCCGAAGAACAGGGCGTAGAGGAACGGGAAGCCGAAAGTGAAGAAAAGTCCGGCCCGGTCGCGCAGCAGCAGGCGCAGATCCTTGCCGGCGATGGCGAAGAGCGTGCCCATGGTCAATCCCTCAGCTGGCGGCCGGTGAGACGCAGGAAGACCTGCTCCAGGTCGGGCTGGCGCAGGGTGAAGGAGTCCAGCGGACCGGCGGCCTGCAGGCGGGCCAGATCCTCCAGCGGCGCGCGGGTCTCCACGCGCAGAGTCTCGGCACCGCGCTCGGCCACCAGCAGGGCCGGCCCCCCGTGGACGGCCAGCAGGGCGGGCACGGTGTCCAGGGCCAGCAGGCGGCCGTGATCCACAATGGCCACGCGATCGCAGAGGCGCTGGGCCTCCTCCATGTAGTGCGTGGCGTAGAGCACGCCGCGCCCCAGGGCGCGCTGACGCTCCACCAGCTCGTAGAGGGCCAGGCGGGATTGGGGATCCACCCCCGCGGTGGGTTCGTCCAGCAGCAGCACGGCGGGTTCGTGCAGCAGGGCCACGGCCAGGTTGAGGCGCCGCTTCATGCCGCCGGAGAAACCCGCTACCCGGTCGGCGGCGCGCTCCGTCAGCCCGCTCTCCTCCAGCACGGTGCGAACGCGCTGCTCCAGCCGCGGGCCGCGCAGTCCCTGGATCCGGCCGAAGAAGCGCAGGTTCTCCCGCGCGCTCAGATCGTCATAGAGGGCCAGCTCCTGGGGAGCCAGCCCCAGCCCGGCCCGGGCGGCCGCCGTGCGCGGATCCTCTCCCTTGACGGCCACGCGCCCCGCGGCGGGCCGCAGCAGGCCTGTCAACAGGGCAATCAGCGTGCTCTTCCCGGCACCGTTGGGACCCAGCAGGCCCAGGACCTCGCCCGCCTGCAGCGTGAGCGAGAGCCCGTCCAGCGCCCGCCGCTCGCCATAAAAGAAGTGGAGATCCTCCACCGTCAGCAGCTCGTCCACACTCCCCCCGGTTCAATGAATCCCAACGGACACGAAGGGCACGAAGGGATGAGAAGAGCGGGAAGGAGGAAACAGGGGCGGATCGAACCACCCGAGTCAATGAATCCAACCGAAATCTTCGTGCTCTTCTTCCTACTTCGTGGACTTCGTGTCCCTGCTTTCGTGACCCAGTTTTAGAACCGCAGGGCGTCCAGGAACTCGCGCGCGCTCAGTGTATCACAGCCGTAGATCGCCTGCTTGACCCGGGCGCGGGCCGGCTCGTCCAGCTTGGCCGTCGCCAGACCGTCGAACTTGGCGTCCAGGTCCTCCTGCGTCATGGGCTCGCGCGGGTCGCCCTTGGGGTACTCCAGGTACTCCTCCACTTCCACGCCGCCCTTGCTGAGGATGCGCACGCGGCTGGGCTGCTTGGCCGGGAACATCTGCTCGAACTCCTGCGAGGCCTCGCCCTGGATCCGGTCGATCACCTCGCGGATGGCCGGGTCGTGGATCTTCTCGTCACTGAAACTGGCCGTGCTGATCTTGCCGTCCACGATGGCCGCGGCGATGCAGTAGGGCAGGCTGTGGTCCGCTGTCTCACGGCTCTCCGGCCGGTACTTGTGCGGGTCGAACAGGATGTCGCAGGCCCGCGCGATGCTGGTCACGGTGACTCTCTCCACTTCCTGCCAGCTGAAGCCGCCCTTCTTCATGGCCTTGAGCGTGGCCGAGAGGTGCGTGTGGGTGAGCGCCTCTGTCGGGAAGGCTTTCATGCCGCACTCGAGGATCTTCCAGGGCCGCCCGCCGGGCGTCCCGGGCAGCGCGCCCAGCAGGGCGTCCTCGTCCCAGCCCGGCCCGAAGCAGTGCTGGAAACCTTCCTTGCCCTCGAAGACCGCCTCGGTGCCCGTGAACCCGCGCTGGGCCATCAGCACCGCCTGGACGCCGGCCTGGACGGCCAACGGGTCCACTGTGTTCTTCATCATGGTCAGTTTGCCCGCCGTGGGGCAGCCAATGGTGTGACTGTGGCAGCCGGCGATGCCGATGGCGTGCACCAGCTGGTCCTCGTTCAGCCCCAGCAGCAGACCGGCCACCAGCGGGCTGACGAACTGGGTCAGCGTGGCGTGGTGCCAGCCGCGCTCGCGCACGCCCGGGGTGGCGAACAGGCAGAGGCGCTGCTCGAACTCGTAGGCCACCAGGATGGCCACCAGCACGTCTTGCATCGAGCGGCCCGCCAGCTCGCCGGCGGCCAGGGCGGCGGGGATCAGGTCGGAGGGATGGCTGGGGTCCTCCTTCCAGTAGATGTCGTTGAAGTCCAGCGCGCGGATCATCAGGCTGTTCACCAAGCTGGCGCTGATGGCCGGCAGCCGGTCGCCGAAGCCGATCAGCGTGGCCTCGGGCTTGCCGCCCAGGTCCGTGTAGAGGCCGCGCAGGGCGTTTACGTCGCGTGTGTGCACGCTGCCGTAGGCGCAGCCGATGGAGTCGTAGAGGAAGTGGCGGGCCTGCTGCAGGACGTCGGCGGGAATCTCCTCATAGCGGAGGCCGAGCACGAACTGCGCCATCTGGCGGGAGTAACTGGTCATGGTGTCCTCGCGTTGGTTCGTCTTGGGAACGGCGGCCAAGGTAACAAGGGAAGGGTGTCCGTTCTGTCCAGGCAGCCTGTCGGCGATCCGTGCTGGGGGCACGTGCCCCTCGATGGATCTTGACTTCCCGGCCCGCGATGCCGTTCTTCACTGCACAGTTCAAGTGTGCATTTGGAGAAACCATGGAAGCCACCACCCTGGATCTGCGGCGCCGCATGGCCGAAGTCCTGCGGGCCCTGGACCGCCGCGAGACCGTCACCATCCTCCATCGGGGCAAGTTGCGGGCCTTGCTGGTGGCCCCGGACCGGGACCCAGCGGCACGCCCCCCCGTGGCCAGCCTGCCCGGTTTCGGCATGTGGCGAGACCGGGAGGACCCTGCAGACGTGGCCGGCCATGTGCGCCGCTTGCGCCGGAGCCGCCACCATGCTGATTGACACGGATGTGCTGATCTGGGCGCTGCGGGGCAACCTCAAGGCGGCCCGCGCCTTGGACGGAGCGACGGAGCGGGCCATGTCCGTCGTGTCCTACATGGAACTGATCCAGGGCGCGCGCGACCGGCAGGAGCTGCGGACCATCAAGGCCTTCCTGCAGGCGGCAGAGATCCAGCTGCTGCCCTTGTCGGAACGCATCGGGCATCGGGCTTCCATCTACGTGGAGGAGTACGGGCTGGGAACGGCCCTGGGCGTGGCCAACGCTCTCATCGCCGCCACGGCCGTGGAGACGAATCGATCGCTTTGCACCGCCAACCAGAAGCACTACCGGGTCATCCAGGAGCTGGAACTGCAACCGTTCCGGCCTTGAAGCATGCGTTCTCCGGCATCACAAGGACATCGTATCAGGAACACTTTGCCTTGCCGGATGTCCGGACCACCCACGTCAGACGATCGCGAACATCCCTCGGCCTGCCCAAAGGCCGCGTCCATTCCCTTTCGTCTCACGGCATCACCGTCTACACGCGCTAGTCTTACTGTGTTAAAGAAATTTCGAATCCTGTCGATAAGGGGATCCTC
>DYSB01000207.1 GCA_020726405.1 Acetofilamentum sp. | reverse complement strand
GCTGGAAGGTCGTCGGCTGGAGAGCGGCATCGGTCCGGAAGACCAGCACCGCCTGATCGACTTCGCGCTGGAGCACCGGCCGGAGGTGACCATGTCAGCGAATCTGGTGACGGGCTACCGCCGGGCCGTGAAGGTCTACCAGGCCGAGCACCTGCCCACCCTGGCGGCTTTCGCCAATTGGGAGCGGGCCAACCAGTGGGACATGTTCAGCCAGTCCGAGAGCTGGAACAACAGCTGGAACATCGGTCTGCAGGCGAGCCTGCCCATCTTCAACGGCTTCCGCACCACCAGCCAGGTGGTGAAGAGCCGGCAGGATCTGCGCAAGGCCAGGGCTGACGACAGCGTGCTGCAGGACGCCATCCGCCTGGAATGCCGGACGGCCCTGGATGAGCTGCAGCGTCGCAACCTGGACATGCAGGCCTGGAGCCGCAATTCGGAGGCGGCGGCGGAGGGGTTGAAGATCGCCGAGACGCGGCGCGAGGGCGGCGCAGGCTCCGAGTTGGAACTGCGGGACGCCCGCATGGCCATGAAGGCGGCGCGCCTGAACGAGGCCCAGGCCCGTTTCGAGCTGCTCAAGGCGCGGATCGGGTTGTTGCACGCACTGGGGCTGCTGGACCAGACCAGCTACCAGGACCTGAATTACAAGAGCGAGGAATAGACATGGCATGGATGCGAGTCGCCGGCGGTGCCCGGCGCACGACCCTGGCCCTGCTGACGGCCGGGACGCTGGTCCTGATCGGCTGCGGCGGCAACGGCAAGGCGGCCCAGGACGAGAAGGGCAGCAAGGATGTCCTGGAGGGCACGACCCAGCAGGACAAGATCAACGTGGTGGTGGAAGTGCTGGCGCCCCGCGCTTTTAGCAGCCGCCTGCTGCTGGTGGGCGAAGTGCAGGCCGAGAACGACGCCGTGCTCTCCTCCCAGGTGAGCGGCACGCTGCGCCGGGTGGTGGCGGATCGCGGGGCGCGGGTCAGGGCCGGCGACACCCTGCTGGTGCTGGACAGCCGGCGCTATCAGGCCGCCTTCGACGCCGCCCAGGCCCAGGCCGGCAACGCCCAGCTGGACTTCGAGAACGCCGACCGCCTGTACCGGGCGGGTCAGAGCATCAGCGAGTCGGACTGGAAGAAGGCCCAGAACGGCCTGAAGATGGCCGAGGCCGGCCTGGCCAACGCGCGGATCGACCTGGAGAACTGCTTTCTGACGGCTCCCAAGGCGGGCATTATCGCCGAGCGGCTGGTGGATGTGGGCGAACTGGTCAATCCCGGCTCACCGTTGCTGCAGGTGGTCCAGGGCGACCTGAAGGTCCGTTGCGGCGTGCCGGAGAATCAGGTGGCGCGCGCCGCGAAAGGCGCCGCGGCCACGGTGCGCGTCTCCGAGGCGGGCATCGAGGTCCCGGCGCGCATCCAGTGGGTGGGCGCGGTGCTGGATGCCCGCAGCCGCACGCTGCCCGTGGAGCTGAAACTGGAGAAAAGTGCCGCGCTGCGGCCCGGCATGGCCTGCACGGTGGAGATCCGCCGGGGCCGCGACGCCGCGAGCCTTGTGGTGCCCGTCACCGTGGTGCAGCGCCAGGGGGACCAGGACGTGGTGTTCGTGGAGGAGGGCGGCAATGCCGCTATGCGCGTGCTCAGCCTGGGCGAGCGCGACGGCGACCAGGTGGAAGTGCTGGGCGGCCTCAAGGCCGGCGAGCGGCTCATCGTCAGCGGCTATCGCGGACTGGTGCCCGGCCAGGCGCTGGCTGTCGTGGACGCCCCCGCCGCGGTCCAGGTGACGGAGCAGGCCAAGCGCTGACGGCCCGCCCGGCACCGCTGGGCCGAACAAGAGAAGAGGCACCGAGATGGGTTTCATCGACCTGGCCCTGCGAAACCGCGCGGGCATTTTCACCCTGATCGTGATGATCGTCACGATGGGCTTTGTGAGCTACAAGACCCTGCCGCGGGAATCCTCCCCGGACATCACCATCCCCTTCGTGATCGTCTCCACGTTCTACTTCGGCACCAGCCCGGAGGACATGGAGAACTTGGTCACCAAGGAGATCGAGACCAAACTCAGTGAGATCGACAAGATCAAGGAAATGCGTTCCCAATCCTCCGAGGGCGTCTCCGTCATCTCCATCGAGTTCGACGCCGACGAGGACGTGGACGACATGCTCTCCAAGGTGCGCGAAAAGGTGGAGGCGGCCCGAGCCGAGCTGCCCGCCGATGCCGAGGACCCCGTCGTCAACGAGGTGAACTTCAGCGCCTTCCCGGTGCTGCTGGTCAATGTCTCCGGCGAATACAGCCCGGCAGAGCTGAAAGACGTGGCCGAAGACGTCCAGGACGAGTTGGAGACCATTCCCGGCGTGCTGGACGTGGCCATCTCGGGTGGCCTGGAGCGCGAGGTCCAGGTGAATGTGGACCCGGAGAAGCTGCGCCACTACCGGCTATCCTTGGAAGACGTGCAGAACGTCATCCGCGACGAGAACATCAATATGCCCGGCGGCAGCATGGACGTGGGCGCCTACAGCTACCTGCTGCGCGTCCCGGGCGAGATCGCCACCCCGTCGGAGATCGGCGGCTTCGTGGTCAAGGCCGACGAGCATTTCCCGATTTACGTGCGGGATCTGGCCACAGTGACCTACGGCTTCAAGGATCGCAGTTCCACAGCGCGGATGGATCAGGCCGAGTGTGTCACCATCAGCCTGTCCAAGCGCTCCGGCGAGAACCTCATCACCATCGTGGACGAGGCCCGTGCGCGCATCGGCAAGATGCTGCCCAACCTGCCCCCCACCACGCGCATCACCTTCAGCAGCGACCAGTCCAAAGACATCAAGGGCATGGTGGACGAGCTGGAGAACGGGATCATCAACGCGCTGATCCTGGTGATGGTGGTGCTGGTCTTCTTCCTGGGTTTCCGCACCAGCCTGATCGTGGCCACGGCCATTCCGCTCAGCATGCTGATGGGCGTGATCATCATCCAGGCGCTGGGCTACACGCTGAACATGATCGTGCTGTTCAGTCTGATCCTGGCGCTGGGCATGCTGGTGGACAACGCCGTGGTGGTGGTGGAGAACATCTACCGCTTCATGCAGGAAGGCCACAAGCCCTTCGACGCGGCTTCCAAGGCCACCAAGGAAGTGGCCTGGCCGATCATCGGCTCCACGCTGACCACCCTGGGGGCGTTCCTTCCCATGGTCTTCTGGCCGGGCATCATGGGCGAGTTCATGAGCTATCTGCCCATCACGCTGATCATCGTGCTCAGCAGCTCGCTGTTCATCGCCATGACCATCAACCCAGTGATCGCGGGCTGGCTCTTGCGCATCAAAAAGGGCCATGGCGGCGCCGGCGCCGACCATCGCGACGCCGCCTTCGCGCAGTCCTACAAGAGGGTGCTGGTGTGGGCCCTCAATCACCGGATCTCAGTGATTATGGGAGCGCATCTCCTGCTGTTCGTGATGATCGCTCTCAATGCCGCCTTCGGGACAGGCACCGAGTTTTTCCCGGCGGTCGATCCCAAAAAGGTCTATGTGGATTTCGAGCTGCCCTCCGGGAGCCGCTTGGAGGCCACCGATGCCTACCTGCGGCGGGTGGAGGCCAGCATGGGCCCCTACCAGGATGTCCAGACTTACGTGGCCCAGGCCGGCGTGGGGACCTCCACTTTCGATATGGGTGGCCCTTCGGGCGGCCCGGCCAACAAGGGCCGCGTCTCCATCGACATGGTGGATCGCGAATTCCGGAAGAACCCCACCACGCAGACCATGGCCGAGCTGCGCGCCGGCCTGACCCAGGTGGCGGGGGCCAAAGTGGTGGTGCAGAAGCAGGAGGAGGGGCCGCCCACGGGCAAGCCCGTCACCATAGAAATCTCTGGGCAGGAATTCCGCCAGTTGGGCGATCTGGCCGACCAGATCATGGTGCACATCAAGGGAGTGAAGGGCCTGGTCAACCTGCAGAGCGACTTCGACCGCGGCAAGCCGGAGATTCAGATTCGCGTGGACCGCGAACGCGCGGCCTATTTGGGCCTCACCACTGCGCAGATCGGCGGCGCCGTGCGCACGGCCTTCAATGGCGCCGAGACGGGCAGTTTCCGCGAGGACGAGCAGGACGTGGACATCACGGTCCGCTTCGACAAGCCCTATCGCAAGACGGTGGAGGACGTGCAGGATCTCAACTTGGTGGTGGAAGGCGGCAAGCTGGTCCCGCTCTCCAGCGTGGCGGACGTGCAATTGACCACCGGGCTGGGCGGCATCAACCGCGTGGACCAGAAACGCGTCGTCACGGTGACCGCCGACGTGGAGGGTCGCCTGCCCAACGACGCACTGGTCGAGGTGAAGGACCTGCTCAAGGAGTATTCGCTGCCCGTGGGCTACAGCCTGAACTTCGCCGGTCAGAGCAAAGAGCAGGACGAGGCCGAGGCCTTCCTGGGCAAAGCCTTTATGGTCGCCATTTTCCTCATCGGCCTGGTGCTGGTCAGCCAGTTCAAGAGCCTGTCCACGCCGCTGGTGATCGTCTTTACCGTGCTGCTCTCACTGATCGGCGTCTTCTTCGGTCTGCTGGTGACGCGCATGCCCTTCGGCATCATCATGACCGGCATCGGCGTGATCAGTCTGGCGGGTGTGGTGGTGAACAATGCCATCGTGCTGCTGGACTACACCATCCAGCTGCGCGAGCGCGGCCTTAGCAAGTTCGACGCGCTGGTCCAGGCGGGCATGACGCGCCTGCGGCCGGTGCTACTCACGGCCGCCTGCACGGTGCTGGGCCTGATGCCCATGGCGTTGGGCGTCTCCTTCGACTTCAAGCAGTGGCACTGGGTGGGCGAGACAGACTCCACGCAGTGGTGGCAGGGCATGGCCATTGCTGTGATCTTCGGCATGACCGTGGCCACGGTGCTGACGCTGGTGGTGGTTCCGGTCTTCTATTCGCTGATCGATGGCCTCACCGTGCGCCTGCGCAAGCTGACGGCGGGCTGGGTCAACCAGGAGTAGGGTGCCAGAGCGGTGCCAGAGCAGTGCCAGAGCGGTGCCAGAGCAGTGCCAGAGC
>DYSB01000024.1 GCA_020726405.1 Acetofilamentum sp. | reverse complement strand
GTGATCCTCGTCGACACCAAGTACGAGTTCGGACTGGACGCCCAGGGCCGTATCACGCTGATGGACGAGATCCACACGCCGGACAGCAGTCGCTACTGGTACGTGGACAGCTATCAGAGCCTGTTCGAGCAGGGCGCCGAGCAGCGCCGGATCGACAAGGACCACCTGCGCACCTGGCTGGCCGACCGCGGCTTCCTGGGCGACGGCGAGCTGCCGCCGATCACCGACGAGATGCGCGTCTCCACGGCCCACAAGTACATCGAGGCCTACGAGGCGATCACGGGACACGTGTTCGAGGCCATGCCGGGCCCGGTGGCGGAGCGCCTGCGCGCCAACCTGACGGATTACTAATCCGCCACAGGCGTAGAGCGTGGCACGGGAAGACGCGAAGAAATCCGAAGGGATAGCAGGTTATGGGTCGTTATTCAAGCACCTCTATGTTGTGCTTTTCGGCGCTAAGCGAGTTTGTTGTTACCCATTCCTTCGTTCATTATAATGATGGATTTGTTTGTTACTGATAGACAGAATGTTGCCTAGTAATAGTTTTTTACTTTTGATCAACGCCTACTCACAAGATGCATTAAGGCAATCTCTACTAAAACCTGCCTTTCTTGGCTGTTCCTTCGCGTCTTCCCGTGAGAATTCACTCACCTCGTCAGCAGCTCCGCCGCCCGCACCATTTCCTCTTCCGTGTTGCCCAGGCCCACCGACAGGCGCAGGGTACGCTCCGCCACTTCCGTCGACAAGCCCATGGCCGTCAGCACGTGGCTGGGGGACGTGCTGTCCGCATGGCAGGCGGCGCCGGCGCTTGCGGCCAGCTCTGGGCAGCGGGCCAGGCGATCATCCACGCGCCGGCCGGGCAGATAGACGCTGGTCGTGTTGGGAAGCCGCTCGGCGCCCTCTCCATGGATGCGCAAGCCGGGGACGCGGGCGCGCAGCTCGGTCTCCAGCCGGTCGCGCAGCCGGCGCAGTTCTGCCGTGATCTCCGCGCCGTCCTCCACGAAGCGCCGGGCCGCCGCGCCCAGCCCGACCAATTCCAGCACGTTCTCCGTGCCCGGCCGCAGTCCGCGTTCGTGGCCGGCCCCGTAGAGCAGGGGCGGCAGCTCCACGCCGCCGCGCAGGTAGAGGGCGCCCACGCCCTTGGGCGCGTTGAGCTTGTGACCGGCCACGCTGAGCAGATCCACGCTCAGCGCGCTCACGTCCACGGGCAGCTTGCCCAGCACCTGGGCCGCGTCCGTGTGACACAGGATGCCACGGGAGCGGCAGAGCGCCGCCAACTCGGCCACGGGCTGCAGCGTGCCGGTCTCGTTGTTGGCCAGCATCACGCTCAGCAGGCGCGTGTCCGGCCGCATGGCGCGCTCCGCGTCCTCCACGCGCACGCGGCACAACTCGTCCACGGGCAATAAGGTGGTCTCCACGCCCTGGCTTGCCAGGAAGCGGCAGACTTCGAGCACGGCGGGGTGCTCCACGGCGCTGACCAGCATGTGGCAGGGGCCGAAGCGCCGGACCAGTCCCTGCAATACCCAGTTGTTGGATTCCGTCCCGCCGCTGGTGAACAGCACGTCGTAGGGATGGCAGCCCAGCAGCGCGGCCAGCTGCCGACGCGCCAGTTCCACGGCGGCGCGGCAGGCCTGGCCGAAGGCGTGGCCGCTGGAGGGATTGCCCACGGCGCCATCCAGCCAGGGCAGCATGGCCGCTTTCACTTCCGGCGCCAGGGGCGTCGACGCGTTGTGATCCAGGTAGATCATCTTCCCTCCGCTGGGCGCCCGGCGCCCTGGCTGCGTGTTCAGACCTTGGGTTCCAGCGCGGAAAG
Organism: Acetofilamentum sp.; assembly: GCA_020726405.1. Taxonomy (GTDB): domain Bacteria; phylum CAIWAD01; class CAIWAD01; order CAIWAD01; family CAIWAD01; genus CAIWAD01. The sequence continues at coordinate 20,141 of DYSB01000024.1, read as the reverse complement.
TGCGAGAATTGCCGCACAATTCAACCACGTCCCCGGCTGCGGCTGCGGGGTCGTGTCGTCCCTGATCCACCACAGCGGAGGGGAATTCATGGCGTGGAGACTGGGCCAGGTCCAGGAGCAGTTGCGCGAGCGGGAGCTGGACGGCTGGCTGCTGTTCGTCCTGCACAACCGCAATCCGGTGGCGGAGCGGGTGCTGGACCTGCCGGCCGGGCAAATCCGCACGCGCCGGGCCTTCTACTGGATCCCCGCCATCGGCACGCCCGTCCGGTTGGAGCACGCCATCGAGTGCCGCACCCTGGCGGGTGTGCCCGGGCAGCGACGGACCTATCTGTCCTACGAATCCCTGCGCCAGGAACTGGGCCATTGCCTGGGCGGCGCCCGGCGCGTGGCCATGGAGACCAGTCCACTGGCCGCCAATCCCGCGCTGTCGCTGGTGGACGCCGGCACGGTGGACCTGATCCGCAGCCTGGGCGCGGAGGTGGTGTCCAGCGAGAATCTGGCCCAGTCCATCACGGCGCGGCTGGGCGCCGAGCAAGTGCGCAGCCACTTCCGTGCGGCGGAGATCCTACGCCACGTGGCCCGCGACGCCTGCGGCGAGATCGGCCGGGCGCTGGCGGAGAACCGCCGGATCAGCGAGCTGGACGTGCAGGACTGGATCCTCAAGCGCTTCGACTGCGCCGAACTGGAGACCGACCACCCACCCATCGTGGCCTGCGGCCCGCACACGGCCCTGCCCCATCACGAGGTGGGCAGTGAGAATCACATCCAGCCCGGGCAGTTGGTGCTGATCGACCTCTGGGCCAAGGAACGGCAACCGGGCTGCATCTTCGCGGACCAGACCTGGATGGCCTGGACCGGGCGCGAGCTGCCCACCGAGATCGAGGCCACCTGGCGCCTGGTGCGCAACGCGCGCCGCGCCGTGCGCAACCTGGTGGGCGCCCGGCTGGCGGTGGGGCATGAGATCCGCGGCTGGGAGGCCGACGAGGCGGCGCGCGGCCTGATCCGCGAGGCCGGCCTGGGTGAGTTCTTCATCCATCGCACGGGCCACAGCATCGACGAATCCGTCCATGGCAGCGGGGCGAACCTGGACAACCTGGAGACGCGCGAGGAGCGCGCGCTGCTCCCCGGCACGGTCATGTCCGTGGAACCCGGCATCTATCTGCCGGCTTACGGCGTGCGCAGCGAGAACAATCTGGTCATCGACCTGGACGGCGAAGTGCGGGTGGCGGATGGCACCGACCAGGAGGACGTGATCCTCATCCATTCCTGAGGATCCGACGGCCTGCAGGCGCACACACCGACCGGCAGCCGGGAAGGAGGCACCATGTTTCGCGATCTGGACGACATGCGGCAATCCCTGGCCCAGATCCTGCTGCTGGAGGAGGGCCGGGTGACGGGCTTCCGGGCAGACGAGCTGCCGCCGGGAGCCGTGGACGCCCTGGCGCGCAACGCGATCTTCAACCCCAACGCGACCATCCGCACGCAGCTGCGGCAGATCCTGCGCTCGGCGGCGGCCTGGAAGGGCATCCAGCTGGCCTCGCTGGAGCCCGCCGTCCCGCGGGAGAGCGGCGGCGGCGTCCTGCTGGCCGTGCGGCTGGGCGGTCACTGCTACGACCTGGCGCGACTGGTGCTGCGCTCGGCGCGCCAGCGCGCTGTCGCCGGGCTGGTTTTCGAGCAGGGCTGGGCAGGTCAAAGTCCCTGGGAGTTCTCAGCGTTGCTGGCGGCGGCCGCCCTGCGCGAGAACTGGCAGACTCCCCTCTACCTGCGCTGCGGACTGCCGCCGCTGGCCAGCGACCTGCTGCCCGCCGGCGTGGACGCGGAATCCTTGAGCGACCGGCTGGCCACGGCCGCCGCCGCCGAGCTGGGCAACGCCGTGCTGCGCATCTCGCCGGCAGGCCTGTTGCGGCCGCGCAGCCATGGCGAGTTGCGCGCCCTTCTGCAGCAGGCCGCGAACCTGGGTCTGGGGGTCAGCCTGCGCGTGGACGAACCCGACGCGCGCGCCGATGCCGACGCCCCCGAACTGCTGGCGGCCCTGCGCCAACTGACGCGGGAGCATCCACCGCTGCTGCTGACCCTGGACGGCACGGCCCGGAGCTGGTCGGACGAGCGGATGAGGGACTGGCTGGCGGCCTCCGGCGCGCGCTGCCTGGCCCTCAGCGGCCTCTGCCCGCCGGAACTGCTGGACGGCGCCGCGCCCCGGGCGGACCTGCCGGCGCCGGTTCGCGAAGTGCGGGTGGAATTCGACTGGGCCGCGCGCATCGTCATGCATCCTGAATTCCTGGCGGAGCACCGGCGTGAACTGCTGGGTTGGCTGCGCGGGCATCGGCCGGGGATCATGCCGCTGAAGGATGAACACTTGCTGCACACCTTCGAGTACCAGGCCCTGGGCCATTTCGAGTTCGAGCTCTGGGACCTGGATCGCATGCCCGGCTTTCGGACGGAGTTCATGGACATGCTGTGCCGGCTGTATGCGGCGCTGAATCTGAGCTGATTTCCGCCTTCCGGGGAGCGAATTCGCCCCCGCCGGCATCCGATACAATCCAAGGGCTTTCGAGGCCGGGGCGCCCTGTGTGCTCGTCCTTTGGCTTGCTACATTCCCTCCGCCATCCATTCACAGGAGTTGCGATCGAACCTGGCTCCGGAGTTGAACACAGGTCGCAGGCGGCATTCAGGCCGCCCATCGAACCTGGCCAAGCCCTGACCGACATGATCCAGGACCAGCCCGGGCGTGCGCCGCACCGTCGGGGCCGAATCGCGGGCGGCAACTGAAGCGGAACTCTTGAACCACCCTCGACACAGCCGCCTGGCAGCTCCACTTCTGCCCGTCTGGTTCTTGCTCTGCCTGCTCCTGCTGGGGGTCCGGGCCGGGGAGGCGTCCAGTTACGGGCTGAGTACCCGGCAGTTGCTCCACCCGCCCGACCCCAACCGGCCCGAGCCCCGCCGCTCGGCGCGGGAGGACTTCACCCTGCCCCTGCTGCCCCGGGAGCTGCCGCTGAATTTCCAGGTGGACACCCTGGATCTCAACCTGGTCTACCAGGCGCTGGGCAAGGACGGGCGCCTGCTGGGCACGCGCTTGCTGCCGCTGGACCAGGAACTGCTGACGCGGGTGGGGGCGGGCAACAGCCGCAGCCTGCGCCAGGGCCTGGCGGACAACGCCCTCAAGCCGGCCACGGCGGGCAAGGACCACATCGAGATCGACATCCCCTTCAAAGTGAAGAGCAAAACCTTCCGCCGGATCTTCGGCAGCGGGCGCATCGGCCTGAACGTGCACGGCAACATCAACCTGAAGGGGACCTACCGCTCGGAGAAGCGCGAATCCGAGTCCGCCAGCGCCTTCGCCAACAATCAGAACGACTTCCGGCTGGATCAGGAACAGCAGTTCACGGTGGTGGGCAAGATCGGCGAGAAGGTGGACGTCCACATCGACCAGAACACCGAGCGCAGCTTCGATTTCGAGAACAACCTGTCCATCACCTACACGGGCGAGCCCGAGGAGATCATCGAGAAGATCGAGGCGGGCAACATCAGCCTGGCCCTGCCCTCCACCAAGTACGTGCAGTTCAACGACCGCTCGGGCGGCCTGTTCGGCTTGAAAATGATCAACCGCTTCGGGCCCCTGCGGTTGACGGGCATCGCCTCCACGGAGAAGAACGAGTCCAAGCAACAGACCTTCACGGGCCAGACCTCGGACCAGACCCGCGAACTGGGCCCCGGCCAGCACGAGACCGGCTACTTCTACATCAACGAGTACTACCGGCACCAGGCGCGAGTCTTCGAAGCCACCACCTGGAACCGGGTAGCGCCCCAGGATTTCGATATCGACGCCTTCCAGCTCTACGAGTTCACCCCCCAAGACCAAGGCAACCCGCTGACCCTGATCGACCCCAGCGGCCGGGTGGTGGCCAGTGATTACCGCATGATGGTGCGCAACGAAGGCGAAACCAGTTCGGCATTCACGCTGGACAAGCAGCGCGGCATCCTGCGCCTGAACAGCATCCAGCCGGGCAAGTACTACGCCATGAGCTACACGGTGCGCAATCCCGAGGCCCTGCGGCAGTGGTTCGAGGACTACGGCCAGGACAGCACGGTGATCCACACAGGCACCTTCAACGCCGCCAGCGGCGACCCCGTGGTGGTGGTCTTCCCGCTGCACTTCAGCCCCAGCAGCCAGCCCTGGTGGGACCTGCAGCTGCGCAACGTCTTCAACCTGGGCAGCACGGAGATGGACGCCACCAAGTTCGAGATGAGCATCGGCAGAGTGGTCTCCGGCTCCTCCAACCAGATCAACCAGGGCGCGGACAACTACCTGAGCGTACTCTACCTGGACGTCTGGGACCTGCAGCGCAACGCCCAGGGCAACGACCTGAAAGTGGATGAACGCTGGATCGAGAGCAAGACGGGCAACGTCTGGTTCCCCAGCCCGCTGCCCTTCGCCGCGGAGGACGATCCCGCCGGCTGGGTGCTGCATCGCCAGGCCGGCAACAGTGCGCTGAAGAACACGCTGGTCGAGGCCGGCTATCCCTTCGCCGACCTCTACGACGGCTACGTGCGCGCACCCAACCGGCTGGATCCCGCGCTGAACACGTTCACGCGGGTGGCGGGCTTCGCGGACGCGGAGATGGACACGCTCTACGACCTGCGCGGCAGCTACTACAGCCAGAGCCCGGACCCCAAGTGGCAGGATCTGAACCAGCGTTACCGTCTCAGCTCCTCGGCCAAGGTGGGCACGGAAGTGATCAGCCTGGGCTGGAACGTGACCAACGTGGTGGTGACGGCCAACGGCAAGCGTCTGGCGGTGAATTCCGACTACACACTGGACGAGCAGGCGGGCCTGATCCGGATCACCAACCCGAACTACACCAAGGAAGACCAGAAGATCCAGGTGAGCTACGAGACGCCTCAGCTCTTCCAACTGCGCAAGAAGACCTTCGCCGGCGTGACGGCGGAGCTGGAGCTGTGGGACAACGGCAAGGACATCAGCAAGCTGGGCGCGGCCTACATCTACTTCAACGAAGAGAGCGCCGAGCGCAAGGTGCGGCTGGGCAACGAGCCCATCAAGAACAGCGTGCTGGACCTGCACGCCCGGCTGGTGTTCTCCCCGCGCCTGATGACCAGCTGGATGGATGCCCTGCCCTTCATCGAGGCCGAGGCGCCCTCGCGCCTGACCTTCGAGACCGAATACGCCGTGGTGATGCCGGACCCCAACCCCTCCAACAACCCGGACACGGGGGACAACCACGGCGTGGCCTACGTGGACGACTTCGAGAGCAGCAAGCAGGAGATCCCGCTCTCGCTGAGCCACACCCAGTGGGGGCTCTCCTCGCTGCCCGAGCAGGAGCTGCTGGGCCTGCGTGGCTGGATGGGCTGGGTCAACCCGGCCACCAAGGTGCCCTCGCGCGAGATCTGGCCCAACTACGACGAGAGCAACCAGGAAGGTGTGAGCAACGAGGTGCGCGTGCTACGCGTGGATTACGCGCCCTTCCTGCTGGCCAGTCAGGCGGCCAGCGGCAGCGACCAGACCCTGGGTGGCGAGCCGCTCTCGCGCGATCTGAGCTGGGGCGGCCTCTACTACGACTTCCGCAACGCCTACGACGACCTGAGCCGCAAGAAATTCATCGAGCTGACCCTGCTGCTCCAGGGCGACCTGTCCGGCCGCCTGAACCTGGATCTGGGCGTGGTCTCCGAGGATGTGATCCCCAATGGCATCCTCCAGAAGGAGGACGAGAACAACGACAACGTCCTGCAGCTGGACGAGGACAAGGGCCTGGACGGCCGCAACGGCGCGGACCCGCCGTGGCCCCTGCCCGACGAGCTATTCAGCTGGAGCGGCACGGTGGAGGATCAGGTGGCCCAGCTGGGCGCCTACGGCGTCACCAACGTGGACAACGCCTTCGACTGGTGGGACGTGGACGCCGACCTCTTCCGCGATCCGGCGGAGCCCTGGTCCATGGACAACTGGGTGCGGATGGACAGCGCAGGCGAGATCGTGGACAAGTCCCACGGCAGCGAGGGCAACTCCCAGGACTCGGACCAGTACTACCCGGACTCGGAGGACCGCAACGGCAACCTCTCGCTGGACGACCTGAACAACTACTTCAGCTACAGCGTCCCGCTGAACCCGGCGGATGCGCGCTACGACAACTACGTCTCGCCCATCGAGGGCAGCAACTGGATCTTCATCCGCATCCCGCTGAACGACTCCAACCAGCGGCGCGTGGGCAGCCCGCGCCTGGACCAGATCAACGGACTCCGGCTCTGGTTCACGGGCTTCCACGAACCGGTGGCCGTCACCCTGGCGGAGCTGAACATCGTGGGGACGGAGTGGGTGAAGACGACCACGGAGGGCGACACGACGGGCTTCGACGTGAGCGTGCTGAACAATTTCGACAACAGCGAGGATTACATCAGCCCGCCCGGCGTCTCCGGCAACCAGGATCTGGTGACCGGCGTGGAGGCCCGCGAGCAGAGCCTGGTGCTGGAGCTGGAGGATCTGCCCTACGGCCGCACGGCCTGGGTGAGCAAGACCCTGGACCTGCCGGTCAACCTGAGCGAGTACCGCGAGCTGAAGATGTTCGCCCACGGCGGCAGCGGCAAGACCCCGGCGGACTCGCTGGCCTACCTGCACGCTTACGGCATGAATCTGCTGGAGTACCACCTGCGCCTGCAGTCCACACCGGGCAACTACTACGAGTACTCCAAGTACGTGCGGCCGGCCTGGGACCCCCTCAACAACATGCACGTGATCCTGGCCGAGATCACGGCCATCGACCAGTTCACAGGCGCCCAGCGCGACCACGAGAACCCGGACAAGCCCATCGTGCTGCCCGACGGCGGCCAGGTGCGGGTGCTGGGCAACCCGACCATCACGCGGATCACCACCATGCTGCTGGGTGTGACCAACCACGGCAGCGCGCCGGCGCGCACGCAGATCTGGTTCAACGAGCTGCGCGTCTCCAACGTCAAGAAGAAGACCAGCCGGGCCATGCGCGCCGACGTGACGGCCGCCTTCTCCGACGTGCTCTCGCTGAACGGCAATTACGAGCAGCAGGACGCGGACTACCACACGGTGAAGGAGCGGATGCCCGCCAGCCCGACCTTCAAGGAGAACTTCAGCGCCTCGGCGGACATGGACCTGGGCCGCCTGCTGCCGCCGTCCCTGGGCATCTCGGCCAAGCTGGCCGTCAACACGGCCCAGCGGCTCAGCGTGCCCAAGTTCTATCCCAACGACGACCGGGAAGTGGACCTGAAGAACCGGCCCCAATTGGTGGAAACCTGGAGCCGGGCCCAGGGCGCCAGCCTGACCCTGAAGAAGACCAAAAGCACGTCCGAGTGGGCCAAGCAGACCTTGGACAAGCTCTCGCTGAGCACGAACGCCACCAACACCGTCAGCCGCAACACCACGGTGGCGGCGGACACGGCCTTCACCCAGAACGTGACCGTGGGCTACAACAACACGTTCCGCTGGACGCACACGCTCAAGCCGCTGGGCTTCACCAAGGACTGGCCACTGATGGGCAAGGCCGCGGCGCTGGAGATCGGCTACTTCCCGGATGGCTTCGGCGCAACCGCCAACACGGCGCGCCGCATCCAGCACTCTTGGCGGCGGGACTTGACGCACAACTCGCTGGAGACCTACACCCTGGCCCGCAGCTGGAACACCGCGTTCAAGCCGCTGAAGACCTTCTCCTTCACCGTGCAGCGCAGCTACGACAACAACCTGCGCTTCCGGCGCAACCAGGCCCGCGTGCCGGATCTGCTGCCGATCACCGATCCCAGCTACTCCCAGTCCGTGGAGTTCCGCCCCCGACTGGAATCCTGGGTCCAGCAGGAGCGCGCGCTCCACGACGGCGACCATCGGATCAGCCAGTCCGCCAGCATGAAATGGGATCCCAAGCTGGTGGATTGGTCCACCACCTCCTTCAACTACGCCTCCACCTACTCCTGGAGCCGGGAGCTGGCCGACCCGGCGCGCGGCGTCAACCTGGGCAACACGGGCAAGTTCACGGCGGAGCTGAAGCCCGATCTGGGCAAGCTGGCGCGCAAGTTGATGTGGATGAACGACGAGCGCTTCAACGCGGCCAAGAAGGAAGTGGCGGACGCCGCCACCCAGCGGGCCGCCCGGCGCACAGCCAAGGCCGAAGAGCGCAAAAAAGCGCGTGGGGAAAAGGCCGCCCGGAAAAAGGGCGAGACCCCCGCCGGGGAGACCCCGGCGGTCCCGGGCGAGGATGCGCCACCCACCGGCGATGAGGTCCAGCCCGCGCTGCCCAGTGACACCCCTGTCGCGCCCAAACTCCAGCGCGGCCAGACCAAGCGTCCGCTGGAAGCGCCGGTCGACTTGAGCCTGCCTGATCCCGATCTTCCGCAGCCGACGTCGCCACCTGTGATACAACCCGAGACGCAGCTCGTAGAGCCTCCGTCGCCGGCGCCAGCGCAAGCACTGGCGGAGGCGGAGCCGCCGATGGAACCGGTGCTACAGACCTTGCTGCCGCTACCCGGGGATTCGCTATTCCAGGCGCTGCCCGACAGCCTGCTGGGCCAGCTGGCTCTGGCGGATTCACTGATCCGCCGCACGGCCGGCACGCCGCCGCCCGCGTCGATCCTGGCCAGCAAGGATGGGTCTGGCGTGCCGGCGACGCCCGACAGCCTGGCCGCGGACAGCACGGCCCGGCGGGATTCCTGGGCGGGACTGAAAGTTGTGAGACGCTTGTTGGGCGGCGTCTGGCGGCGGGCCGGTGTGGGCACCGCCCTGCTGGAGCCCCTGGACATCCGCTTCGGCCGCGACGCCAGCCGCACGGATCCGGCCATGGCCATCTACCCCTGGACCCCCGTCGGCCAGCGGCATGCCGCACTGGGCTATCAACTGGGCCTGGATCCGGACACCGGCCTGGACACGCTGCGCGTAAGCAACGGCGTGTTCAGCACCACGCGCAACTTCGGTTTCAACTACAGCCTGGGCACGCGCGTCAACCTGCACAAGGAGCTGCCCGTGCGGCTGAGCTACGAGTTCAGCTTCTCCCAGCAGTTCAGCGACGAGCGCGAGACCTCGCGCTCCGAGAACCAGACCGGCTTCTACGTGTTCGAGAACGACCCGCTGCTGGGCAAGGGGACGAAGGCCGAGGGCGACCTGGTGGCGGGCAACCCGGGACTCAAGAGCATGCCCAACTACAGCTTCTCCCTGCGCAAGCTGAACCGCCTGCCCTTCCTCTCCAAGCCCTTCAAGGAGCTCAACCTCACGCACGACTACAAAGGCAAGCAGGAGACCAGCTACTCGCGTAGCGGCGTGGAGGGCATCTCCCGCAGCGGCCTGCGTTACACACGGGACTTCTCGCCGCTGGCCGGGCTGGACTTCCAGCTGGACAAGGGCTGGGGCGGCTCCGCCACCTACAAGCACACGCGCTCCCTGACCATCAACGCGCCGGACGCCGCCACGCGCTCGGTGACCCTGAAGCAGAACCGCGGCTGGGTGCTCTCGGCCCAGAAAGCGCTGAAGAGCGGCTTCAAGCTGCCGGGCTTCAAGCAGCGCTTCAAGAACGACACCACGCTCAAGCTCACCTACGACTACAGCGTGGACCTGGACCTGAAGTCCACGCGCGGCTCGGTGACCGAGGAAGAGGTGGCGCGGGAGGTGCTGGTCTGGAACACCCCGCTGGAGAAGCGCAACTGGGGCCTGACCCTCTCCACGGACTACGCCTTCTCGCGCAACGTCAAGGGCGGCGGCAGCCTGAAGTATGGCGTGGAGCGCTCCAGCCAAGCCAACGACAAAAAGAAGTACATGGAGTTCCAGCTCACCTGCCGCATCGAGGTCCGCAGCAAATGAGAATCACACTGCTCTGGTTACTCCTGCTGGGGCTGTGTCTGCCGGCCAACGGTCCGGCGGCGCCCGTGGGGTGCTTTTCGGGGGCCAAGGCCTACCAGCAGCTGAAGGATCTCTGCGCGCTGGGAGCGCGCGTGCCGGGCTCGCCTGCCGCGCGCAAGGCCGGCGACTGGCTGCTCACGAAGCTCAAGGCCTTGGGCGACGAGACCTGGGAGCAGGCCTTCACCCACAAGGTGCGGGCGAACCATCCGCTGGCCAAGCGCGACAAGACGCTGAGCACCCAGGGACTGCGCATGCGCAACCTGGTCTGCCGCTTCCGCCCGCGGGAAACCCGGCGTCTGCTGCTGGCCGCACACTGGGACAGCCGGCCCTTCGCGGACATGGATCCCGTCAAGGCCAACCGCGTCAAGCCCGTGCTGGGCGCCAACGATGCGGCCAGCGGCGTGGTCGTTCTGCTGGAGCTGGCCCGCTGCCTGAAGGCCCAGCCACCCGGGATGGGCGTGGACATCGTGCTGTTCGATGGCGAGGATTTCGGCGAGCAGGGCCATCTGGACGAGTACTTCCTGGGCTCGCGCTTCTACGCCCGCAACCTGGGCCGGCCGCGGCCGGAGGCGGGGATCCTGCTGGACATGGTGGGCGACAAGAACCTGCGCCTGCCGCTGGAACCCTTCAGTCGCCAGGCCGCGCCAGATCTGCAGGACCGGGTCTGGGACCTGGCGGAAGGCCTGGGTCTGGGCGATATCTTCGTGCGGGAGCCCGGACCGGCCGTGCAGGACGACCACCTGCCGCTCATCGAGCGCGGCGTGCCGATGATCGACATCATCGACTTCGAGTATCCGCAGTGGCACACGCTGCAGGACACGCCCGCCACCTGCTCGCCCGCCAGCCTGGAGGCCGTGGGCCGCGTGCTGGAGACGCTGATTCGCGAAGGGCTTTGAGGCGCGGTGGACCCAGGGCTGATGCCCTGAGATGTGGCGCCTTCGGCGGCGCTGGGAATTCAGGGGTGAACTGTGTGGCTGGGATGACAGGAGAGACCGTGAGCTGGAAAGTGATTTTCACTGTTGATGAGAGCGTGCGCGACGCGGCGGCCGGGTTCTTGTTCGACCTGGGGGCCCAGGGCGTGGAGGAGCGCGATGACGGGCTACTGGGCTGGTTCGGGCCCGAAGCTCAACCGGACGAGCTGCAGGCGGCGGGCGGGGCCTACCTGGGCGCGCTGGCCGAGCTGCCCGGACACACCGGGGCCTGGACGGTGCGGGTGGAGAACCAGCTGGACGAGGACTGGCAGGCGGCCTGGAAATCCCAGTGGCGCCAGCAGCACGTCGGGCGGCATTTGAGCATCTGCCCCAGCTGGATCGAGCCGGAGGAGACCGCCACGCGCCACGTGTTGCGGCTGGATCCGGGCAACGCCTTCGGCACCGGCACCCATGAGAGCACGCGCCTGCTGCTGGAGTGGCTGGACGAGTTGGACGGCCAGTTGACGGGCTGGAACGTGCTGGACGCCGGCTGCGGGACGGGCATCCTGGCCCTGGCGGCGCTCAAGCTGGGGGGGGCCTTCGCGCTGGGGCTGGACATCGAGGCCGAGGCCGTGGAGAATGCGCGGGAGAACGCCCGGGTCAACGATTGCCGCACGCGCAGTTTCTTCCGGCTGGGCGACCCGCGGGAGCTGGGCGCCGAGTACCGCTTCGACCTGGTGCTGGCCAACATCCAGCGCAGCGTGATCGAGGAGATCTTCCCCGACCTGCTGCGCGTGCTGAAGCCTGGCGGCCGCCTGCTGATGGCCGGCCTGCTGGAGACCGAGGAGGAGGCCATCCGCGCGCTGGCGGCGGAGTGGAAACTGGCTCCGCCCGAACTGCGCCGCGCCGGCGAGTGGATCGCCCTGGGCGTGGTGCGAAGCGCAGACTGCGAGCTCTGAGTGCGGGCCCTGGTCATCCATCTGGGGGAGGGTTCCACCCACATCCTGCTGGCCAGCACGCGCCGGCTGGATCTGGAGGCGGCACCCACGCCCCGGACCTTCCTGTTCGAGACCCACCCCCCCCCGCCGGAGGAGGAGCATCACAACCGACTCTTCGTCATGCACGACGAGCAGATCCGCAACGGCGCCGACCTCAGCCTGCGCTACCTGGGCCAGCTGCAGGAAGAGCTGCGGGTCAGCATGCTGCGCCAGGCCGCGGAGATCCTGAACCAATTCCGCAGCCTGGCAGACGTGGTCACCGTGGCCGTCTCCGCCAGCTTGCTGACCTATCCTCGGCTGCCGACAGAGGATCCGCTGGTGGCGGACTTCCAGGAGCAGTTGGACGTGAAACTACATGTGCTGACTCCCCAGGACGAGGGACTGTGGATGCTGCGCGGCGTGCGCGGCATCTATCCATCCGGCGAGCTGGCCTGCGCGGCGCCGGGCTTCTGGCGCTCACTGGGGATTTGGGAAGAGCCGGGCCGCATGCCGCGCCTGTTGGACTGGGACGCGGGCACCAGCCGCATGCCCGAGGGCCTGGACCAGGGTGGCGAGCGCCTCTTCCCCGGCTTCCGCGCACCGGCTGGCCAGCCGCTGTACCTCAGCGGCGAGCACGCCTGGCTGCTGGGCGCCCTGGAGCTGGGACTGACCTTCCACGACTTGAATCTGCTGGACGAAGCAGAGTGGGACAGCGCCGGCTTGCGCAAGCTGGAGGACCTGCTCGCTGGCCTGAGCGTGCCCGAGCGCAACCTGATTCCCATGGTGGGCCAGCACGGCGACAGCTTGTTGGAAGCGCTGCGGCTCTGCCGGCGCCTGCTGGCGGAAAGCGGCGGCACGCACGTGCGCGTCTGCAGCCGCGGTCTGACCCACGGGCTGGCCTCGCATCTCTTCTACGAAGGCCGCCGAAGCTAGCTGACTGCTGGGGTCTCCCCTCTCCCCTGTTCAATTCGTATCATGATCAACGATTTCACCACGCGCAACAAGCCGTGAAGGGGAGTTATGCCGACCTACGAATACCGCTGCCTGGGCTGCGGACACGAGCTGGATGCCTTTCAGTCCATGAAGGACGAAGCCCTGACCCTCTGCCCGGCCTGCGGCGCCGAGCGTCTGCAGCGTCAGATTTCCCGGGGCACGGGCATGATCTTCAAGGGGTCGGGCTTCTACGAGACCGATTACCGGCGTAAAAAGGGTGCGGCGGAATGCCCCGTCGAGTCCACGGAGAGCAAGCCTGCTGGCTGTGCGGGCGGCTGCGCGTGCCACGAGGGCAAATAGACCGCCAGTCGGGTATGGATTGTCCCGTGGGCGCTGAGTGTCGACTGGACATGCGCGGGGATTCTGTCGAACCGGGTCGCCAGATGTTCAGCGAATCGATCAGTCTTTCCTGGATGCCCTGATTTCGGCTTCTTCGGCCGGGAACTTGAATCACCATTCTCTGTTTAGCCGCGCGCTCCCCAACGCCTTTGGGCGGGTGGGGGGAGGTGGGAGGGCGCATCTGTTCATAAAAGAGAATCCCCTTGACGCCACCTCTCCGGACGCGTTCTGCCCATCCCCCGCGGTGGATCCCGGCCGGCACGGCCACGAACTCTACAGCCACGCCGAACTCTACGACATCGCCTACGACTGGGACGTCACACGCGAACTCCAGTTCGTCCTCACCTGCATGGAATTCTACGGCCCGGGCGAGCCCGCGCGCATCCTCGAACCCGCTTGCGGAACCGGGCGCAATCTGGTCTGCCTGGGCCACATGGGGCTCGAGGCCGTGGGCTACGACGTGAACCTGGAGACCCTGGCCTTCGCCACCCGCCGGCTGGCGGAGGAAGGAATGCAGGAGCGCTGCCGCGCCCTGCCCGGCGATATGCGCGACTTCCGGCTGAAGGAGCGCTTCGATGGCGCGTACACGGCCATCAACTCCTTTCGCTACCTGATCGCCGACGCGGAGGTGCGCGCCCACCTGCAGGCCGTGGCCGCCATGCTGGTGACGGGCGGCGTCTACGTGGTGGACCTGAGCTACGCCATGCCGCCGCGCCGGCGGCCACGGACCATCCGCTGGAGTGCAGGACGCGACCCGGTGCAGCTGCAAGTGGTCTGGCGCACGCGCGAGGACCGGCAGGCCGGCCTGTCGCACGAGACCTGCACCCTGGAGGTGGAGTCCCCCGAGCCACGCACCATCGAGACCCGGCACACCACGCGGCTCTGGCAGCCCGCGGAGTTCCGCCAGTTGGTGGAGGGCTGCGGTTTCCGGCTGGACGCCATCTACGACGCCGGCTTCCAGCATTTGCCGGACCACCCCCCGCCCCATGGCGGGCTGGACAATCTTTATCACGTGCTGGTGAAGGAGCGCTGAACGCTACATTGCCGGCCGGGATCGACGCGTCACCCTGATTCGAGAGCACGCCATGAAGCGACTGTGTTGGCTGATTCCCCTGCTGCTGCTGGGGTGCGGGGAAGACCGGGACCACGTCACCGTCACCCTCTGGCACCAGATGGTTCCCGCCGAACGCGCCATCCTCGATCAGCTCGTGCTGGAGTACGAAAGCGCCCACCCCCGGATCCGCATCCGCGCCCTCTACAAGGAGACCGAGGAGCTGCGCAGCGGCTTCCAAGCTTCCGCCCTGGCAGGCAGCGGGCCAGAACTGGTCTACGGACCCTCCGACGTGATTGGCCCCTTCCAGACCATGGGCATCATCCGCGACATGACACCCTGGCTGCCCGCGGTGGAACAGGGCCAGTACGTGGAAGGCTCGCTGACCTGGCTGCCCAGCCGCGATCCCGACCGCGCCGACAAGCCCGAGCTGCTCCAGGTGGGCGACCGGATCGGCAACCACCTGGCCCTGGTCCTCAACGGTAACTACATCCCGCAACCACCGGCCACGGACCTGGACTTCATCCGCCTAGCCCAGGAGAACACGCTGGACCTGGACGGCGACGGGCGCATCGACCGCTACGGCATCGCCTGGAATTTCACCGAGCCCTTTTTTGTGATCCCCTTCCTCACCGGCTACGGCAGCTGGGTCTTCGACAAGGACGACCCCAGCCAGACCACGCCGGACCTGGACAATCCCGGCGCCGTGGCCGCCTACCGCTTCGTGCTGGATCTGCGCGACAAGTACAAGGTGATGCCCGCCTCCTGCGACTACGAAGACGCCGACGGCCTCTTCAAGGAGGGGCGCTCGGCGATGATCATCAACGGCGACTGGAGCTGGGGCGACTATCTGGCCCGGCCGGAGCTGAAGGCCTACGTGGCGCCACTGCCCATCGTGGCCGCCACCGGACTGCCCATGGGACCCATGGTGGCCACCAAGGGCTACTCGCTCAACGTCAACGCCGAGGGCCAGCAGGCCGACGAGGCCATGGCCGTGGTGCGCTTTCTCACCAGCCCGCCCGCCCAACGCCGCTTCATGGAGGAATTGAAGACCATCCCCTCGCGCGTCGAGCTGCTGAACGACCCGCTGCTGGAGTCCGACGCCACCCTGCGGGCCAGCGTGACCCAGATGCGCAACGGCCGCCCCATGCCCGTGGTGGCCGAGTTGCGCGCGGTCTGGGACGCCATGAAGCCGCGCTACCAAGCGCTGCTCGGTGGTTCCGAGACGCCCGAGCAGGCCGCCCACGGGATGCAGGCGGACGCCCTGGCCCGCATCGCGACCATGAACCAGGAGCTGCAGCCCACGGCCTTCGTGCCGGTCTTCAAGACCCTGCTCTTCCTGGGGCTGGCGGGCCTGCTCTGGTGGCAGCGCAAGAGCTTCGGCCTGTTCGTGCGGGACTGGCGCCGGCACCGGCTGGCCTATGTCTTTGTGCTGCCCTCCTTCGTGGTTATCGCCGCCACCATCGTCTACCCCTTCTTCTACAACATCATGCTCTCGCTCTCCAACATGAGCTTGCGACACTTCCAGAGCTGGGAGATGATCGGCCTGCAGAACTACGTGCAGGTCTTCCAGGAAAGCATCTTCTGGAGCGTGCTGCTCAAGACCATCATCTGGACCGTGGTGAACGTGGGTTTCCACGTGGTGCTGGGCGTCTTCCTGGCCATCGTGATCAACGGCCCGGTGGTGGGCAAGAGTCTCTACCGCGTGCTGCTGATCATCCCCTGGGCCGTGCCGTCCTACATCACGGCGCTCACCTGGCGCGGCATGTTCAACGCGGAGTACGGCGCCGTCAACCTCATCGGCCACCAGCTCTTCAATCTGCCGATGATCGACTGGATGAAGGATCCCCTGGCGGCCTTCATCGCCTGCATCACGACCAACGTCTGGCTGGGCTTCCCGTTCATGATGGTGATCGCCCTGGGCGGCCTGCAGGCCATCCCGCTGGAACTCTACGAGGCGGCCCGGGTGGACGGGGCCTCGCGCTGGACGCAGTTCCGCAAGATCACCCTGCCGCTCTTGAAGCCCGTGATGCTGCCCGCCGTGACCCTGGGCACCGTCTGGACCTTCAACCAGCTCAACGTGATCTGGCTGGTCTCCAACGGTGGCGAGCCCAGCGACAAGACCCACATCCTGGTGAGCTACGTCTACAAGGCGGTGTTCAACCTCTACCAGTACGGCTACGGGGCGGCGCTCTCGATGGTGATCTTTTTCATCCTGCTGCTCTTCTCCATCACCTTCCTGAAGCGCACGAGCGCCACCAAGGCCGTCTACTAGGCCGGGAGACCGCATGAAGGAACCGCGCATCCTCACCCTCGGCCGGCACCTGGTGCTGCTGCTGTTCAGCGTCATCGCCGTGTACCCGCTGTTCAATGTGATCACCATCTCGCTGCGCCCGGGCGACAAACTGCGCTCCACGGACCTCTCGCTCATCCCCGACGGCGCCTCGCTGCAGAGCTACGTCGCGCTGTTCACGGAACACGCCTTCCTGACCTGGCTCTGGAACAGCATCCTGGTCTCGGTGGTGGTGACCGCCACGGGCGTGGTGCTGGCGGCGGTGGGTGGCTACGCCTTCAGCCGCTTCAAGTTCGTGGGCCACGACGCGGGCATGCTGGCGCTAATGACTACGCAAATGTTTCCCGCCACCATGCTGCTGCTGCCGCTCTATATCATGGTGGCCAAGCTGCATCTGGTGAACACCTTTCTGGGCCTGATGGTGCTCTACACCGCCACGGCCTTGCCCTTCTGCCTCTGGCAGATGAAGGGTTTCTACGACACCATCCCCACCTCGCTGGAGGAGGCGGCGCGCATCGATGGCTGCTCGCGCTTCCAGGCCTTCTACCGCGTGGTGCTCCCGCTGGCCAGCCCGGCCCTGGTGATCACGGCGCTGTTCTCCTTCATGGCCTCGTGGTCGGAGTACATCGTGGCGGCGCAGATCCTGCAGGAGAGCGACCTATTCACGCTACCACTGGGGCTGAAGAGTTTCCAGGCCAGCATGAGCACGCAGTGGGGCTACTACGCCGCGGCTAGCGTGCTGGTCAGCCTGCCCGTGATGGTGATCTTCATCGCGCTCTCGCGCTACCTGGTGAGTGGCCTGACCCTGGGCGCGGTCAAGGAATGAGCCTGGGCTTCCTGAACGAGCGCCTGCGCGGCACCATTGTGGTGGATCGGCTGGAGAGCCGGCTGCTGGCAGGCAATCCGCTGGGCGACCCGGCCGTGAGACATCTGCCCGTCTACCTGCCGCCCGCGTATCACACCACCACCCGGCGCTATCCCCTGGTCATGCTCCTGGGCGGCCTGTTCGGCAGCGCGGCGGGCTGGCTGGCCTTCCGCTCATTCGACGAAAACGTGCTCGAACTGGCGGATCGGCTGATCGTGGAGGGCGCGCTGCCCCCGGCCGTGCTGGCCTTCCCGGATTGCAGCACGCGCTACGGCGGCGGGCAGTACCTGGACTCCCCGGGCACGGGAAGCTACCAGAGCCACCTGGCGGACGAGGTGCTGCCCCTGCTGGAGGCCCACTACCGCCTGCGCGGCGACGCGGCCGGCCGTGCGGTGGCCGGCCGCTCCAGCGGCGGCTTCGGCGCCCTGCGCCTGGTGATGGCCCGGCCCAAGCTGTTCGCGCATGTGGCCAGCAGCGCGGGCGATTTGCATTTCGAGCTGAGCGCGCGGCCGGAATTGGCCCGGCTGCCATCTGCCCTGGAGCGGCTGGGCGGGCTGGACGAATTCCTGTGCGGCATTCCCACGTTGCGCAGGCTAGGCCCGGACGAGGCCTGTGTCCTGAACGCCCTGGCACAAGCCTCCAGCTATTCCCCGTGTGACACGCCACCGGGCTTCCGGCTGCCCATCGATCCCGCTTCCGGCGAGCTGGATGACGAGGTGTTCGCTCTCTGGAGAGCCCAGGATCCGGCGGAGCGCGTGTTGACGCATGAGAGCGAGCGCGCGGCCCTGGCTGGCCTGCAGACGCTCTACCTGGAGGCCGGCGACCGTGACGAGTACCACGCCGACCTGGGGGCGCGGGTCTTCGCCCATCGCTGCCGGGCGGCGGGCATCGACCGGTTGTACCACAGCTATCCCGGCTGCCACTCCGGTGGCACGGCGCGCTGGGCTGTGCTGCTGCCGCTGCTGCTGGAGCAGATGACCTGAACCCACCGGCCGGAATGAACAGAGCCCGTCCGGGGAGGTATCGTCGTCCATGACCCACAGCTCTTCCCCTTCCATTGGCCATGAGGCCCGCTGGTGGCGCCCGTTGGAGAACGGCCGCGTGCTCTGCGAACTCTGTCCGCGGGAGTGCCGTCCGGCGCCGGGCCAGCGCGCCTACTGCCTAGTGCGGCGCAATGAGGGCGGCCGGCTGGTCACCGACGCCTGGAACGCCGGACTGGGTTTCGCCGCCGACCCCATCGAAAAGAAGCCCCTGTATCACGTGCGGCCGGGCAGCCGCGTGCTCTCCTTCGGCACGGCGGGCTGCAATCTGGGCTGCGTGCATTGCCAGAATGCGTCCATGAGCCAGTCCAAGGCGGCTCTGGCACGAATGGAGCACGCCACGCCGGGCATGCTCCTGCGCGCGGCGAAAAGCCAGAACTGCG
Organism: Acetofilamentum sp.; assembly: GCA_020726405.1. Taxonomy (GTDB): domain Bacteria; phylum CAIWAD01; class CAIWAD01; order CAIWAD01; family CAIWAD01; genus CAIWAD01. The sequence continues at coordinate 1,433 of DYSB01000024.1, read as the reverse complement.
CGGGGCTGGCCTTCACCTACAACGAGCCGGTGATCTTCGGGGAGTTCGTGATGGCCTGCGCCGAGGCGGCGCGGGCGACGGGCCTGTACAACGTGATGGTGAGCAACGGCTACGTGGCCCTGCCGGCGGCACGCGAGATATACCAGCAGATCGATGCCGTCAACGTGGACCTGAAGGGCTTCCGCGAGGACGCCCACCGCAAGCTGACCCGCGGCCGGCTGGCCCCGGTGCTGGACTTCCTGCGCTGGCTGCGCCATGAGACAACGGTCTGGCTGGAACTGACCACCCTGCTGATCCCTGGCCACAACGATGGCGCTGAAGAGCTGGGCGAATTGACACGCTGGGTGGCGGACGAACTGGGTCCGGACACGCCGCTGCATTTGACGGCCTTCCACCCGGATCACCGGCTGCTGGATGTGCCGCGCACTCCGGCCGAGACCCTGCTGCGCGCCCGCCAGATCGCGCTGGCCGCCGGCCTGCGCTATGTCTACCTGGGCAATCTGCCATTGGCCGAGGGCAACGATACGCTTTGCCCCGCCTGCGGCGTGGTCTGCGTGGTGCGCGATGGTTGGGGGGAGAGTTCGGTGCGGCTCGTGGATGGGTGTTGTCCGGGTTGCGGCGCGGGGGTGCCGGGGTTTTGGGCGACCGGCGCGCGGGCCGTTGCCGGCACGCGAGACGCGCGCCGTTGAGATATTGGATGATGGGCGCGGCCTTAGAGCGCGCGATCCAGACGCGATCCGCTGGGGGGTTAATCCCAGATGGTGTGTTTGTCGAAGGGGATGTGGTGCTTGGTTAGCAGCTCCAGGTACTCGATGGCATGGGCTTTGTCTTCGTGCAGGCGCTCCTGGTCCCGGATGTAGGTCCGGATTCCCTCCAATTGCCGGTAGCTGATTGAAAACGCGCCGTAGCCGCGTTGCCAGGAGAATCCCAGCTGAGCCAGCTCCTCCGAGCGCGCCCATTTGGTTGACCAGGACTTCACATCGCGCACCAGGTCGGCGAGATTCGAGCAGCGGTGCAAGCGGACCAACAGGTGAACGTGGTCTTCGTAGCCGCCGACGATGATGGCCTCCGACCCCTGCCGACGGACAATGCCGGCCATGTAGGCAAACAGGCGGGGCCGCAACTTGGCGCCTAGCACGGGTCGGCGGTGTTTGGTGGCGAAGACGATGTGGATCATCACCTGGTGTCCGTGAACGATTGGTCACTCTAGAGGAAAATTTTCCTTGTCCTGGACGGGGGAAGCCCATGACCTGGCTCACAATCCGCGCAAAAACTGAGAAATCCGCGCCAAGGGCACTTGACTCACCGGGCGGAGGCGCCTATCTTGGGGGTCTTCCGTCGCGAAAATCTGCGGCCTGGCCGCGGAGCGACGACAAGATGCTCTTTGACAGTTCAAGGGAAGCAAGAATGACCATGCCACCGTGGTGTTCATC
>DYSB01000206.1 GCA_020726405.1 Acetofilamentum sp. | reverse complement strand
CCGCCCGGCGGGCGGTGGTGGCCAGCGACGTGGCGGGCATTCCCCTGGCCGTGCGCCACGGCGAGACTGGCCTGCTGGCGGCGCCCGAGGACCCCCGCGCACTGTGCCAGGCCCTGCGCGAAGCGCTGGCGGATCCGGCTCGCCGGGCCGCCTGGGGCGAAGCCGGCCGCCGGCGGGTGGAACTCGATCTGAACTGGCCGGCGGTGGCCGCCCGCTACGAGGAAGTCTACCGGCTGGCCCTGGCGGAGCCCCGCCCGGGCGGCGGGCTGCCGGACGGACGGAAAGCGCCACGGACGCCGGCCACCGCGGATCGCGGGGTAGCGGAGTGAAACTCTGCCTGATCCAGCAGCATCCCGTCGACGAGCAGCGCATCCCCGCCGCCATCCTGCGCTGGGTGATCCTGCACGATCGCCTGCGCCGGCGCGGCCACGAGGTGCTGAGTATCGGACCCAACACGCGCTGGTGCTTCGAGACGCGGGACTTCCGCGGCGCCACCCAGTATCTGGTGCCCGGTCCGGGCACGGGGCTCAAGTCGCTGGACATGCTGGCCTTCGCCCTGCTGCTGGTGCCGACCATCCTGCGCGTGCGGCGCCGGGAGCGGCCAGAGGCCTGGTTCGTGGACGAGCTGTTCGTGGCCTTCGGCCTGCTGGCCCTGCGACTGCGGCACCCGCGCGAGGCCGTGCTCTACGACGTGATGGGCGTCCACTATCACCAGGTGCGCAAGCACAACCAGAGCCCCTGGCGCCACCTGCCGCTGGCCTGGACCTACGGGCTGCTGGAGCATCTCACGCTCTGGGCCAGCACTCTGGTCAGCACGGTCAACGAGACCCACCGCGAACTGCTCGAACGCTGGACGAGTCGCCCCGTGCGCGTGGTGCGCGACGCCGCGGAGTTCGAGGAGCAGGAGCCGGCGGACGTGCCGCAGAAGGCGCCGGGCGAGATCTGGCTGACCTTCGTGGGCAAGATCTCCAACCGCCGCCTGGACGACCTCTTCCAGATCCTGCCCGGGCTGCTGGCCGAGGAACCGCGCCTACGCTTCGTGGTGCTGGGGAACGGGCCGTTCTTCAAGCGCTACGTGGACTGGACCGCCAGGCTCAGCCTGGCGGACCGGGTCCACTTCGCCGATTTTGTCCCCCACGCCCAGCTGCCCGCCTGGTTGCGCCACAGCGACATCACCTACAGCGACGACTGGTCGGACATCGGCTTCCCCATGAAGGTCTTCGAATACATGGCCCTGGAGCGCGCCATTCTGGTGGAGGACACGCCCGCCGTGCGCGAGGTGATGCGCGACGGGGAGAATTGCCTGCTCTACCACGGTCTGGACGGGCTGCGCTCGGGCATCCTGCGCCTGGCCAGCGACCCGGAACTCCGCACGCGCCTGGGCCGCACGGCCGGCGAGGAAGCCCGCCGCCTCCATGGTTGGGAGAGCCGGCTGGACCAGTTCGAGGCCCTGTTCCGTGAAGCCCGCCAACGGGCCGGCGGCTCGCAGTGAAGTTGCTGCTCCGGCCCTTCCGCGTCGCCCTGCTCGGCGCTCTGACCGGGTTGACCGCCCTCTGGCCGCACACCGCCCACGAACCGCCCCCGCCCATTCCCGACTGGCTGCCTGTGGCCTGTGAGGACGTGCGCCCGGGCGACACGCTGGAGAGCCTGGTTCGGCGCTTCAGCCTGCCCGCCGAGCTGGTGCCGCGGATGGCCGAGGCTTGCCGGGGCGTGGTGGATCTGCGCCAGATCCGCCCCGGCGACCCCTTGCTGCTGGTGCGGCGCAGCGCAGGCGACACTCTGCGTCTGGTGCATTACTCCAATCCCGAGCAATGCCTAGTGCTGACCCTGCCGCTGGCCCTGCGCGGGGATTCCCTGCACGAACTGGCCGGTGAGTGCGTGGCCCGGGTGGAGCGCCTGCAGGCCACCACGCGCCGGGTGGAGCGCCGCGGACGCGTGGCCGCCACGCTCTACGACGCCATGGTGGGCGCGGGCGGAAGTCCGCAACTGGCGCTCTCCTTCACCGACATCTTCCAGTGGGACGTGGACTTCCTGACGGACATCCATGGCGACGAGAGCTTCTGGCTGGTGGTGGAGGAGCGCCGGCTGGCACGCCCCTATCTGGGGGACAGCGTGACGGTGGAAGGACGGATCCTGGCGGCCAGTTTCCAGGCCGCGGGCAAGGGCGGGCGGCTGATCCAGGCCCTCTGGCACGGGGGCTGCGGCCAGCCCGGCTACTACGACAGCCAGGGCCGCAGTTTCCAGAAGCAGTTCCTCAAGAGCCCGCTCAATTACCGGCGGATCAGCAGCCAGTTCGGGATGCGCAACCACCCCGTCCTGCGCCGCGTGCGCATGCACACAGGCATCGACTACAGCGCGCCCCACGGCACGCCTGTGGTGGCCGCGGCGGCGGGCGTGGTCACGGCGCTGGGCTGGGAGCGCGGCTATGGCAAGGTGGTGCGCGTTCGCCACGACCGGAAGCGCAGCACGGTCTACGGCCACCTGTCCAGCTTCGCCCCGGGCGTGCGCAAGGGCGCGCGCGTGGACCAGAATCAGCTCATCGGCCGGGTGGGCGCCACGGGCTTGGCCACAGGCCCACATTTGCACTACGAATACCTGGAGAACGGCCGCAGCCTGGATCCGGGCCGGGCGATCAGCGAACCGGGCAAGCCCGTGCCCTCCGGCTGCCGGGACGAGTATCTGACCACCTTCCGGAAGTGGTTCCCCCAACCCTGAGTGCGGCGGCAGCGCGGGTGTCAGGCAAGACGCCTGACACCGCCCGGGGGACAGCCCAGCCGCTGGATCAACGAGAAAAAAGGGCCCCGGCATTCCACCGGGGCCCTGGCGTTTCAGCTGAAGCAGCGGATCAGTAGTCGAAGCCGAACTTGGAGCGCTGGTCCTGGATGACCGCCTGCTCCTTGGCCCAGCCCGACCATTGCCCGTAGAGGGCGCTCTTCTGCTGTTGCAGGGCCTCGGCGCGCTTGGCGGGTAACTCGGTTTGCAACTGGGCCAACAGCTGCTGGGCGTCGTCGCGGGCGCTGGGCTGGATCACGTAGACTCCGCGCTCGCCGGCCAGGGGCGCCGACAAACTGCCCACCGGGGTGCTGAAGAGCGTACTGGTGAAAGCCAGATCCCGACCCACCATGCCCGGCACGAACTGGGTGGCGCGCAGCGGCACGGCCAGGTTGGTGAACTGGGCGCCCGCCGGCAGGGCCATGGTACTGTCCAGCGTGGTGGGCTTGGCGGAGGCCAGCCAGTCCTGGACGGACTTGAGGGCCAGGACCTTCTGCTTCTCCTTGCGCACGGCGTTCTGGATTTCCATGCGGCGCTCTTTGAGCGTCTCATGTCCCTTGGGCTTGATGTCCTTGACGCGGACCACGAACCAGCCGCCGTTCTCGGAGTAGACCGGTTGGATCACCTCGCCCTGTTGGGCCTGGAAGACCAGATCCGCCGCCCGCTGGCTGCGACCCACGCCGGGCACCATGCCCTTCTGGGTGAAGGGGCGGCCGGTCTGGATCTTCAGCTGGCGATCGGCGCATAGCACCTCGAAGTCGTACTTGCCGCTCTGCATGTCTTCGTAAAGAGCTTCAGCCTTGGCGCGCAGGTCGCCGTGGGTCATGGAGCTGGGCTCAACTTTGATCAGGATGTGCTGGACCTGCACCTGCTCTTCCTTGACGCCCGCGCCGTTGTCGCGCGTCTCGCGGCCGTTCACCTTGAGCAGGTGGAGCCCGAAGGACGTCTTCACCGGACCCACCACGGCGCCCACGGGCGCGCCGAAGGCGGCAGCTTCGAACTCGGGCACCATCCGGCCGCGGCCGAACCAGCCCAGGTCCCCGCCCCGGTCGGCGTTGGACTCGTCCATGCTGTAGATGCGGGCCAGGTCTTCGAAGGCGTCGCCCTTCTCAAGCTGCTTGCGTACGTAGTCCATCTGGTCCACGGCGTCGGCGCTGTCCTCGGCGCTGGGCACCACGGGCAGTTGCACGTACTCGATCTCGCGCCGCTCCTCGGCTTCGTAATCCTTCAGGTGGTCCTTGTACCAGGTTTCCAGCTCGGCTTCGCTGATCTGGGTGGAGTCCACGGGGAAGGTTCCGTAGGGCAGGATCACGTAGCGGCCCTGGGCTGTCTGGTTGCCCGAGACGTGTTCGTTGATCAGGGCGGCGTCGCTCACCAGCGCGCAGGCCATCAGCCGGCTGCGCAGCTTCTCGATGGGCAGCGACTGGCGGACCTGGTCTTCCATCTGCATCAGCCAACTCTTGAGGTTGTCGCTGCGCAGCATGTCGTGCCACTTGGTGGTGTCGAACACGCCGTTGCTAAGGAAGGTGGTGTCCTGGGTGACGAAAGCCGGCGGCATGTAGAGGATACGGTCGGAGATTTCGCGGTCCGAGAAACCGTAGCCCATGGTGGTGGCCAACTGGCGCTCCAAGGTCAGGCTGACCAAGTCGTTCCAGCTTTGCCGGCGGGCCTGGAGCACCATCTGGGTGCTGGCCTGATCTCCCTGGCCCTGCAGGCGGTTGTTCACCAACCGCTCGTATTCCTGCAGCTCCACGTTGGTGTCGTTGATGGAGGCGATTTGATCCTTGTCTTCGCCGGAGAGCGTGTCGAAACCGCCCATGCCCCAACTGAACACGATGGTGCCCACGAAGGCGAGGATCAGAATCCACAAGACGACATGCGTATTGTCGCGGAGTGTCCGCATCATAAAGCCAGTTCTCCCGAAAGTGTGAGCACTCATCTTATGGCTTTCCCGGGCCGAATTCAAGGCGGGAAACGGATTCAAGCCGCTTGCCGGGCCGGGGCGGCGCAAGTATTTGTCCATTACCTTAGTGCCCATGGAACTCTCCGAACTGCAGACCCGCATGCTCACCGCACTGGCGGGGATCCCCGTGTTGCTGGCCGTCTTCTGGCTGGGCGGCGCCGTCCTCTCCTGCGCTGTACTGGTGATCTGCCTGCTCGCCTTCCGGGAACTCAACGCCCTCTACCAGGCCAAGGGCGTGGGGCACAGCTGGTGGCTGGTGCTGGTCTATGTGGTGCTGGCCCCCCTGACCGCCGGCCTGCCGCACTCGTTGGACCGGCATCTGACCCGGGGCGGCGTGGACTTCCTCCACTTCTGGGGCGGCCTGACCTTCATCTGG
>DYSB01000205.1 GCA_020726405.1 Acetofilamentum sp. | reverse complement strand
AGCGCCACGAAGGCGGCGATGGGCAGCACGATCGCCAGCACCCGGTCGGTGACGTGCTCGGTGCGCGGCAGCAGCAGGCCGGCGTCGATGCGTCCGCGGGCCAGCACGTAGCCCACGGCGGTGGTGAAGGTCACCGCGACGGTGATCCGCACCTTCATCAATTCCAGCAGCGTCTTCATGGCCCCTCGTCCTCTCCTTTTCCGCGTGGACTCAATCCGCAGGACACGAAGAGCGGGAAGAAAACGGAGCGCACGAAGGGACGGACAAGGGTGGGCCACCACACACCGGGGTCTGCGTGGTTCCAATTGCTTGTTTCCCTGCCCGCCCTTCTTCTCCTTCGTGGACTTCGTGTCCCAGTGTCCGCCTCGGCCGGGATCACAACCCCAGCAGGGTGCGGACAATCTCGTCCAGCTCCTCGTCCGTCAACTGGCTGCGCTGCACGGGCATCACCGGGTCGAAATCCTTCACCAGATCCGCCTTGGGCTCCAGGATGGAGCGCCGCACGTAGGCCTCGTCCACGGTGATCTCCTTGCCCACGCCGTTCGACGTGACGGTCTCCCGGCGTCCCGCCAAGGCCTTGAAACTGGGACCCACCAGACGGCTGCCATCCAGGCTGTGACACGACGTGCAACCCTTGGCGGCCAGCAAGTCCGGCCCCGCGAGCACTGTGGGCGGGTTGGCCTGCCAGACGGCGTACTCGGCCGCCGGCAGCACGCGCACCTTGCTGAGCATCTGGGAGTGCTGGTCGCCGCAGTATTCGGCGCAGAACAGGTCGTACTCGCCGGGCTTGTCGGACTGGAACCAGGCGTGGTTCACCCGGCCCGGCATGGCGTCCTCCTTGACGCGGAAGGCCGGCACGAAGAAGCTGTGGATCACGTCCTGGCTCTCCAGCAGCACGCTGCCGTGGATCTGCGACTGGTTCGGATTGCGCTTGCGGCTGTAGCGCACGGCGAAGCCGATCATCACCGCCGTGATGCCCACCAAGAGCAGGGCCGAGACGCCGAGGATGTACCAGAAGGCCTTATCGACCAGACCCGCGTAGCTTGAGGCCCCTTGCATGCTCGGCTCCTAGCGGTAGAGATAATCGAAGAAGGTGAGACTCATGAAGACGGCCATGATGCCCACCGCCGACAGGAACATCCAGCGGAACACCACGGGCTCCCACTTCAGGTGCATGAAGATGAGCAGCACCAGCGAGGCTTTGAGCGGCGTGACCGCCATGGCCACGGCCGTGCCCACAGTGCCGGGCAAGTAGACCGAGGCGCCCACCGTGACACAAGTGAGGGCCATCAGGGCCACCCAGGTCAGGATGAAGACCGAGTAGGATTGCGGGGCGTGCGCCTGGTTGGCATAAGCGTCGACGTGAGCGTGGGCGATGGTTGAAGGCTCGTGCATGACTCCCTCCCTCAGTTCGTCAGGTAGAACAACGGCAGCAGGAAAACCCAGACCAGGTCCACCAGGTGCCAGTAGAGGCCGGCGTTCTCCAGCAGGACGAAATCGCCCTGGTGGATGCGGCCGCTGCGCACCCGGAGCGCCACCACTGTGAGCAGGATCATCCCCACCACGACGTGGAAGCCGTGCAGGCCGGTCATCACGAAGTAGAGGCCGTAGAACAGGCCCTCGCCGTCGGGGAGCTCGCGCAGGTGCTCGGAGCCCGGATAGAGGCCATGGGAGAATTTGGCTCCCCACTCGAAAGCCTTGATCACGAGGAAGGTCCCGGCCAGGAAGAGGGTCCAGAAGAGGGTGTTCAGCGTGCTCCGGCGATCCCCGCGCTGGATGGCAGTCACGGCCAGCATCATGGTCAGGCTGCTGGTGAGCAGGACGAACGTGTTGGTCACGCCCAGTACCCGGTTCAGGTGGGCGGCGGCCAGGTGGAATTCGTGCGTGTAGAGCAGGCGATAGACGGAGTAGACCAGGAAGAGCCTGCCAAAGAGCAGCAGCTCGGTGAACAGGAAGATCCACATCCCGGTCTTGGCGCCCTCGTAGTCCTTGTGCGGCGCGTGGCCGGCCGCGTGCGTCGTGCTCGCGGCCCCGCCGTCCGCGGCCAGGGCTCCGGGCGAGCGCGGTTGATCGCCGGCGGGTTCGCCGTGGCGCGCACTGCGTCAGAGATTCCAGATCATCAGCAGGATGCCCGCGGCGATGATCCACGAGCCCACCGTGGAGAGCGCGTGCAGGGGTTGGAACTCCGGCAGGTAGTCGTGGTAGCGGCGCGGCATGCCCTGGATCCCCAGGATGAGCATGGGGAAGTAGAGCGTGTTGAAGCCCGCCATGACCAATGCGAAGGCCCACTTGGCCGGCTTCTCGAAGAGGCGGCGGCCGAAGATCTTGGGCAGCCAGTAGTGCAGGCCGGCGAAGAAGGCGATGCCCGCGCCGCCGAACATCGTGTAGTGGAAGTGTCCCACCACAAAGGCCGTGTCGTGGACGTGGATGTCCGTGGAGCGCGCGCCGTTCACCAGGCCCGTCAACCCGCCGATGCTGAACAGGAAGATGAAGCCCAGCGCCCAGAGCATGGGGCTGTCCAGGGCGATGCTGCCCTTGTAGAGCGTGGCCACCCAGTTGAAGATCTTGATGCCGGTGGGAATGGCCACCAGGAAGGTCAGCAGGCTGAAGATCACCCGGCTCTCGTCGCTCATGCCCGCCGTGAACATGTGGTGACCCCAGACCAGGTAGCCCACCGCGGCGATGGCCATGGAACTGAGCGCGATGGCCTTGTAACCGAAGATCGTGCGCCGCGCGAAAGTGGGCAGGATCTCGCTGATGATGCCCATCCCGGGCAGGATCATCACGTAGACGGCCGGGTGGCTGTAGATCCAGAAAAGATGCTGGTAGAGGATGGGGTCCCCGCCGCGCGCCGGATCGAAAAAGCCGATTCCCAGCATGCGCTCCAGCACCACCAGCACAAGCGTGATGCCCACCACGGGGGTGGCGATCACCTGGATCCACTCGTGGCGTAGAGGCCCCAGACGAAGAGCGGCATGCGAAAGAAGCCCATCCCGGGCGCGCGCATGCGGTGGATGGTGGTGATGAAGTTCAAGCCGGTCAGAATGCTCGAGAAGCCCAGCACGAAGGCCGCCAGCACGGCCAGGCTGACGTTGGAGCCCGTGCGGATGCTGTAAGGCGCGTAGAAGGTCCAGCCCGTGTCCATCACGCCGCCGCCGAACAGGCTCAGCAGCGCCAGGCTGGCGCCTGCCATGTAGACCCACCAGGAGAGCAGGTTGATTCGCGGGAAGGCCACGTCCTCGGCGCCCAGCTGGAGGGGCAGCATGAAATTCCCCAGCACGCCCGGGATGGCCGGGATGATGAAGAGGAAAATCATGATCACCCCGTGCAGGGTGAACAGCGAGTTGTAGACCCGCGCGCTCACCAGCTGCTGGCCGGGCATGAGCAGCTCGGCGCGCATGGTCAGGCCCAGCAGCATGGCCACCAGGAAGAAGAAACTGATGGCCATCAGGTAGAGCAGGCCCACGCGTTTGTGGTCCGTGGAGAAGATCCAGGACTTCAGGCCGCTCCCACCCTCGGTCCCCAGGTAGCCGCGCGGGATCGCCGCCGCCCGTGTCGTGTCGCTCATGCCGCCTCCTGTCCTATGTCCGTGCCTGGTGTTTGTCTTGTCTCCGTCATGCCGGTCGCCGGGCCGCCCACCACCTTGAGGAGGTTGAAGACGTAGGTCCGGCCCTGGGGGTCGTAGCTGAAGCAGATGGTCAACAGGCGCGCCGTGGTGGGCAGCACCGTGCCCTTGGCCGCTTCCAGCACGCCCATCTTGAAGTCGAAGGGCAGGAATTCCGTGCCGTAGAGATAGCGCACGATCTGGCGCTCGGACGAGAGCAGGATCAGGCCGCCGGGATGGATGTACTCGAAGCCCGCCTTCTTGTAACTGAAGCCCGCCGCGGCGGTGAGACGGCGCAGTTCCTCCGCATCGCCGGTCAGGAAGCGCCAGGTCTCCGGCGGCAGAGGCCGGCTGAGCAGGGCCAGATAGTTGGCGCGCTTCTCCGCGGCTACTTGGGGAGTGTCACGGGGCTCGAAACTCACGGTGAGGAGCTGGAAGGGTTCGCGGCGCGGGTCCAGGTCGGACTTGCCCAGCACGTCGGCCACCTCGTTCAGCAGCGGAGTGCAGACGCCCGGGCAGTCGAAGTAGACAAAGTTGAGGATGGTGGGGCGGTCCACCAGTTGGGCCAACCGCGACTGACCTTGGTTTTTCTCCTAACAGGCCGGCGGGCGGATGGCTCGATTTCAGCGTCCACTTGCTATCATTTTGGCCAAGTAGTGGAGGAAAGACTGATGAGCAATCGTGAGATCGACTTCAAAACCGTCGAAGACGTCTTCAAGTACGCCATTCTGGTGGAAAGCCGCGGCTATGAATTCTACCGCGCCACCGCCGAAAAAACCACCAACGAGACCGCGCGCAAATTCTTTGAGGAATTCGCCGAAGACGAACTGGATCACAAGCGGATCCTGGCCGACCTCTACAAGACCTGGCGGGACGATTCCACCTGGGACGAGAACATCCTGAAGAGCGGGCGCGAGCACGGCTTCGACATCCACGATCCCATCCTGAGCGCGGCCTTTAAGAAGAGTCTCAGCACCAGCACGTTCGACACCACCGCCCTGGATATCGCCATCGTTCTGGAGAAGGAGGCACGCGACTTCTACGCCAATGCGGCGCAGAAGGTGGAGGACGCGGAGTTGAAAAAGATCCTCATCTGGCTGTCGCAGTTCGAGGACGAGCACTACGACACCATGGTGAAGCTCCATGAAAGCCTGCGCGAGGAATATTGGCACGACAACAGCTTCTGGCCCTTCTGAGCCCTCAGCCGCAATCACTTCCCAATGGGCCGATCACGGCCCCTTTTTCATTCCCGGCCGATCGGCTGAACCGGGCCGACTTGTGAAAAAATTACCCGATTACGTAGCATCGTCAGCGTCTGAAATGGTTGCTGATCATGGTCAATGAGATGGCGTGTCCCACCCCGGGCCGATCTTCGTGATGAATTCACGAAAGGAGCCCGTCATGCCGTCCTCACTCAGTATCCAGTTTCAGAAGGGTCTCAGCCTGCCTGACTTTCAACGCCTATATCTGTGTTACTCGGACCTAGGAGTCTGTCGGACTTGGCCGCTTGGCGGGCTTCATCGTCCCAGCCGGCCC
>DYSB01000204.1 GCA_020726405.1 Acetofilamentum sp. | reverse complement strand
GCTGGCGGGGATGGCCCGGCCGGGCGGCCACGCGCGCCCCCAGCCACTCCAGCAGCCGCTCGTCAATCGGGAACAGTCCTACCAGAGCGCCCCACTCAGTGGTCATGTTGGCCACGGCCAGCCGATCGTCGATGCTTAGTGCAGCCACGCCCGGGCCGCTGAACTCCACGGCATGGTTCAACACCTCGTCCTGGTTGAAGTCGCCACAGAGAGTGAGGATCAGGTCCTTGCCCGTGACGCCCGGCCGCAGCGTGCCGCTGAGCGTCACGCGGGCCACCGGCGGCACCTGCCACCATGTCTGGCCCGTGGCCCAGATGGCTGCGGCGTCCGTGCGCACCACGGGCGTGCCCAAGCAGCCCACGCCGCCGTACATGTTCGAGTGGCTATCGCTGGCCACCATCAACGTGCCTGGCCAGGCGAAGCCCTCCTCCACCATGATCTGGTGTCCGATGCCCCGGCCGGCGGGGAAAAAGGGCACGCCCATTTCCCGTGCGAAGGCCTCGATGCGCGCGTACTTCGCCAGGTTGGCCTCGCTGCGGTCCTGGACGTTGTGGTCCAGCGCGAAGACCGGCTGGTTCGGATCTGCCAGCTGCCGGGCTCCGATGGAGCGGAACTTGGGGATCACCGCGCCCGTGTTGTCGTGGGTCATCACGTGGGCCGGCCGGATGCTCAGGAGGTCGCCGGACCGCACCAACTGCCCGGGTTCCAGGTCCATGGCGTGGCGCTGGGTCAGTTTCTCCACCAGGTTCTGGGGCATGTGGCCCTCCTCAAGATTGGACCAACCGCAGGAGCCCGCCGGCACGCAGCGGATGCAGTGGCCAGTGGGACTGCCGTCCGGCCGCGTGCAGACGAGTCGACGCTTCAGGCGGGGTCTCCCTGGGGCCGCACGGCCTCGGCGGACGGCCCCTTCTCTCCTTCCACCAGAATGAAGCTCACTTCCTGGCCGGGTCGCAGAACCTTGCGGCCCTTGATCTTGATCTGCGAATAGTGGACGAAGATATCCTGTTCGATCCCCAGGCAGGTGATGAAGCCGTAGCCGTGCTTTTCATCAAAGAAGCGGACGGTTCCCAGCATCCTTCCCCCTCACGTTTGGATCACCCCGGGATGAAAGCGCGGAATGTGCGGATTGTGGCTCGCCACTTCAAGGCCGAGGTCCACGGCGCGCCGGATCTGGCGCGGATCGAGGATCTCGTCCACCCAGAGCCGGGCCGCGGCGTAGCGCGGATCCATCTCCCGCTCGTACTTGGAGCGGATCTCCTCCAGCGCCCGGGCCTGCTCCTCGGCCATTAGCTCCACGCCCCGATGCTTGGCCTGGCCCAGTTTGATGTCCAACAGCACGCGCGAGGCCTGGGCCCCGCCCATCACGGCGATCTTGGCGCTGGGCAGCGCGTAGATGAAGCGCGGATCATAGGCCTTGCCGCAGAGCGCGTAGTTGCCGGCGCCGAAGCTGTTGCCCACGATGAAGGTCAGTTTGGGCACGGTGGAATTGGCCACGGCGCTCACCAGCTTGGCCCCGTCCTTGATGATTCCGCCCTGCTCGGCCTGACTGCCCACCATGAAGCCGGTCACGTCCTGCAGGAAGACCAGCGGGATGTGGCGCTGATTGCAGTTGAGGATGAAGCGCGCGGCCTTGTCGGCGCTGTCCGAATAGATCACGCCGCCCACCTGCAGCTCGCCGCGCCCGCTCTTCACCGTTTGGCGCTGGTTGGCCACCAGACCCACGGTCCAGCCCTCGATCCGGGCCGTGCCGCAGAGCAGCGTGCGCCCGTAGTCCGGCTTGTATTCAAGCCACTCGCTGCCGTCCACCAGCCGGGCCAGCACCTCGCGCATGTCGTAGGGCCGGGCCAGATCCTGGGGCAACAGGGCCAGCAGGTCGTCGACGGGATAGAGCGGCGCACGAGGCTGGGTCCGTTCAAAGGGGCCGGCCGGCGGCTGGGGCCAGAGGCCGATGGTCTCGCGGATCCGCTGCAGGCAGTCGGGATCGTCCTTGGCCTTGTAGTCGGTGACGCCACTCACCGAGCAGTGCATGCTGGCACCGCCCAGCTTCTCGTTGTCGATCACCTCGCCGATGGCCGCCTTGACCAAGTGGGAGCCGGCCAGGAACACGCTGCCCGTGCCGTCTACGATCAGCGCCTCGTCGCTCATGATGGGCAGGTAGGCGCCGCCGGCCACGCAGGGTCCCATGATGGCGGCCACCTGGGGCACGCCCAGGGCACTCAGCACGGCGTTGTTGCGGAAGATCCGGCCGAAATGCTCGCGATCGGGAAAGATCTCGTCCTGCAGGGGCAGGTAGACGCCGGCGGAATCCACCAGGTAGACGATGGGCAGGCGGTTCTCCAGGCAGATTTCCTGGGCGCGCAGGTTCTTCTTGGCCGTGATGGGAAACCAGGCCCCGGCCTTCACCGTGGCATCGTTGGCCAGGACCATGGCCAGGTGTCCGGCGATCCGGCCAATGCCCATCACCGTCCCCGCCGCCGGCACCGCGCCGTGGTGCGGATAGAGCTGGTCCCCGGCCCGCAGGCCCAGCTCGAAAAAGCTGCCCGGATCCACCAGCAGATCCACCCGTTCACGGGCCGACAACTTGCCCTTGTCGTGCTGGCGGGCCAGCGCCGCCACGCCGCCGCCCAGGCGGATATTGGCCGCGTGGGACTCGTACTCCTCTAGCAGCGTGAGATAGGCGGCGCGCTGGGCGCCGGCGACCTCGTTTTCCACCAAGGGATTGCCCAACCGGTTCATGGATCCTCACCTAGCTTGGATTCCGCCCCGACCCGGCTTGCTCACGCCGAAACAGTTTCATGATATTAACCATTTAACGTCACTCATGCGTTCCGGGCGGCCCGCCGCCTGCGACAAATCACCGCCGGCACGTTCCAGAGAAAGGGCCGAACCATGGGCTATTGGTTGGCAAAAGGATTGCTGTTCAGCGCGTTGACCCTGCTGTCCGGCCGGCTCTTCTGGGTTGAGTTGTCCCGCCGGCTGGCGGAAGTGCGCAAAGCCAAGGGACCGTTGCCCGGCGACCTGGCCGAACGACGCTGGCTGCGCGTGGTCCGGGAAGTCCTCTTCCAGACCCGGATCATCCGGCACCGGCCCCTGCCGGGCCTGGCCCACGCTCTGCTGTTCTGGGCCTTTCTGGCTTTCGGCCTGGAAACCGTGGATCACCTGAGCCACATCTGGCTGCCCCGCGGCTTCCTGCCCGCCGCCGGCCTGTTCCACGACCTGTTCCAGGGCTTCGTGGCCCTGTTCGCCTGGGCTGCCGCGGTGGGCATCCTCTATCTGGCCTTCCGCCGTTTCGTGCTGCGTCCCATGGAGTTGGGCAGCAAGCTCTCGGGTTCCAGCGCCCTGGTGGCCGGTTTCATCCTGACCCTGATGCTGACCTATCTGGCCAAGCACTACGGCTGGGTGGCGGACGGCAGCGCCGCGGCGGAGGCTAACTGGGTGCTCCACACCGTCGTGCTGCTGGCCTTCCTGGCCCTCATTCCGCGTTCCAAGCACCTGCACCTGGTGCTGGGTCCCGTGGCCGTCTACTTCCGCAACGAGCAGCCGGGAGAGCTGAAGCCCCTGGACTTCGAAAAGGAGGAGATGGGCGTCACGCGGCTGGCGGATCTGGAGCAGAACAACGCCCTGGCTGTGTTCGCCTGCGTGGAGTGCGGCCGCTGCCTGGAGCACTGCCCGGCGGCCCTGACGGGCAAGGCCCTGGATCCCAAGGAGCTGGTGCTGCGCATGCGCGCAGGCTTCCTGGACAACCCCGAACAGTCGGCATTGCCGGAGCAGCTGCAGGTGGACTGGCTCTGGCAGTGCACGACTTGCGGTGCCTGCGCCGAACAATGCCCAACGGGCAACGATCAGCCGCTGAGCATCCTGGAGTTCCGGCGCGGCCTGACCAGCGAGGGCGAATTCCCGGACACCCTGCGCACGCTGTTCGACAACCTGGAGCGCAGCGGCAACCCGTGGCGGCACGCCGCGCGGGATGGAGTGGCTTTCATCGAATCCTCGGGCATTCCCATCCACGACGGCTCGCAGCGAGTCCTCTACTGGATGGGCTGCATGGCCCGCTACGACGAGGCCTACCGCAAGGTGGCGCTGGATTTCGTGACGGTACTGAAGGCCGCGGGCGTGGACTTCGGCGTGTTGCGGGACGAGAAATGCACGGGGGATGCGGCCCGGCGGGCGGGCAACGAGTTCCTCTTCCAGCAACTGGCAATGGAGAATGCGGAGAAACTCAACGCCGCCAACCCGGACCTGATCGTCTCCACCTGCCCGCACTGCGTGAAAACCCTGGGCGAGTACCGCGGGCTGGCCGAGGAGATGCGTCTGAAGGATCTGCCCATCCTGCACCATACCCAGTTCATCCGCCAACTGATCGAGCAGGGCCGCTTGAAACTGAACCCCGCCGCCCGCCAGGAGCTGGAAGGCCGGCTGGTCTACCACGACCCCTGCTACTTGTCCCGCTATCAAGACGACAATGCGGTGGATGCGCCCCGGGAGGTTCTGCGCGCCGCCGGCAGCCAGCTCAGCGAGGCGGAGCGCCACGGCCGGCGCAGCTTCTGCTGCGGGGCGGGGGGCGCCCAGCTCTTCCTTGAGGAGAACACGGGCACGCGCGTGAACCACGCTCGGACCGAGGAACTGCTGCGCACTGGCGCCCAGGGCGTCTGCGTGGCCTGCCCCTTCTGCAGCACCATGCTGCGCGACGGGCTGACGGACAAGGGGCATCCGGAGATGCCCGTGCTGGATGTGGCCCAGGTGGTGGCCCGGGCGTTAAAGCCAGTGAAATAGCTTTCCGGACGAATTCGTGTAAACCGGGCTTTCCATTTCCCTTGGGGAGTTAACCAAGTCTGGCTGACTTGCCCCAAGTTGGGGCCTGCCTTCGGATCCACTCCGCGGCATCTCCAGCGGGCTGTTTGGAAAGGCCTTGTTCGGCAAGCAGTTCGGCTTCGGAACTTTTGCCGGAACGCTGGGTTTGAGGTGGCACGTTTGTTGCTGAATTGCATAGGGTCGGGGCGAGGAGTCCTTGATCCATGCACCGGCAATCTGCCTACCCAACCCTCTCTGTTTAGCTGTGTGTGACGCGACAACCGTTGACAAGCCCCGTCAACGGGGAAGGGGCCCCAACCGGGGCCCCTTTCTTTGGTGCGCCCAGCATGGGCGCCGTCTTGGAGGTGCAAGTCCTCCCGTCAGCAG
>DYSB01000203.1 GCA_020726405.1 Acetofilamentum sp. | reverse complement strand
ATGCCAAGTACGGCCGTGACCGGGCGGCACTGACCGCTGCGGTCATCCGTTACCGTCCCAAGAGCGCCTTGCGCGACGTGGGCAAGGCGTTGGGCTTTGACCTGGAGACGGTCGACCGCCTGGCTCGGAACGTGCAATGGTGGGACGGCCGCGAGGTGGCGCGGGAACGACTGGAGGATGTGGGCCTGGACCCGGACGCCTTGGGGGTGCAGCAGTGGATGGGGTTGGTGCGGCAGTTGCTGGGATTCCCGCGGCACCTGTCGCAGCACACGGGGGGCTTTGTACTGACCGAGGGGCCACTGTCGCGGCTGGTGCCCATCGAGAATGCCTCCATGCCCGAGCGCACGGTCATTGAGTGGGACAAGGACGACCTCGATGCCGCCGGGCTGCTCAAGGTGGACATTCTGGCACTGGGCATGCTCACCGCCATCCGCAAGGCGCTGGACGCCATTGGGCAAAGTCGTGGACAGACCTTTGCGATGCAGGACATTCCGCGTGAAGACCCGCAGACCTATGCCATGCTGTGCAAAGCCGATTCGGTGGGCGTGTTCCAGGTGGAATCCCGCGCACAGCAGGGCATGCTGCCCCGGTTGCAGCCGCGCTGCTTTTATGACCTGGTCATCGAGACGGCCATCGTGCGGCCGGGGCCGATTCAGGGCGGCATGGTCCATCCCTATCTCAACCGACGTCAGGGCAAGGAGACGGTGGTCTACCCCAGCAAAGACCTGGAGAGCGTCTTGAAGCGCACTCTGGGCGTCCCGGTGTTCCAGGAGCAGGTGATGCAGATTGCCATGGTGGCCGCGGGCTTCTCGGCCGGAGAGGCTGACGGGCTGCGGCGGGCGATGGCGGCGTGGCGGCGCACCGGGTCATTGGAGAAGTACCGCGACCGACTCATCTCAGGCATGGCCGAGCGGGGCTACAGCGCGGACTTCGCCCAAAGCATCTTCGAGCAGGTGCAGGGGTTCTCGGAGTACGGCTTCCCGGAGAGCCATGCGGCGTCCTTTGCCCTCTTGGTCTATGCCAGTGCCTGGATAAAGCGGCATCATCCGGCGGAGTTCCTGATGGCGCTGCTCAACAGTCAGCCGATGGGTTTTTACACGCCCTCGCAATTGGTGCAGGATGCCAAGCGCCATGGGGTAACGGTACGTCCGGTCGATGTGCTGCACAGCGACTGGGATTGCACGCTGGAGGAGGGGGTGCCCTACCCCGCCGTGCGGCTCGGCTTGCGTCTGGTCAAGGGTCTCGGCAGGGAAGCCGGCTTGCGCATTGCCGCGGCGCGGGTGCAGAGCCCGCCGGTCGATGCCGCGGACCTGTCCAAGCGGGCGCAACTGGACACCACGGCCCTGCGGCAGCTGGCCGCGGCGGACGCCTTGCGGTCGCTGTCGGGGCATCGGCGGCAGCAGGTGTGGGAGGCCACCGCGGTGGAGCGCTTGCCCGCGTTGCTGGATGACGCGGCGCCCAAAGAGGATTGGCTGGAGCTTCCCGAGCCACCGGAAGGCGAGGACATTGTGTTTGACTACGCCACGACCGGCCTGAGCTTGCGGCGGCATCCGCTGGCGTTACTGCGACCGCTGCTGGCCAAGCGCAGGCTGCAGACGGCGGCGGAACTCGCCCAGGCGCCGGACGGCCGCATCGTGCGTACCTGTGGCATCGTGACCTTGCGACAGCAACCGGAAACGGCCAAGGGCACGACCTTCGTCTCGCTGGAGGATGAGACCGGGACGGTACAGGTGATTTGCTGGAAGAGCCTGCGGCAGCGGCAGCGCACGGTGTTGCTGCGGTCCAGGCTGTTGGCTGTCGCCGGGACTTGGCAGCGCGAAGGCGACACGGCCAGCCTCATCGCCGGGTACCTGGAGGACTTGACGCCCTTGCTCGGAGGGTTGGCGACGCGGGGGCGGGAGTTTCGGTAGAGCCGGCTTTGTCCCATGGCTAGTAGTGCTGTGCCAGGCGTTGCCAGGTGAAGCAAGCACTTGTCACAGCCGCCAAGTCCTTGATGCAATGGACAAAACGCTGTGCTGTGCCGGGTGAGACAAGTGAAAATGAAAACTTTCGCGAAAAAGAAAGAAATAAGAAAAATAGGGCGGCAGAGCGGCAAGAAGTTTGTTTGTTTTCTCCTGGCACACCCGGCACGGCGGCACAGATTGGCAGGGGATGACAAGGGAGCGGCGAGAAACAACCGCCTCCTTGCCAAACATTCAGATGTCCAGGCAACTTGCCGACGGTGTCAGCCGCACATTACAGACCCGCCGCTGCCCTTGACCAACACGCACTCTGCTTTCTGTCATTTCCCGGAACTGCTCGCGCACCCGTTTCCAAAACTGCACCGCGCTGACCTCGTGCATCGCGTTATTGGCGCACCAGGTGCGGTAATGCTCGAACACCCGCTCCTTGGGCGTGTCGCAAGCCACTTGAAGCGCCACCCCCAGGTCGTCAATCCAGGCAACCACGGAGTTCGTGTCGGCCTTGGCTTCGTGCAGCATCGCTTGCATTGCAGCAGGCATCACGGGGTCGAACGCACCACGCGTCTGCAAGCGCACCAGCCCTTCCAGCGCCCAGTTCAACACCCCGGACAGTTCGTCACGGATGATGGTGTTGGCCAAGAGCGGGTCGCGTTCCCGCTCGGGAATCGTGACCGAAAACGGCACCACATCCCACCGACGCCAGAAGCCGGTACTGTGGTCGGTAATGGCTGGGAGGTGGTTGCCCAAAACCAGCCACTTGCCGCGCACATGGATGCTCAGTGGCTCGCGATATTTGCGGTCCACGGGAATGCGCTCCCCGGCAATCATGGATTTGAGGCGCTGCTCATCGATGGGTTTGCGAGGCACCTCGTCGACATAAACCAGGCTCGCACCAACCAGCACGGACAGATGGAACCCCGCCAGTTGGTCGAGTGCCATGGCGGCGATGCGACCGTGCAGGGCCTGGACAATGTTCGCCAGGACGCCCTTGCCATTCGCGCCTTCTCCTAGCCAGAACTGCGCGCGCTGGTAGCGAGCATCCGCAAGCAAGGTGTAACCGATGTATTCCTGCACGCGTGCCCTGACCTGCGGGTCCGGTAGCACCCTCTCAAGAAATGCCATGAAACGCACGGGCGGTGCGTCCGATGGCGCATAGTGGCAATCTAGGCAATGCGTCAGACCAAGCGCCAGGTCAGCCGGCTTGAGGCTCAGTGCTGCACCCTCGAGATGCACATATCCGGACCGCGTTGGCACAACAACCTCGTCCGTGAGCTTGGGCAGTCGCGGTGAAAACAAACAGGCGGCACGCACCGCCTTTCGAGCGTTCTCAGCGCTGGCCCATGCGGGGTCCTGCCCGACGAGCCAAGCATAGGCCTCACGCTCCGCCTCCTCTTCGTCAATGGGCGCCCAATGGGTGCCCGTCCATTGGTACAGCAGATTGCTATCTGAAGCGCCCCCGCCGCTAGTGACTGCGTGGGTGGCGTAAGAGTGGGGTTGAAAGGAGTGGCGTGCCATCACTTGCCCCCCTTTGAGCAACCTTGTACGTGCCCTGCCAGCCACGTTTCGACATCTCTCGCGCGCCAGCGAAGCAGGCGTGTATGCGGTAGCTGCAACCGCGGCGGCACCGCCTCCGGATTCCTCTTCAGGTCCTTCTTGATGGTTTCTGGGCTTCTTCCCAGAACCTCCGCCAGTTCGCCGAGGTCGAGCAGTCGCGGCACAGCTTGTAAATCTTTCATGGATGAATCTCCAGTCGGTCTCGTGATGACACGGAGGCGACCGACTGCGTCACATACGTGCCGACTGAGCCGCTTTTCGGCATCAGCTGGTACGTGTAGTCACGCGATTTATTCGCCCACACCATCGCCCGGAATCTGTGCCAAGTCCGCTGGAACCTGGTCTCTATACGGAGTTGGAGCCTCCAAAAATCGGAGGCAGAAGGCCAACCATGGAACCTAGAGAAATGCAAAAAATGAGTTATTCGGACGACGTGACGTTGGATGACTGTCACGAACAAAGCGCGACACATGACTCCGCCAACGACACCCCCGCAGCTCGGCCTCAACCTGCCGCCGACTGCGGCTGGTCCGGCGAGTACGACCAACGCAGCCTGCACCGTCCCGGCGGTTTGCTCATGGCAGCACTGGTCCAGCACGCGGCGGTGCGAGGCGAATCGATTGCGCAGATGTGCGTGACCCTCGGCTACAGCTACCCCTACATCAACCTGCTCATGTCAGGTACTCGGAAGGTCACGCAAGCGTCAGATGATTTCATCCACGCCTGCGCGGTGTACCTGCGCATCCCCCGCCTCACGGCGATGATGTTGGCAGGACGGGTGACGCCAGCGGATGTCTTCGAGCTCGGCAAGTTCAACTCGCGGATGCTGGAACCAGCTATGGAATACATCGCTGCAGACCCCGAGTGGTGCGGGCTGCTGACGGCTCAATTGCGGTCAGCATCGGCGCAGTCGAAGTACTGCATCGTGCGGATGTACGAGCAGGCGACGGGCAGGAAGCTGCTCGCGAATGAACTCGATGTGAAGAGCGTCGCGGAAGAGCTGGCGGCAATGCATGCGCAACTGGCGCACGAAGATAGGATGTTGAAGGAGCGCCGACGCCAGACAAGTCTGATTTGATTCCAACGACCTCGCCGATATGGCGGGGTCGTTCTGTTTCGCAAAGCTCGCCTGACGGCTTGACTCACCGACTGCGCCGGACTTTGGTCGGTCTTGAATCCAGTGCTGCGCCGGGACTTTCACCAAAATGACCCGCATTCCGTAGGGGCGTTGGTGCCCGATGCCCTGCTGGTGCGGTTTGCCTTCGATATTGCCAAGACTCCAGCGATGAAGCCGATAAAGACGCCATGAAAAGCCCGCGACCGCTCCGAAAGCTCCTCACCCCCGAGGCCATTGCCAGATTGGTGGACGACAAGACGTTGAACCGCGGAGCCAACTATTTCGAGCGCGGGGTGGTCACGCTGGTCGACGTGCTGCGCGACGAAGTGGTCGCCGAGGTACTGGGGACCGATGCCTACGATGTGCGCATCTTCTCCCGGGACGATGGAAAACTCGGCTACGAATGCAATTGCCCGGTAGGTCACGACGGCTTGTTCTGCAAACATTGTGTGGCGACCGCGCTCGCGTGGTTCGCTCAAGGGAAGGCTATGACCCCCGACGCCGAAGCAATCTGCAAAGAGACGCCGGCAGCGAAGAAGCCTCACACCAAACGGCGAC
>DYSB01000202.1 GCA_020726405.1 Acetofilamentum sp. | reverse complement strand
GATGCTCGGCCTTGCCCTTGCCGATCCAGGTGGCGGTCTCGGGCCGCGAGCGCTGCTGCAGCACCTGATCCACCACATCGGCGCCCGCCGTGTCCGCCAGCTGGATCAACTCGTCCAAATGCTCGAGGGTCTCCTCGCGCAGCGACGCGTCCAGGATCAGGGCCACGGCGATGGCGCGCTCGCGCCGCTCCACGCCCGGCGTATCCCCGGGCCGGAGCGGGCCGTCAAAACTCTGGCGCATGTGCTAGCTCCTTCCCCTGGCAAGCCAGGTTTCCACGCCCAGCAGAAGCAGTGCGGCCAGCAGCAGCCAGGGCGACAGCTCGGCCGCCGCGTCCGCGCCACCCCGCACCTCACTCTCCTGCAACACGCGCCAGCCGCCGGCCTCGGGCCGGGCCCAGCGCGCCACGGGCGTCACCTCGCGGGTGGTCTCTCCCGCCGGCAGACGCACCGCCACCCAACCCGCCGGGCGGCCGTCCACCTGCACCTCGTAGTGGCCTGGCTCCGCCAGTGCCGGCAAGTCCAGCCAGCCCTTGAGCGGATCCAGCCGCACGCGCCGCACCACGCCGTCGCGGAGCAGCGTCCAGTCGCGACCCCGGGCCGCCCGGGGCGGTTGCCAGCGGCCGGGCACGCCGCACTCCAGCACGGCAGGCAGTCGCTCATCGCCGTCCAGCCAGCGCAGACCCTGCTGCAGCAGCGGAGCCAGCAGCCCACTGGCGGCCAGGCCCGACCACTCCGTGCCGGGGGCCGTGGCCAGCCAGAGCGTGCGGCCCGCCGCGCGTACCAGGGTCTGGAGCACCGGACGGCCCCGGAACGGGATGATCGAGTTGATCACTGTCCGGCCGCCGGCCTCGGCCAGCGTGCGACGCGCCAGGCCGGGCGGATCCGCGGCCTCCAATTCCAGCAGCCGGCGCACGGGCACAGCCTCGCCCGCCTCGCCGTCCTCCAGGATGGAGGCCAGGATCTCGTGTCCGCGATCCAGTCGCTCCAGGCGCCAGGCCTGGGCGCCGGATTCGCGCAGCCCAGCCAGGCCGGGTAGGGCCAGTTCGCGCAACTGACGATCCGCCAGCCGCGGGTCCGCCGCCAGCGCAGGCAGGAGGAGCAGGCGCACGCCGCGCGCCGCCAGCTCGCGCACCTGGCGCAGCTCCTGTGCGTCCAGCGGTTGGCCCAGCGCCAGCACCAGCTGGTCCACCGCCGCGGGATCAACCCGCCGCATCAATTCGGAGCCGCCGCGCAGCAGTTCCAGTCCGCGGCCGTAGCGCTCGTCGGGCAAGAGGGCCGCGGCAAGCACGCGATCGAGGGCGGGATCCCCGGCCACCAGCAGCACGCGCCGACGCTGGGGCACGTACAGGATGAAGGGCAGCTCGTCGTCCACGTCCACGGGGTCGCCCGTCACGCGCAGCGTGCCGCGCAACCAACCGGTCTCCGGCAGGCGGAACTCCAGCTCCTCGCGGCTGCGCCAGCGGTCCTCGCCGTGGGCGGGCACGGGTCGGCTGAGCCGCGTCTCACCCTCCACCGCCAGCTCCAGTCCCAGGCCCTCGCCCGGCCCCTCACCCGCCAGCCCGACGGCCAGGCTCACCGGCCGGTCCTGGCGCAGCAGGCCCGAGCGCAGTTCGAGCTCCAGCGGCGCCGCACCCGCCACCCGGGAGGGCAAGACGCCCAGCAGGGGCGTGAGACCGCGCGGCAGCCGGCGGCCCAATTCCGTCGGCGGCTCCAGCCGCAGGTCGCTGAGCAGCAGCAGCTGACTGCGGGCCGGGGCATCGCGTTCGAGAATCCCCAGGGCCGCCTCCAGCGCCGCGTCCAGCTGGGCGGCGGACCAAGTGGGATTCCAGCGGGCCAGCCGCTGGCGGGCCGCGGCAGGCGTCAACGGACCGGCGGCCTGACTGGGATCCGCCAGCGGCAGCAGCCAGACCCGGTCGCGGGGCTCCAAACCCTGCAGACGCTCCAGGGCCAGTTCGCGGGCGCTCTCCCAGACGCTACGGCCGCCGGCGGCGGGCAGGCGGCTGGAGGCGCTGTCGTCCAGCAGCAGCAGCAGGCTGAGCGGCTCGCGTGCGCCGGGCAGGAAGGCCGCGCCCGCGTCCAGCACAGGCCGCGCGAAGGCCAGGATCAACGCCAGCAGGAAGAGCACGCGCACCAAGAGCAGCAGCCAGCGGGTGAGCCGCACGCGTTTCAGCCGCGTGTTCTCGATCTCCTTCAGAAAGCGCAGGGTGGAAAGCGCGTGTGCGCGCCGGCGGCGCAGGGTGAGCAGGTGCACCAGGACCGGCAGGCCCAGGGCGCCCAGAAAGGCCAGTAGCGCGCTGTTGAGGAAGACCATCAGTCGTACAGCCGCTGTTCGATCAGTTCCACCAGCAGGTGGCCGGCCGTGATGTGCAGCTCCTGCACGCGGCCCGAATCCCGCGCGGGCACCACGAGCGCCAGCTCGCAGAGTCCAGCCAGGGTTCCGCCGTCGCCGCCCAGGAAGCCCAGCGCACCCAGGCCCAGCTCACGCGCCCGGCGCGCCGCGGCCACCAAGTTGGGCGAACGCCCGCTGGTGCTTAAGACCAACAGCAGATCGCCCGGGCGACCCAGGGCCTCCACCTGACGCTGAAAGATCATCTCGAAGGAGAAGTCGTTGGCGCAGGCGGTCAGCAGCGAGCTGTCGGTGGTGAGGGCCAAGCCCGCCAGCGCGGGTCGCTCCCGGGCCGCGCTCAGGCGCACCACGAACTCCGTGGCCAGGTGCTGGCTGTCCCCCGCGCTGCCGCCATTGCCGGCGAAGAGCAGCTTGCCCCCGCCGCGCAAACAGTCCGCCCCACGTTCGGCCATCGCCAGCAGCGTGTCCGCCCCCTCGTCCCGCAGCCAGAGCCGGAGACGGATCCCCTCCTCCAGCGCGGCGTTGATCCGCTCCCTCACGATGCGACCTCTCCCGCCAGGGTGGCCATCAGCTGCCCGAGTGTCGTTTCCAGCTCCTCCAACGGGCAGCTCTCCAGCAGGCTGCCCACCACCACCAGGTCCGCCCCCGCGCGCGCGGCGCGGGCCACGTCCGCGGCTTCGCGGAGGCCGCCGCCCACCAGCAGGGGTCCATCGAAGACCGCGCGCACGGCGCGGATCATCTCCTCAGGCACGGGCCAGCGAGCGCCGCTGCCTGCCTCCAAATAGAGCTGGCGCAGGCCCAAGGCCCGGGCCGCCAGCGCGTGGGCCACGGCGATGTCGGGCTTGAGCCGGGGCAGGGGCTGGCTGCCGCTCATGAACTGGGCGCTGGTGTGCGTGCCGGACTCCACCAGGAGATAACCCGTGGGCAGACACTCCAGGCCGGAAGCCGCCAGCAGCGGCGCGGAGCGCACCTGCTCGCCGATCAAGTACTGCGGGTTGCGACTGGAGATCAGGCTTAAGAAAAGGATGGCGTCCGCCTCGGGCACCACCTGGCCGGCATCACCGGGAAAGAGGATCACTCTGAGGCCGCTCAGTTCCTTCAGCCGCGTCAGCTGCCGGCCCATTCCGGCCCGGCAGAGCAGGCTGGTGCCGGCCAGGAAGGCGGCCACGCCCGTGCGCGGCGCCACGCGCGCCAGGGCCTCCAGGCGCGCGGGCTCAAGCCGGTCGGGATCCACCAACACCAGCAGGCGCGGTCGGCCCATCCCCTCGCGCAGCCAACTCTCCACGACCCCCAGCTCAAGCCTCATGGTTGGACTCCCCATCGTCGGCCACGACGTGCGTCTCCAACACGCCCACGCCCTCCACCTCCACGCGCAGGCAGTCGCCCACGGCGATGGGACCCACGCCCGCGGGCGTGCCGGTGAGGATCACGTCGCCGGGCCGCAGCGTGCAGAAGCTGGAAAGGAAGGCCACCAGCCGGGCCGGCGAATGGAGCATCTGCGAGGTGCGCGCCTCCTGCATCAGGACGTCGTTGCGCCAGCTGCGGAGCAGCAAGTCGCCGGGGTCCAGCCCGCGCAGGATCCAGGGACCAAGCGGACAGAAGCCGTCGAAACCCTTGGCGCGGATCCACTGCCCGTCCTTCTGCTGCAGGTCCCGTGCGCTGATGTCGTTGGCGCAGGTGACGCCCAGCACGTGCTCCAGCGCCGTCTCCTCGGGAATGCGCCGCCCGCCGCGGCCGATGACCAGGGCCAGCTCGCCCTCGAAGTCCACCCGGCCGATGTTCGCGGGCAGCTTGAGGGGTTGGCCGGCACCGAGCAGAGCGCTGTCGGGCTTCATGAAAACCAGCGGCTCCGGCGCGCTCCAACCTGGATTCAGCTCCTCGATATGCTCGGCGTAGTTGCGACCAATCCCGAAGACCCGGCCGCCATCCGTGGGCGGCTGCAGGATCACCTTGTGCAGGGAGACGCCCTTGCCCATGCTGGGCTCGCCGTCCACCAGGCTCCACTCGCGGACCTTTTCACCCTCCACCTGGCCCCAGCGCGGGGTGGGATCCTTGGGCGTGTGATAGCGGCAGATTTTCATGCTCCCTCTCCCAGCACGCTGATCGAGCAGACAATTGAAATCAACTGCGACGCTTCCAGGCTTGAATCAGCTCGTCAATCCCAGCGACGTTCTTTCCTCCGCCCGTGGCCAGATTCGGTCGACCGCCGCCCTTTCCTTCCACAAGCGGGGCTAGCTCCTTCACCAGGGCATTGGCATTCCAGCCTTGCTGGATGGCCTCGGCGGAGAGCGAGATGGCAAAGGAAACCTTGTTGTCGAGTCCCGAGACCAGCAGCGCGGCAAACCCCGCCTCTTTGCCCTGGAGCAATTCGGCGCGGGCCTTGAGCAGCTCGAACTCCGCCTCGTCATCCCGCACGGCCAGCAGACGGATGCCCGCAACGGATTCCGCCGCGGCCAGCTGGTCCCGCAGATTGTTCAGGGCCATTTGCTCCTTCACGCGCCGCAGCTCGCGCTGCAGGTCCTTCTTCTCGGCCAGGGTCTTCTCCAGCGCCTCAAGCTCGTCGGAGCCCCGGGCGCCCAGCAGGTCGCGCAGGCTGTCCAGCGTGCGGCGCTGCTGCTGCATCAGTTGCTGCGCCTGCAGGCCGGTGACGGCCTCGATGCGCCGGATGCCCGCCGCCACGCTGCCCTCTGAGAGGATGCTGAAAGCGCCGATCTGGCCCGTGCGGGCCACGTGCGTGCCGCCGCAGAGTTCGGCGGAGAACTCGCCCATCCGCACCACTCGCACCACGTCGCCGTATTTCTCGCCGAACAGCGCCGTGACGCCCGCGGCCAGGGCGCGCTCGTGGCTGGTCTCGTGGCATGTGACCGGC
>DYSB01000201.1 GCA_020726405.1 Acetofilamentum sp. | reverse complement strand
GCTCCTAGGCCCGACGCCTACGGCGGGCCCTGGCGACACCGACGCCTCTGCGCGCACCCACCGCATGTCGTGGGCCGCGCTGCTGAAGCGCGTTCTCGACGTCGACGCCCTCGTCTGCCCGGGTTGCGGCGCCGCCATGGTCGTGCTCGCGTTCCTGACCGACCCGCCCGTAGTGCGCCGCATCCTCGACCACCTCGACCTGCCGTCAGCGGCGCCTCGTCTCTCGCCTGCCACGTGCAACGACAACGACGGCTGCCTGCCGCTGGCACGCGATGAGCGCAACGGCGCGAACCTCGCCAGGTCTGCGTTCGCCGCGCCGCGAAGTCTCCCGCCGCGCGCGCCTCCCTGATCTCTCTCTCGGTCTCTCGTTCGTCGTCGCGGCGCACACCGCGCGCCCCCACCCTGCGCAGGGTGGGGGATCGGGGAAGGCCTGCCTTTCGTCCTGCTCGCACCCCCCGTCGAGCCTCTCGGCTCGCCTCGAAGACCCCGATCCCCTCCTCGACGACGACCTTGACCGGGAGGATCCGCCCGGCCATACTCCGTCTCACGGGACGAAAGGCCGTTGGAAGATCCTATGCGCTATCACCGCGAGCGCCCAGGATTCCGGCCACCTTGGTGCCGTGGGCGTTCTTCCAACTGGAGCCGTACTTCAGGACGGCGGCCCCGCCGAAGTCGCGGTGACCTACTTCGAATCCTTCGTCCACCACGGCAATGGGCAGCACAGGTGACCCGGTCGAGAGCTCCCACGCGGCAGGCAGGTTGAGGACGAGTTGGCCCCAGAACTGGTTTTGGAGGTCAATGTCGTCCCAGGCTGCCTGGCACGCGCAGTCATCGGACTTCCCGTTCCACGCGTAGCCGTCGTCGGGCCACGTCATGGCTTCGAGCAGGTCGTTGGCGAACGCCGCCTCCACGACTGGATACCTCCGAGCGGTCTGGATGGCCTGGGCGAGGCGTTTCGGGTCGTGGCCTTCGTTGGGGAAGCGCAGTTGCCACAGGCGCGTCAGGGACTCGTTGCCCACGATTTCTCCGCCCAGTGCGACGGCGACGGCTTCGACGTCGGCACGCGTCGCGGCTTGGGTGGCAGTGATGAGGACTTCGTTGAGGACGGCCAGGCGGGACGGCTCGGTTCCATCGGCGTCGAACTGCGCCGCGAAAGCAGGGTCGGACGGGACGATGGTGACGATGGGGCGTTCTTCGATTTCGAGCGCGCCATCCGCGCCTGCCAGGCTGTCGCCGGCCGAGCCGTCAGTGGAGGAGGCACCGCATCCAAGGGCCAGCAGGCAAGCAAGGAGAATGGTGAGGATCTTCACGTCGGGCGCCTCTTTGTTGCGGAATCCACGTTGATTACGATGCCACAGTCGGTGTAAAACTCAATCCGCAATTCCAACGGAGTACTTCATGAAGCTGGCGGCGCGCGCGTTGGTGGTCCTGTTCCTGGCGTTGTTGGTGGGCTGTGGTGGTGGCACGACCGGTTCGCTGGACGACACCCAGACCGGGAACGACGCGGTGTCCGGCGACTCGGAGTCCGTCGAACCGGCCGATGGGGTCAACCCGGACTCCGATGCGCGAGACGGAGCGGACACGATGCACGAGGAGGCCGGCTCCGACACGCCCGAGGAGGCCGAGGCCGTGATCCCGCCGGACACGGCGCCGCCGGTGGTGTCGTTCGTGGCGCCCCACGAAGGCGACACGGTGCAGGGGTTGGTGACGGTCACGCTTTCGGCCAGCGACGATCGCGGCGTCGACCAGGTGGTCATCGAGGTGAACAACGCGGTGCAGACCACGCTGTACGCCTCGCCCTGGACCTGGGACTGGGACACCACGGGGCTGGACGGCGGGCCCTACACGTTGAAGGCCACGGCGTACGACGCGGCGGGTAACCACCAGTCGGCCGAGGTCGGCGTAACGGTGCAGGGCGCGTGCGGAGCGGAAGGGGATTGCCCGCCTTCGAGCGTGAACTTCATCACGCCGGTCGACGGGGCGACGGTGTGTGGAACGATCGCGCTGGAGGCGGCGGCCACCGACGACCAGGGAGTGGTCAAGATCGTATTCTACGCCGACAACGCGATGATCGGCACGGACTCCAGTTCGCCGTTCCAGGTGAACTGGGACGCCGGGGCCGCGACGGAGGGCGCGCACCTGCTGAAAGCCGAGGCCTGGGACGCGAAGAACCAGACGGCGTTCGCGCAGGTGTCGGTGACGGTGGCCAACGTAGGCGGCACATGCGTGAAGAAGCCGACGGTGTCGATCAGCAAGCCCGAAGTGCAGGGCGACGCGGCCTATGTGACGGGGTTGGTATCGGTCGAGGCCAAAGCGTCCGACGAGGAGGGAGTGACCAAGGTGCAGTTCTTCGTCGACAACGGGCTGCTGTTCGAAGACGCCTCGATTCCGTACAAGTTCGATTGGAACTCGGGCGACTTCGACGAGGGCGCGCACACGTTGAAGGCCATCGCGCACAACGTGGCCGACGAGACCGCCAGTGACCAGATCGCGGTGACGGTCGACCGCACGCCGCCCACGGTCGCGTTGACGGCTCCCACCTACGGTGAGGTTTTCCACGACGGCTGGCAGCTTTCAGCGGACGCCGAGGACAACTTTGGCGTGGCGAGCGTGGTGTTCGAGGTTTCAGGCGCGGCCGACGTGGTGCTGACCGAGCCGCCGTGGGCGGCCTGGTACGACGCGAGCGGGGTGGCGAGCGGGGATCACGAAATCATCGTGACGGTGACGGATCGGGCCGGGCTGACGGCGACCGACGGGACCACGGTAACGCTCGACCGCCTGCCGCAGGCGCAGTTCACGGCGCCGTCGGCGGGCCAGATCGTGACGGGCGAGTATACCGTGAAGGTGACGGCCACGGACGACCTTGGCGCGGTGCAGGGCGTTGACCTGTACGTTGACGACGCCTGGGTGGGCTCGTTCACGGGGCAGGGCGACTACAACGACTTCGACGAAGCTGGGCAGGGCACGTACGAGTGGACGCCGCCTTTTGTGTTCGGCGAGCACACGCTGCGGGCCGAGGCGCACGACAGCGGCAACCAGACGACGTCGGCCGAGCGTATGGTCACGGTCGACTGGCCGCTGGCGCTGAAGGTATCGGCCTGCCCGATCAGTGGCGACTGTGTGGCCGTAGTCGATAGCGGCCCCTTCGGGGACGCGCACGGGGCGTACACGCTGAATGTGACGGCCACCGACGACAACGGGCCGGTGCAGAGCGTCGAGTTGAAGGTCGACGGCGTGTCGGTGGCAGCGGATCAAGCGGCGCCCTTTGAACTGGCCCTCGATAGCAGCCTGCTGACGGACGGCCCGCACGTGCTGATGGTGCACGCGGTGGGAACGGGCGCCAGCGTGGGGGATCTGACGGCCACGCTGGCGGTGAACAACTGTGACCGCGACCTGGACACGTATCTGGCTATCGGCGGGGCCTGCGGCGGCAGCGACTGCGATGACGCGCTGGCGGCCAGGCACCCGAACGCGGACGATACGGTGGGCGATGGGATTGACGAGAACTGCGACGGCGCCGACGGGGTAGACGCGGACGGCGACGGACGGGCGTCGATCGCCTCGGGCGGCAACGACTGCAACGACGCCGACCCGGCGGTGCCCAACTGCGCGGGCAAGACCTGCGACCAGGACACGGGCTGCGGCACGCTGTGCGGCTGCACGGATGGTCTGGTGTGCGAGGACCAGGCCTGCGTGTGCAAGCCGACCTGCGACGGCAAGAACTGCGGGGACGACGGGTGCGGAGGCACGTGCGGGGCGTGCACGGGCGACGAGACGTGCAACGGGGTGGGCCAGTGCGTGGTGGACACAGCGGGTATCACGTGGGTCACGTTGTCCGGCGGGACGTACCAGATGGGGTCGGACAGCGGTTACAGCGCCGAGCAGCCGGTGCACGCGGTGACGCTGTCGGGGTTCGAGATGGCCAAGAGCGAGACGACGGTGGCGCAGTATGCGGCGTGCGTGACGGCGGGCGGGTGTACGGCGGCGGGCACGTGGCATTCGACTTGCAACTGGGGCGTGGCTGGCAAGGAGCAGCACCCGGTCAACTGCGTGGACTGGTACCAGTCGCAGGCGTTCTGCACCTGGGCCGGGGCACGGCTGTGTACAGAGGCGGAGTGGGAGTACGCGGCGCGGAGCGGGGGGCAGAACCAGACGTACCCGTGGGGCGACGCGGGGGCCACGTGCGACTACGCGGTGATGTATGGCAATGGTGACTACGGTTGCGGCACGTACAGCACGTGGGCGGCTTGTTCGAAGACGGCGGGGAACAGCACGCAAGGTGTTTGTGACTTGGCGGGGAACGTATGGGAGTGGGTGGCGGATTGGTATGACACCTACCCGAGTGGCGCGCAGACGAACCCGACCGGGCCGGCGAGCGGGTCGACCCGCGTCTTACGGGGCGGCGGTTGGTACCTCGCCTACGCGGGCGACCGCCGCGCGTCGTTTCGCAGCGACGCCGGCCCCTACGACGGCGGCGGCAACCTGGGCCTTCGCTGTTGCAGGTCGTTAAACTAAGGAACTGTTCAACTGTTCTACGTCAGGGGTTCTCCAAGGGGGCGGAAGGCCCCCTTGGATCGCACGGTAAGAGCGAGGGCGCGTGACTGACCTCCGCGTTTTGACCCTGCACGCCATCGCCGCCACGGGCGTCTTCGACGACGCGCCGCTGCGCGTCTACCTGCGCGATCGCGAGGTGCTGCGTGCCGAGCCGTTCTTCTATTTCCACGAAGGTCGGCCGGTGTGCGCAGTGTACTGCGAGACGCGGCCCTTTCAGGGCGCCGACCTGGGCGTGCCGCGGCCAGGCCGGGCAGGCCAGGCAGGAAGCCCTGGCCCACAGACCACCGACCCGCGCGGCCCCGACGAGAAGGCCGTCGACGAGGCCTTCCAGCGCCTGCTGACCGAATTGGACGAGGTCGAGCGGGCGCGCTACCAGCGCCTGCTGGTCCCTCCGCGACGAGCGAGACCTCGTGCGGGGATGGGCGCGACAACGACGGCGACGGGCAGACCGACTGCGCCGACGGCGACTGCTTCGAGGAACCCGGCTGCGGCCTGGGATGCGACAACGGCCTCGACGACGACGGCGACGGCTGGACCGACTGCCGGGATCCAGACTGCGGCGGCACCGCGGCCTGCCCGGAAATCTGCAACGACTTCATTGACAACGACGATGACGGAGCCTCGGATTGCGCCGACACCCAGTGCGGGGCGTTCGTGTGGAC
>DYSB01000200.1 GCA_020726405.1 Acetofilamentum sp. | reverse complement strand
AGGCCGCTCCAACAGCGCGCGCGAGTCGGTGTGGCTGTCGCCGCACTGCCTCGAGCCGCAAGGGAGGCTCTTGTGATTGACGCCACCGATCGCCACCTGGCCGCCGCCGAGGCCGCCGCCACCCGCTCGCTCGCATGCCCGGTATGCGGGCTGGTGGTGTGCGCGCCCCCGGACACGGCGACGCTGGAGATCGAGTGTGACTGCGGCGCCACCCTCCGCATCTGCCCGCGCGGGACGGTCGACCCGGTGAAGCTCGCCGCCCCGCCCTGCGCCTGTTGCGGGGGGATGGGTTGACAGTGCACCGCTATAGGTAGACACTTCGCCCGGAGGCTGCATGAAGACGACTGATGGCCGTGTAGCTCAGCGCAAGGTAGAGTCCGCCTTGGCGGCGGCCGCGGGTTCGAACCCCGCCGGGCCTGACTCGTCTTCATGCCGCCTCCACTGCCTTCCTGACCGCGACGTGGTCGACGCATGCGGTGTGCTCATCGTGCGCAAGTTGCTGGCATGGGCCAAGGGCAAGGACGGGGCGAGGCTGGTCACTCGGGTCGACAGGCACGGTAGGA
This sequence comes from Acetofilamentum sp., assembly GCA_020726405.1. Lineage (GTDB taxonomy): Bacteria > CAIWAD01 > CAIWAD01 > CAIWAD01 > CAIWAD01 > CAIWAD01. The sequence goes on along the minus strand of DYSB01000200.1, from coordinate 4,675 downwards.
CGTGGCTGGAAATGGCGACGTGATGGATCGCTTCGAGTGCACCTTCGAGATCCCTGGCCCTGCGACCGCCAAGCAGTCGTTCAGATACGCCGTCGACAAGACCACCGGAATTGTCAGGAAGTACACCGATTCCAAGGTTGCGAATTACGAGGGCCTGGTCACCATGTGCGCGACGCCGCACGCCCCGCCGTCTCCACTTGAGGGCGCCGTGTTGGTCGAGATCCTGGCGTTGTTCCCCCGACCCGCGAAACTGACGCAGCGCTACAGGGACGGTCGGCTCAAGAACGGCGCAATCGAGGGCAGGATGCCGTACCCTCAGAAGCCCGACCGCGAGCAGATCGACAAGGCGATCAATGATGGCCTCCAACGCGCAGGCTTTGGAGATGACAAGCAATTCACCGACGGACCGACGACGAAACGCTATGTCGCCATCGGAGAACAGGCGAGGAGTATCGTCACTGTCCGGTGGCCGGTTGAAGTGTGAGGAGGTTCCAATGCCGATGATCAACACGGGCAAGAAGAAGGTCGTGGCCGAGAAGCGCAAGGGCACGAAGGGCGGCAAGGGCACGAAGGGCGGCAAGGGCACGAAGGGCGGCAAGGGGGTGAAGAAGTGAAGCGCGGCGAGGGGGTGTTCCTCGCGTACTCAACGCTCGTTCTCATGGCGACCGCCGTGATGCCTGCGACGTCGTGCGCGCCAATCACGGCCGGCTGGAAGGCGTCGGACTTCCGCGGGGCGTACTTCTGCGACTGCGAGAAGTCTCCCGGAAACGACACGCCCGACTGCTACTGCCGCACCCTGGCGCCTGGCGTCGACTACCGCAAGTGCAGCCTCCCAGACGGTGCATCCGTCGAACCTTGACGGGTTGAGCAGCCCGGCGTAGGTTCATTGCTCGAAGTCGCGGTGGGCGCTGGCCGGCGCCCCGACCGCGAGGGAAGTTCCTGGGCCTGCACCCTGGGGGCCGCGACTTTTCACTCACCTTGCAGGAGGTGCCTCGTGCGCATTGTTGTCTCTAGTGTTCTCCGCGTCTACGACCTGACGGACGAGCAACGGCAACGCCTGGTCGGCGAGTGGTCGGTCGACAACCCTGAGTACCTATCGGCGCTGAAGGGAGGCCGGTGGGTTCCGCATTGGATGCCGAAGAAGTTGTATGCCGGTCTGGCGTGGCCAGACGGCCACGTCGAGTTGCCGCGGGGGCTGCTCGAGCAGGTGGAGGAGATGTACCCGGACGCGGCGACGGCATACGACTTCGCCGCAGAGTTCTGTCCGAACTGCGTCGGGCTGTACCCCGAGCGGTTGACTGGCTGCACCCTGCGCCCGTACCAGGAGCGCGCCGTCGACGCCCTGTGCGAGTTCGTCCATGGCGTGCTCGTCGGCCCATGCGGTAGTGGCAAGACCACCATGGGGATCGAGGTAATCCGCCGCTTCGGCGTGCGAACGCTCGTGCTGGTGCACACCAAGGACTTACTTGACCAGTGGAACGGCGCCATCGCGGCGCTGCTCGGCGAGTGGGGCAAGTCAAACGTCACGGTGTGTACCGTGCAGTCGTTGTGGGCAACCGCTGCACGGACTGCGAAGCCGCTTCCCGATCATGGGATGCTGATCGTTGACGAAAATCATCATGTTCCCGCGAGGTGCTTTGCGGATCTCGTCGGACGCTCGACGGCGCGTTACCGCTACGGGCTGACTGCTACTCCAGCCCGCGGGGACGGGCTCGGCCCCGTGATCGAGTGGACCTTCGGCCCCATCCGTCATACCGTCGATCGCGCCGAGGTCGAAGCCGCCGGCCAGGTCGTGCTTCCCAGGTACGAAATCGTGCGAACAGGCTTCTCTCCCGAGGTGCCAACCGTGTGGAACCGCGTCAAGGGCGCCGGCCAACTCGACTACACGGCACTCGTGACCATGCTGGCCAGCAACGTCGACCGCTCACTGATCGCGTGCTCGCTCGCCAAGCGCGAGGCGTCCAGGGGTCACGTCGTGCTCATCCTGACCACGCGCGTCGAGCACGCGGAGTTCATGGCCGACATGATCGACGCCGACGGCGAGCAACCGTGCCACGTCGTGCACGGCAAGGTGAACGCCAAGGTCCGAACACTCATGCTGGAGGATGTGCGCCAGGGCAAGGTCCGCATCCTTGTGGCGACGCAGATTGCAGACGAGGGCCTCGACCTGCCGATCCTCGACCGGCTCATCATCGCCCTGCCAGGGAAGTCCGAGGGGAAGACCATGCAGCGCATCGGCCGCATCATGAGGCCGGCGCCCGGAAAGACCGACTGCGTCGTCTACGACCTGGTCGACGACTGTGGGGTGCTTTGGGGGCAACAAAAGGCCCGGAAGCGTGCGTTCGAGAAGGCGTGCGGGCGATAGCCATGAAGCGGTTACTACTGATCGAGGTGCCCCGATGACAATGTTCGCCGAGCCGTCAACCCTGTCCGCCCTCATGTTGTCCGAGGCAGCCCGTGCCAAGTGGCTGCCCCGCATGGTCCCCGAGATGTTCTCCGACGCAGCGCACGCAGAGGAGTTCAAAGCCCTCCGCTACCTGCACCAGCACGGCCACCCCGTTTCGCCCGAAACCGTCTTCGAGCGATTGACCGCCACCATCGGGGCCAGGCGCTCCGCGCCCTACCTCGACCACCTGCGGGAGATCGCAGACCTGTGCCCAGGGCCGAACCAGGCCGAGGCCGAGGCCAACCGCTGCGTGCCCGCGGTAGGGCGCGCCTGGGCGACCCGAATCGACGACCAGACCGGCAAGGAGTGGCGCTCCCTGGTCCGCTGCGGGTACTCCCCCGATCAGCTCGCCAACCAGGAGGACAACGCCGAGCGCCGCATCATGCATGCCGTCGAGGTCAGGCCGCCCGCGCCGCCAGAGCCAAGCGACGAAGCCATCGCCGAACTCGACGAAGGAGACACCGACCTGGCAGCCGCCAACCGATTCGTCAAGATGTTCGGCCACAACATTCGCTTTTGCCCGGAGAAAAACCGCTGGTACGTTTGGGTCAACACTCACTGGCGCCACGACGATGGCGCAAGCATCGTCACCCGCTTGGCTGCGCAGTCAGCCCGCCGCCACTCCATCTCATGCATCGCCAAGGACATCGCGGCGCTCAGGGCTGCCCGCAAACTGGAGAACGATACCCGCATCCGTGGCTCCGTCCGCCTGGCGTCAGCCCTCGAAAGCGTCCGCGTCGAACTCGCCCAACTCGACGCCGTACCGCACCTCTTGAACTTCATGAACGGCACCGTCGACCTGCGCACAGCCGAAATCCTGCCGCATTCGAGAGAGCACCTCATCACTCATCTTATCGAAGTCATGTACAACCCGAAGTCCGGCTGCCCACGCTTCCATCGCTTCCTCGGAGAGATCCACCCCGGCCAGCCCGAGGTCACCGATTTCGTCCACCGCTGGATCGGCTACTGCCTGACCGGCGAGATCCGCGAGCACAAGTTCATCGTGGCCGTCGGAGACGGCCGCAACGGCAAGGGAACACTATTCGAGACCATCGCCCTCTTCCTCGGACCACAACTCGCATTCCAAGCGCCACGCAGCCTCCTGATGCACCGAAAGTACGACGGCCACCCCGCCGAGTTCAACGCCCTGCGCGGCAAGCGCCTCGTGCTCGTCTCCGAGGTAGACGGAGGCCAGTCCTTCGGCGCAGAGCGCGTCAAGTGGCTGACCGGCGGTGACTCTATCACCGCCCGCGGCATGAACGAGAACTTCTCAACATTCATGCCCACCCACAAGTTTTGCATGTACGTCAACGAACTGCCCGCCGCTACAGACTCCTCTGTCGCCTTCTGGGAACGTGTCCGTGTCGTCACCTTCAACGAGTCGTTCGTGGGGGAAAGGAAGGACCCGGAACTCAAGCCGAAGTTGGCAGCGGAGGCCGAGGGCATCATGGCCTGGGCCGTTGCGGGCGCTGTCTCCTGGTACGCCAACGGCCTGCCAGAAGTCTCCGAGGTCAACCTGGCAAGCCTCGCCTACCAGAACGAATCCGACGACGTCAAGCGCTGGCTTGAGGACATCCTCCTCGATGGGACCATGGGCAGGGAGCAAACCGCCAAGTTCTTCTCGGACAGTTACGCGGAGTGGGCCAAGAGGAACGGGGGCCGCGACTTCTCCATGAAAGCCCTCGCCAGTGAGCTGAAACGACACAAGGCCACGAAACGTCGCACGAAATACGGCGCCGAGTGGACCCTGCCGAGCCTCGAAGACCTCATCGGAACGGTGACGGGTGACGGATGTGACGGGTTTTCGGATTCGAGCCTCGTACGAGGGGCTCATGACAGCACTGACCAGAACACCCGTCATCATCCGTCACCCGTCACCACGGGGGCGCTGGACGAAGAAGACATCCTGCCATTCTGAGCCGTAACCTGCGCTCGGAAACCGTTGCCGGAACGACGTTTGTTTGTAACACAGTGCTATATATATACATGGGCGCTCGCGCGAGCCGCCCGGCACCTCCCCCCCTTGTGGTTCCCGTTGTTCCCGTGGTTCCCGTGGTTCCCGTTGTTCCCGTTTTCGTGCCGCCCGATAGTGCGAATACAGGCGGAGGCGCGAAAGACAACGCCTCGTGGGTGACATATGGTTCCTTATGCGCAGCGGAGCGCGACCGACCAGCCGACCAGCTCGACCAGCCGACCAGCTCGACCAGCCGACCGACCAGCCGACCAGCC
>DYSB01000199.1 GCA_020726405.1 Acetofilamentum sp. | reverse complement strand
CTGGAACCAGACCAACACCGGCTCGGCGCATCTCCGGCGCCGGCGCGACCGGCCGCCGGAGTCCCGGGCCGGTCCGGGGCCGGAATGTGGATCGTGGTTCGCGTGGGCTACTTGAGCAGATCGAGCTTGCGCAGGATGCCGTCCACCAGCTGGTCCGTCGAGGCGGTGCCGCCCAGGTCCGGCGTGAGGTTGCTTTTGTCCGCCAGGAACAGGGTCAGCGCCGCCTGCACGCGGTCCGCGGACTTCTCCTCGCCCAGGTGGCGCAGCATCATGTTGCCCGAGAGAATGGTGGCGATGGGATTGGCGATGCCCCGGCCCGCGATGTCCGGTGCGCTGCCGTGGACGGACTCGAAGACCGCGCAGTCGTCGCCCAGATTGGCCCCGGGCACCACGCCCAGCCCGCCCACCAGACCGGCGCACAAATCGCTGATGATGTCACCGTAGAGGTTCCCTAGCACCAGGACGTCGAAGATCTCGGGTCGCATCACCATTTGCATGGCACAGTTGTCCACGATGATCTCCTTGTATTGGAGATCAGAATACTCCGCCGCCACTTTGCGCACGCTCTGCAGGAAGAGGCCGTCGGAGAGCTTCATGATGTTGGCCTTGTGCACGGCGTGCACGGTGTGCCGCTTCTTCTGCGAGGCCCACAGGAAGGCGGCGCGCGCGATGCGCGTGGAAGCCTTCTCCGTGATGATCTTCAGGCTCTGGGCCACGCCCGGAGCGATGTCCTGCTCCAGGCCGGCGTAGAGGTCCTCCGTGTTCTCGCGGAACAGGACCAGATTAATGGGTTTGTGATGTTCGGTCACGCCCAGCGAGGAACGCACGGGCCGGACGTTGGCGTAGAGGTCCAGCTCTTTGCGCAGAGCCACGTTGACGCTGCGGAAGCCGCCGCCGATGGGCGTCGTGAGCGGGCCCTTGAGGGCCACCTTGTTGGCCCGGATGGATTCCAGGGTCTCGTCGGGCAGCGTGCTGCCATGCGTGTCCAAGGCCCCGGCGCCGGCGGGCATCAGGACCCACTCGATCTCCACGCCCGTGGCCGCGATCACGCGCCGGGCCGCGGCGGTCACTTCCGGACCGATGCCATCGCCCTGGATCAGCGTCACCTTGTACTTCTGCTTCGCGCTCATGCCGTCCCGCCTCTCTACTGGATTGTGCCGGAACAGGATAGCAAACGGGAAGGGGCGACTAACTTAGTCCGTGGATTCCGTGCGGGATCCGTCCAGGCGGGACCGCACCTCGCGCAGCAGCACGCCGGGTCCGAAAGGCTTGGAGAGCAGGCTCACGTTCTGGCCGTTCATCAGTTCCAGATCCAGGCCGCGGTCCGTGTAGCCGGTCATCAGGATCACGGGTTGGACCAGGCCCTGCTCGCGCACGCGGCGCACCAGCTCGAAGCCGCCCAGTTCGGGCATCACCACGTCGCTCAGGATGAGTTGCGGGTCCAGGCCCTGCTCCAGCAGACTGATGGCCTCCCGGCCGTTGGCCGCCGTGCTCACCTCGTAGCCACTGTTCCGCAAGGTCCGCAGCAGCACCTCACGCACGGCAGCTTCGTCCTCCACCAGCAGCAGGCGCTCGGATCCGCCCGGTCCGGTGAGTTCGCGCGGCTCGCCGTCCCGGCCGACCTGGCCTTCCCCCACGACCGCGGGAAAATAGATGTGGAAGCTGGTGCCCCGGCCCAGTTCGCTTTGCACGCGGATCAAGCCCTCGCTCTGGGTGACGATCCCGTAGACCGTGGCCAACCCCAGGCCAGTGCCCTGGCCGGCTTCCTTGGTGGTGAAGAAGGGTTCGAAGATGTGCGCCTGCACCTCACTGCTCATACCATGGCCCGTGTCGGAGATGCTAAGCAGCACGTGGGGCACGCCCTCGGGCAGGCCCAATTCCCGCGCCAGCAGAGTGCCCGGCACCACGTTGCGCGTGCGGATGGCCAGCTCCCCACCTCCCGGCATGGCGTCCCGGGCGTTGACCACCAGGTTGAGAATCACCTGGTCCATCTGGCCCGTGTCCACGTTGACGCGCAGCAGGTCCGGCGCCAAGTCCAGGCGGATCCGGATGTCCTCGCCGATCACCCGGCGCAGCATCTTCTCCAGATCGGCCAGGATGCCGTTGAGTGAGACGCGCTGGGGATGCAGGGTCGAGCGCCGGCTGAAGATCAGCAGTCGGCGCGTCAGCTGCGCCGCCCGCTGGGCCGCGTCACGCACCTGCTGCAGCTCGTCGCGCACCGGGTCGTGGGAATCCAGGCTCATGAGCAACAGGTCGCACTGGCCCAGGATCACCACCAGGATGTTGTTGAAGTCGTTGGCCACGCCGCCGGCCAACCGGCCCACAGCCTCCATCTTCTGTGACTGGCGCAGCTGGCTCTCCAGCTGACGACGCTCGCTGACGTCGCGCAGGATGGCCAGCAGCAGCGGCTCACTCCCCCCGTGCAGGGGGCTAAGGGTCACTTCCACCAGGAAGGGTTGGCCATTGGAGCGCAGATGGATCCATTCAAAGGTGAGCGCCTCGCCGTCCAGCGCCCGCTGGATGAGTTCCCGGGCCTTCTCCTGCGAGTTGCGTCCGTCGGGCTGCAGGGGCGGGGAGAGCATTTCCGGCCCCAGTCCGGCCATCGCCTCCGGCGCAAGTCCGAACAGCCGGGCCGCCGCCGGATTGCCCTCCAGGAAGCGTTGGGAATCCATCACGAAAATGGCGTCCAGAGCATTCTCGAACAGGCCGCGGTAGCGGGACTCCGAGACGCGCAGCGCACTCTCCGCCCGCCGGCGATCCTGGACCTCCGCCTGCAGGGCGGAGTTCATGCCCTTCAACTTCTGGGCTCGGCGCCGTACCAGCAGCCAAATCAGCCCCAGCAGCCCTGCCAGGACCAGCATTCGCAGCAAGATCCACTTGTGCCACGGGGTGGGCACGTGAATGGTGCCCAGGCTTGCTTCCCGGATCGGATGGTTGCCCGCCTGGATGCGCACCCGCAGCAGGTAGCGGCCCGGCGGCAGATAATCCAGCCGGCGGGTGCCCGTCAGGGTCCAGGGCGTCCACTCCTCGTCCAGCCCCTCGATGAAGAACGAGTACTGCGCGGGTCCGTCCAGTCCGAGGTGGGCGCAGGCCATGGAGAGCACCAGGGGTGCGGCGCCGCGGACCTCGGCACCCGGTCGCAGACCGCCTGCCGTCCCCGCCCACTGGACGCCGCCCAGCTCCAAACCCCGCAGCTGCAGGGGCGGCAGCTCGTGTTTCGCCGACTGCAGTTGATCCAAGCGATAGCGTAGCAGGCGTTGCTCGTTCTGCACCCAGATCCCATCCGGCGTGAGCAGCACGTTGCGTGGACGGCGACCGGCCGAGACGAAGGTGGAAACGTCCCAGGCGGGGGGTCCGGTGCCGGGTGGCGCCACGGCCAGGCCTTGCTGGAACAGGACCCAGCTGCTCCCGTCAGGTCCACTGCGGATCCGGCATTTGGCTCCCAGGCTCCAGCCGGCGGGCGGCGTGAAGGTTGTGGTCTTCCGCAGCCGTCCTCCGGCGTCCACCTCCAGGACCCGCGCGCCGTTGACGACGAGGAGCTGGTCGCGGAAGCGGCACACCTGCACGGCGCCGGGCTCGAGACCCTGGGCCACGCCCAGATTCTCCACCTCCCACTTCCCCTGGCGCAGGCGAATCACCCACAGGCCTGTGTCCTCGCAGCCCAGCCAGTATTCCCCCGGGGCGCGCTGTTCCATGCTGTAGATCTCGCCCCTCACCAGCGGAACCGGCTCCTGCACGCGCCACGTGCCGTTCTGCCAGAGTAGCGGCCGCAGACCGCCTTCCACGCCCACCCAAACCCGCTCGGCCTGCAGCGGATCCTGGAACAGCAGGGTGGGTTGCCCGGCCAGCAGGGCCACGCTTCCCTCTTCACGCACCAGGGCCAATTGTCCCCCCAGGATGGCCAGCAGACCGTGTCGGGTGGAAAGCAGGTGCCAACAAATGCCGCTCGCTTGCCCCGCCCGCTCGAAGCGGTCGCTCTGCTCGTCGCGGCCCTCCCGCAACCGGAACACGCCCTGGGTGGTGCCCACATGGATCCGCCCGTCGTGCTGCGTCAGGCACTGGGGCTTACCTGGCAGTCCGTTGGCGCTCTGGTACTGGCTGTAGGGCAACTCCAGGGCCACCTGCACCACGCCATCGGTGCTGGCCACCCAGAGACTCCCGCCGGCGTCCTGGCTCAGGTGGATGGCCATGGGACCCGACAAGCCGGTGCCCCCGTCCAACACCTGCTCGACGGCCAGCTGCGGATCCAGCAGAAAGACGCCGCCCTGCAGAGTGGCCAGGGCCAGACGGCCATCGCGCAGCCGCAGCCCGTGGAACAAATCCAGGCCCTGGATCCGGGCGCTCAGCCCGGGCAGCGGCGTCGCTCGTCCCCGTTCGAGCACGAAGAGTCCCTGGAAGCGCGTGCCCAGCAGCAGCCGACCGCCATCCAGCGGCAGCAGGCAGATCATCCGGTTGCCCTGGGCGAAAAGTTCGGGGCCGAGCACGGGCTCCAGGGCCCGGTCCGGAATCTGCAACGCCCCCGCGGGAATCCGGCGCGCATTCAGCCGGCAGAGGCCGCGGTCGGCCAACTGCACGAACAGCGTGTCCCCCAGCGCCGCGGCACCGCCCAGCTCAAGGGAGGGGGTGAAGGTCTGCAGCAGGCCGCCCTGCCAGCGCGCCAGCAGCTCCTTGCTCTGGAAATACAGCCCGTGACTCAGCTGATGGATGGAGCGCACGTCGCGGAAATGCGGCGCCCGATCGCGCAGGGAATCCGAGAGTTGGCGGGCCTGCCAATCCCCGTCGGGGCCCCGCTCCAGCCAGCCGAACTCGTTGGTTCCGCCATAGACCAGCCGGCCGTCGGGCAGGGCCAGCACACTGCGGATCTGGGTCCGGCCGGGAGTCTGCTGCAAGCGCCAGGTCTGGCCGTCGAATTCCAGCACCCCGTCATCGTTGCCCACAAACAGGGTCTGGTTGACGCCGTGGGTGGTGGAGAGGCAAATGTCGGAGAAATCCTGCCCGGCGGGATGGTGTTGCACCACGGGCGGCAGGGCGGCAGGCCGGCAGCCAGCACGCCCACGGCCCAGGCCAAGCCGAGCAGCCCGCTCGCCAATCGGCGACCGACAGCCGGAACAGGAATACGCCAGCCTGTTAGTCGTGGGCCCACCCGCTCACTCCCTGGTTCGTGCAATTGTGCAGAATCCATATCGGCCAGTGGGACGATTGAACCCGGAATCTGCAGTTGCCCCGCCGCGTGTGAGGAAAACACCGTCTGAT
>DYSB01000023.1 GCA_020726405.1 Acetofilamentum sp. | reverse complement strand
CGCCCTTTCTCATCCAGGAGGAAGGACGATGTTCCATGCCCGTTCCCCGCGACTCCGGCCCGGCCCGGAGCTCCCAGTCCAGCTGGCCATCCTGGCTGCCGGTCTGTTTCCCGCACTGCTGCAGGCCGCCACGCTGAGCGGCCGGGTCCTGGACGAGGCGGGCCGTCCGCTGGAGGGCGCGCACATCCAGGTCGGCGGCGAGCCGCGGGGCTGTGTCAGCGACGCCCAGGGTCGCTTCCGGCTCGCGCTGGAGGACGGCCGCGTCACTCGCCTGCGCGTCAGCCGGCTGGGCTTCGCCACCCGGGAGGTGGAAGGCGTGGACAGCCAGCCCCTGACGGTAACTCTCGTCCAGAGCCTGCTGGAGGGGATTCCCGTCACGGTCACGGCCAGCCGCAGCGCCGCCGCAGCCGGCTCCCTGGCACACACCAACCTCAGCCGCGGCGAGCTGGAACTGGCCCATCACGGCCAGGACCTGAGCCGCCTGCTGGAGGGCACGCCCTCGCTGATCACCACCTCGTACTCGGGCACGGGCATCGGCTACAGCGAGATCCGCCTGCGCGGCTTCGACCAGAAACGCGTGGAGGTGCTGGTCAACGGCGTGCCGCTCAACGACCCCGAGGACCACTATGTCTATTGGGTGGACCTGCCGGACCTGGGCCGCAGCCTGCGCGACGTGCAGGTGCAGCGCGGCACGGGCAGCGGCCACTTCGGTGGGAGCAATTTCGGCGGCAGTGTCAACCTGCTCACGGACCTGGGCGAGGAGCCCGGCCTGCGGCTGGAGACCGGCCTGGGCAGTTTCGGCACCCGGCGCCAGAGCCTGGGTTGGTCCAGCGGCGTGGTGGAGGGCCGCTGGCAGATGGATGCGCGCTGGAGCGAGGTCCGCACCGACGGCTTCCGCCAGGCCAGCGGTGTGGACACCTGGGGCGCTTTTCTCTCCGCTCGCCGCTTCTGGCCAGGTGGCGCCCTGCGCCTGACGCACTACACGGGCCGGGAGCTGACCCACACGGCCTGGGACGGCGTTCCCCTGACCCTGCTGCGCGGCCTGGACGGCGCGCCCCGGCAGCGCAGCCAGAACAACGACGCCGCCTACGACAACAGCATCGACGACTTCCGCCAACCCCACAGCGAGGCCCAGTTGCTGCTGGCTCTGCCCGACAGCTCGGAGCTGGAGGCCACGCTGTATCACGTCGACGGTTCCGGTTTCTACGAGACCTGGAAGACCGGACGCGATCCGCTGGACTACGGCCTGCCGGAGTTGGAGGACGGCGGCCCGGTGGATGTGGTCAACCGCCGCTGGATCGACAAGCGCCAGAGCGGGCTCACCGTGTATCACCACCGTGACTGGGGTGGCGGGCGCTTGACCCTGGGCCTGAACGGCTACACCTACGATGCCGAGCACTACGGCCGGGTGGTCTGGGCCAGCCCCACCCCGAGCGGTGAGCTGCCCAATAGGCGCTACTACACACACCGCACGGCCAAAGAAAAGGCCGGCCTGCTGGGCTCCTGGACCCGCCCGCTGGGGACCGGCTGGCAGGGCACGGCCACTCTCGCGCTGCAGCACTCGCGCTACGCCCTGCGCCAACTGCCGGGCGGATCCTTCCAGGGCTCCCTGCTCAACCGCTTCGAGGATTCCCAGTTGTTCCTCAATCCCTCGATGGGCCTGAGCTGGTCGCCCCGGGCGGAGCTGCGCGCCTTCGCCAGCCTGTCCGCCTCCAGCCGCGAGCCCAGCCGCAGCGAGTACTGGAACGCCTTCGCCGGACCAGACGACCTGGGCCAGCGGCCCATGTTTGCCCGCGCGGACACGCTGGCCGACGGCAGTCTGGAGTGGTCCGACGCCCGCGTGCAGCCGGAGCGCATGCTGGACCTGGAGCTGGGGGGCGAGTGGCGCGGCGCGCGGCACTTGCTGGGACTCAATCTCTACTGGCTGGAGATGCGCGACGAGATCGTGGCGTATGGCGGGATGGACGAGGAGAGCCCCGTGCGCGGCAATGCGCCGCGCAGTCATCACGCCGGCGTGGAGCTGACGGGCCGCCTGCGCCTGCACTCCAGCCTGGAGACGGGCGGCAATCTGACCTTGAGCCGGAACCGCATCGACGAACTGGTACTCCACGAGACGCACTATGGCGCGGACTGGTCGGAGAGCGTGGTGCGCCGCGACATGGGCGGCAACCCCGCCGCGCTCAGCCCGGCCCTGTTGGCCAACCTCTGGCTGGAGTGGCGTCCCCTGGCCGGCCTTGTGCTGCGACCCCGCCTGCAGCACGTGGGCGAGCAGTACCTGGACACCTCCGGCGACGACGGCTTCAGCGCCCTGGATCCGACCCTGATCGATCCGCGACTGCTGGACGGAACCGGTGGGCTGCGCCACTCCAAGACCCTGGACGCCCACACGGTGCTGGATCTGGACGCCCGCTGGAGCCTGCCCGTCTGGAAGGGCCAGGAACTGGCTTTCAGCCTGCAGGTGGAGAATCTGCTGGACTTGGAGTACGAGACCGCGGGCTACTGGAACGACTGGTTGGATCTCAACGGGGACGGGCTCTATGAACCCCAGCCCTGCTTGTATCCCGCGGCGGGTCGCAATTGGCTGCTGGGACTGCGCTGGAGCCTGTGAGCCGCATTCTGCTCAAGTCGACGCGCAAGGTCAATGTTTTTAACAAGTTGGCTTCGCGGATCGGGAGGTCAGGAGCTGGGCACAGTCCCCCCCTTGCCCAACACACCGGCTCCCCGGTCCGCATTGTTTTCACCCGTCAGCCCTCATGATCCGCCTGGCGCCCTCCCGGAGGCAGGGTTTTAGATGTGGTGCAGACCCTTCCGACCCTTGCCTGGCGTGAGATCCGGATGCAACTGCTTACGCTCTGGCGTGTAGTCCCACCAGGGCCGGGCCGCGGCCCCCTCCATGAAACGCACGGCGGAGAGGAAGACGTCCAGCACGCAGGGATCCTGCCGGCAGTGGGTGAGCAGGCACAGGCGATCGTATAGCGCGCGGGAATCCTGACCGCACAGCTCCGCCGGCTCCCGGATGCCCAGCTGCCGCAGATCCTCGGCCGTGGCGCGGCCCACGTTGGGCAGGTCCTCCAGGCGCCGGATCTCCGGCCGTGGGGGCCAGACAGGCTTGTTCATGCCGGATTCTCCTCCAAGGTCACCAATCGCAGTTCCTTGCGCATCACCACCTGGCAGCGGCTGATCACATCCCGGCCCCACCAGTCTTTCAGTTCGTCCAGCGTCTGGTTCAAGCGGGTCTCCTTCTCTGGCCGGCCGCCGTCCAGCAGGCCCAGCTGCTCCGTCTGGCTGCTCAGCGGACTGAGCCGTCCGGCGGAGACGCCGATCAACCGCAGCGGTTCGCCCTCCCGCCAGTTTTCATGCAGCAGGTGCCGGGCCGCGGCGTAAAGATCGGATTCCCGCTGGCTGGGCCGGTGCAGCGGCTGTTGGCGGAAGCGGTTCTGGAAGTCCGGGCTGCGCAGTTGCAGGGTGAGTTGCCGCGCGGCCAGCCTGGCTTCGCGCAGCCGGCGGCAGACCCGTTCCGTCAGGTCCAGCAGTTCGGCTTCCAGGGCCAGGCGGGACTTGAGATCCCGCCCGAAGGTCCGGGAATGACCCACGGATTTCTCCTCGCGGGAATAGCCAAAGGGCCGAGTGACGCGACCACCCTCACCCCGGGCCAAGCGCTGGAGGTTGCCCGCCAACACGGGTCCGTAGCGCCGCACCAAGATGGCCGTGGGGAAATCCGCCAGCTGCCCCAGCGTGTGGATTCCCAGTTCGCGCAGCTTGCCGGCCGTGGACTCCCCGATGCCGTGCATGGCCTGCACGTCCAGGGATGCCAGGATCTGCTGGGCCTGGTCTGCCGGAATCTCGAAGAGCCCGGCGGGCTTGCGCAGCTTGGAGGCCATTTTGGCCAGCAGCGGATTGGGTCCGATGCCGATGCTGCAGCTCAGGCCCAGTTCGCTCATTACCCGAGCCTGGGCCGTGCGGGCGATCTCCCAGGGCCCGCCGAAGAGCAGGCTGCAGCGGCTCACCTCCAGACTGGCTTCGTCCACGCTGAGCACGTCCAGATCCGGCGTGTATTGGCCCAGGATGGCCATCACCTGGTCGGAAGCCGCGCCGTACTTGCCCCGGGAGCCCGGCAGGTAGACGGCGTCCGGGCAGCGCCGCCAGGCTTCCGCGATGGGCATGCCCGAGTGGATGCCATAGGCCCGGGCCTCGTAGGAACAGGTGGTGACGATACCCCGGCCGGAGAAGGCTGCCTCCGGTGACTGGGCGTCCTCACAGCTGCGAGCGCTCAGTTGGCGACCCTCCTTGCCCCAGGGTGGCGGTCCGCCGCCGATCACCACCGCACGGCCGCGCAGGGCGGGGTTGTCCCGCTGCTCCACAGCGGCAAAGAAGGCGTCCATGTCCACATGGAGGTAGCTGCGCTCCACGGTGCCCCCTGATAGACTCGTCACCGGCCGGGTTCGCCGTCACACCACTTGGGTCCCGAACCACCAGGAGATGCCGTTGGCGTCCAGCACGCCGCCGCGCTTGTCTCCGTCGCCGGCCGCCACCGGCTCCTGCAGCGAGCTGGCTCCCGCGGCCAGCGCCCGCCGGTAGGTCTCGTCCACGTCCGGGACGTAGACGTGCAGGTGGGCGGGCAGCGGCGGCCACTCCGGCTGCGCTTCACCCAGCATCAGCACGCTGTCGTCGATGCGCAGGGCCGCATGCTGGATGCGGCCGTCCGGGGCCGTGTGGCGGGCGAGTTCCACCCCGTCCAGCACGCCCCGCACAAATTCGATCAGCGCCTGGGCATCCGCCACCACCAGATAGGGTGAGAACTGGTCGGCCACCACCCACCAGCGGCCCTGCTCGCACACCAGAAAGAGCAGGTCCCGGCCGCCACGCAGGCGGCGCCGCTCTCCAGCCGCCGGGGATCGGCGGGGGTCAGGGCCACCATCTCCGGATGGAAGAATTCCTCCAGGCGCTCCGGCTGCCCGCCGGTCCAGGCCCGATTCAGCTCCTGCACCACCTGCCAGACCGCCTCTTGCCGGACATCCATTCCGCCACCCTCCCCTTGCCTTCCCCGCCGCTCAGCCCACCAGACAGACGCGGGTCAGTTCCCAGTGCTGGCTTTCAATGGCGTAGCACAACTCGTAGACGTCCGGCCCTTCGGCGCAGACCGCGAAATGCTTGCGCCGGTTGTAGCCCTCGTCGCTCACCCAGCCGCCGTTCACCCGGCTGACCTTGTAGACGTGGTTCTTCCAGCGGAAGCGCAGGGGACTCATGGTCCCGTTGCGGAACAGGGTGATCACCTCGATGGGATCCCCGATCTCCTCGTAGCGCATGCTTCACCTACCGATAGCGGCGCATCAACCCGACCACCTTGCCTGCGATGCGGAACTCCGGGCTGGCGGGCTCCACAAAGATGGGCTCGTAGCGGGGATTGGCCGGCTGCAGTCGGACGCGCTCCTGTTCCGGGAAGTAGAACTTGACAGTGGCCTCCTCCCCGATGAGAGCCACCACCATGTCGCCGGCCCGGGCTGTGTCCTGCACCTGGGCGAACACCAGATCCCCGTCCAGGATGCCCGCCTCCACCATGCTGTCCCCGCGCACCTCCAGGGCGAAATTCTCCTCGCCGCGCAGCAGCTGGGCGTCCACCTGCAGCATGTCCTCCACGTGCTCCACCGCCAGGATGGGCTCGCCGGCGGCCACGCGCCCCAGCAGCGGCACGCTGCGCACGCTGAGTTCCAGGTCCCGGCGGTCGGTGAGCGCCGAGGTGGTCAGCTCCAGGGCCCGGGCCCGGCCGGCCACGCGCTGCAGGTAGCCCTTCCGCTCCAGGGCGTCCAGCAGGACCTTGACCCCGTTGGTGGATTTGATGCCGAAGCGCTCACCCAGTTCGCGGTAGCTGGGCGGCGCGCCGCCTTTCTCCAGAGTCTGGCGCAGGTAGTCCAGCACCTCTTCCTGCCGGCTGGTGAGGTTGTCGTTGGCGCCACGCGGACTCATGGGACCTCCGGGGTTTTGTTCACATGCTACTGAACAAATATTCCCGACGCAAGGGAATATTGCCCCGGACGACTTTTTCTGCGGCGCGGCGCGGCTTGTCGTCCATCGGGAAAAACCCTGCATGGACGTTCGCGCACTCCCATCTTGCCCCCGGGCGGGCCATCCGGCCCCGGCCTTCCCGACCGACGCGGAATCCGGCCCTGCGGTTCACTAGATCGAGGCAGCGGCACCCATGAACAGCATGCCCTCCCGACATCCTTCCCGCGGCCGCAGGTGGCTGGGCGCGGGACTGGACTTCACGGTCTTCTTCTTCCTGCTCATGATGCTGTTCGCCTGGATCCGGCACCCCCAGCGCGGCCCCAACGCCCTCAGCCGGCAGGCGGGCGTGATCGCCTTGGTGGCGCTGGCGGCCGGCGGCCTGTTCGGTCTGGTGGCCTCGCGCCGCCCCCCACAGCAGTGAACCTCACGGCGGAGTGCCGGGCGCACCGCGGCCGGAACCCCCGCCCCCAACCGGAGACTCGCCCATGGCCGTCGAATTGAACGCCACCCTGGCCCAGCACATCGAGGTCTCGCCCGGCCTGGCCATCCTGCGCGTGGTGCCCGACGGTTGGGATCCGGCGGAGTTCCAGCCCGGCCAGTTCGGCGTGCTGGCCCTGCCGGGCGGCGCCATCCGCTGTGTCACAAGCGAGCCCGACGAGGAGCCCGTCGAGCCGGGGCGCTTGATCAAGCGCGCCTACTCCATCGCCTCCTCCTCCGTGATGCGCGAATTCCTCGAATTCTACGTGGTGCTGGTGCCCTCCGGGGCGCTCACCCCGCGGCTCTTCGCCCTGAACCGCGGCGACCACCTCTGGCTCTCGCCCAAGTTCAGCGGCATGTTCACCCTGGCGGAGGTCCCCGCGGACCAGCACATCGTGCTCGTCTCCACGGGCACGGGCTTGGCACCCTACATGAGCATGCTGCGCTCCACGCTGGTCTGCGGCGGCACGCGCCGGATGGCCGTGTTGCACGGCGCGCGCCACTCCTGGGACCTGGGCTACCGCAGCGAGCTGATGACCCTGAAGCGCATGTGCTCCAACTTCACCTACCTGCCCATCGTCAGCCGGC
Source organism: Acetofilamentum sp. (assembly GCA_020726405.1). Lineage (GTDB taxonomy): Bacteria > CAIWAD01 > CAIWAD01 > CAIWAD01 > CAIWAD01 > CAIWAD01. Next base: position 15,487 of record DYSB01000023.1, on the reverse strand, counting down.
CGGGGGACGAGAGCAGCCGCTGGGCCGGCGAGTCCGGCTACGTCCAGGACCTCTGGATCCGGGGCACGCTGGCCGAGATCTGGGGCTTCGAGCCGACGCCGGCGGACACGCACATCTTCCTCTGCGGGAATCCCGCCATGGTGGAGACCCTCCTGCTCACCCTGGCGGCGGAGGGCTTCACGCGGCACACCAAACAGCAGCCCGGGCAAATCCACGTGGAGACCTATTGGTAGAGGTTGCTGTAACACCGGGTGCGCCGCCGGACTCCAATCCTTCGTAACAAATCAAGGGAGTCACCATGTCCGCACCGCTCCGCCCACTCCGTGCCGGCCTCCGCCGGCGGCTGCCGCTGCCGATCGTCGCCTGCCTGCTGCTCCTGTTGTCCGGCGCCGCGCAGGCCCGACCGGACCTCGCCCGCCTGGACGAAATCGTGCGCAGTTACGTGGACAGCGACGAGTTCATGGGCACCGTGCTGGTGGCGCGGGGAGACAGCGTCTGGCTCAGCCGGGGCTACGGCAGCGCCAACCTGGAGTGGGAGATTCCCAACGCCCCGGACACCCGCTTCCGACTGGGATCGATCACCAAGCAATTCACGGCGGCCGGCGTGCTGGCGCTGGCCGAACAGGGCCGCCTGGGCCTGGATGATCCGGTCGGCAAGTGGCTGACGGAGACGCCCAAGGCCTGGGACGGGATCACCCTGAAGCATCTGCTCACGCACAGCTCGGGCATTCCCAGTTTCACGGACCTGCCGGACTACCAGGCCAGCAAGGCGACAGCGACCACGCCGGAACAGCTGGTGGCGCGCTTCCGCGACCTGCCATTGGAGTTCAAGCCCGGCGAGCGGTTCAGCTACAGCAACTCGGGCTACATCCTGCTGGGCCACCTGATCGAGCGGGTCAGCGGCCAGTCCTACGCCGAGTTCCTGCAGGAGCGCCTCTTCACCCCGGCGGGCCTGCAGGACACGGGCCTGGACTCCAACCGACGGGTGCTGGCCCGCCGCGCGGCCGGCTACGAGCGCGGCGCGCAGGAACCCGTCAACACGGACTTCATCCACATGAGCGTTCCCTTCTCCGCCGGGGCGCTCTATTCCACCACGGAGGACCTGCTGCGCTGGCAGCTGGCCCTCTACGGCGGGCGGCTGCTGGGGCCGGACGCCCTGGCCGCCATGCTCACCCAGCACCTGGACGGCTATGCCCTGGGTGTCATGGTGCATGTGGTGAACGGCCGCCGGGTGGTGGAGCACGGCGGCGGCATCGAGGGCTTCAACACGCATCTGGCCTGGTATCCCGACGAGCAGCTGAGCGTGATCGTGCTCGGCAATCTGAGCGGCCCGGCCCCGGGGGACCTGGCGGGCAAACTGGCCGCCGTGGCCTTCGGCGAGACCGTCACGCTGGCCCGCGAACGCCGGGCAGTCGAGCTGCCGACCGACGTGCTGCAGCAGGTGAGCGGCAGTTACGAGCTGCGCCCGGATTTCCTGATCAACGTGTTCCTGACGGACGGACAGCTGATGACCCAGGCCACGGGCCAGGAGGCTTTTCCGCTCTTCGCCGAATCCGCCACGCTGTTTTTCCTCAAGGTGGTCGACGCCCAACTGGAGTTCCAGCGCGACGCCAGTGGCCAGGTGACGGGGGCCGTGTTGCATCAGGGCGGACAGGCAATTCCGCTGAAACGGCGGTAGTTGCGCGCTCATACGAACCATGATTGGCCGACTCTGGGAGACCTGAAGCATGTCACGCTATGCCTACGAGACCGTGGAAGTGGAATCCAGCCTGTGGACCAGCGAGCCCAAGGGGCTGGAGACCACCTTGAACGAGTACGCCGCCCGCGGTTGGCGCCTCGCCCACATCCTGCCGCCCAACTCCGGCGGCCTCTCCAAGTACATCCTGATCTTCGAGCGCGCAGTGGCGTGACCTGGCTGATCACCAAAACCCTGTTGATCACGGCCATGGTCGTGTGAATTCCAGCGTTCCTCTTGACTCCAAACCGACCGTTCGGTATGTTTTCCCCATGAGTCGAACCGCCCACAATCCCGAAGCCACCCGGCGCGCCCTGCTGGAGAGCGCCGCGGCGCAAATCCACCGGCTGGGCTTCCAGGCCACCAGCCTGGACGCCATCCTGGCCGAGACCGGCGTCAGCAAGGGCGCGCTCTACCACCACTTCGCCACCAAGCGCGAGTTGGGCCTGGCCGTGGTGGACGAGGTCTACCGAACACCCTTCCTCGACGACTGGCGGGCCGGGCTCAACCAGGGCGGGGATCCACTCACCGACCTGCTGGTGCTGCTGCGGCGCAAACGCGACCAGGCCTCGCTCTGCACGGTCCAGCACGGCTGCCCGCTCAACAATCTGGCCCAGGAGCTGGCTGGCCTGGACGAGGAGTTCCGCCGGCGCATCGAGGCCGTGATGCGGGATTGGCGCTTGCTGATCCAGGATGCCCTGGAGCGCGCCCGCCAGGCGGGACTGCTGCGCCCGGGCGTGGATCCGGCGCGCGAGGCCGCCTTCGTGGTGGCCGTGGTGGAAGGCGCCACGGGCACGGCCAAGACCGCGCAGGATCCGCAGCTCTTCGCCGACACCCTGGCCACCCTGGAGGAGCACTTGCTGGCCTTGCGCCTGCGCAGCGCATGATCCGGTTTGCTTGGCCCGCTTGCGGGTCTTTTTCGGGTTCCTCATCAAACCAACCGGTTGGTTTGATGACAAGTCCGTCACATGAAGAATTCAATCATTTCCAGGAGCACCTCATGAGCAACCTGTTTGAGAGCCTCGACCTGAACTGACTGCCACTGGCCAACCGCGTGGTGATGGCCCCCATGACCCGTTGCCGCGCCGACGCCGAGCATCAGCCCACGGCGCTGATGGCCGAGTACTACGGCCAGCGCGCCGGCGCCGGACTGATCATCACTGAGGGCGTCTCGCCTTCCCCCGACGGCCTGGGCTACACGCGCATTCCGGGTCTGTTCACGGCGCAGCACGTGGCCGGCTGGCGTCCGGTGACGGAGGCCGTGCACGCCCGCGGCGGACGGATCTTCGTGCAGCTGATGCACACGGGCCGGGCCAGCGTCCAGGTGAACATGCCCGCCGGCGCACGCGTGCTGGCGCCCTCTGCCATCCAACTGGACGGCGAGATGTGGACCGACGCGGCGGGCCTGCAGCCCTACACCACACCCCAGGCGATGAGCGCCGCCGACATCGCGCAGGCGGTGGCGGAGTTCGCGACCAGTGCCGAACTGGCCATCGAGGCCGGTTTCGACGGTGTGGAGTTGCACGGAGCCAACGGCTATCTATTGGAGCAATTCCTCAACACGGCCAGCAACCAGCGCACGGACCAGTGGGGCGGCAGCGTGGAGAACCGCGCCCGCTTCGCCCTGGAGACCGCCCGCGCCGTGGCCGCCCGCATCGGCGCCGCCAAGCTGGGCATCCGATTATCGCCCTACGGCGCCTTCAACGGGATGCAGGCCGACGCCGGCACCGACGCCCTCTACACCCTGTTGGCCCGCGAGCTGGGTGCTCTGGGGCTGGCCGTAGGCAAGGGCGAGCTGGTGGCCTTCGGTCGGCCCTTCCTGGCCAACCCGGACCTCGTGCGGCGGCTGCGCGATGGCCTGGAGCTGGCTCAGCCGGATTTCGACAGCTTCTACACGCCCGGGGCCAAGGGCTACACGGACTATCCCGCCTTGGCCTGATCCCTGAAAACCCAATCCTCGTGACGAGTAATGAAAGGCCGTCCCATGCGAGTCCTGCTCTCCGGCGCCACCGGCATGGTGGGCAGGGGCGCCCTGCTGGAATGCCTGGACGATCCCACCGTGGACAACGTCTTGGTGATCGGTCGTCATTCCTGCGGCCTCACTCACGCCAAACTGCGCGAGCACGTGCACGCTGATTTCCAGGATTTCAGCACCTTGGGCGGGCAGTTGCAGGGCGTCGACGCCTGCCTCTTCTGCCTGGATGTGTCCGCTGCCGGGCTGAGCGAGGCGGAGTACACGCGTCTCACGCTGGACTTGACCCTGGCCGCTGCCCAGGCCGTGCTGGAGAAGAGCCCGCAGGCCGCCTTCTGCTACGTGTCCGGCCAAGGCACGGATTCCACGGAACGCGGGCGGCTGATGTGGGCGCGAATCAAGGGCCGCACCGAGAACACCCTGCTAACGATGCCCTTTCGCGGCGTCTGGATTTTCCGGCCGGGACTGATCCAGCCGCTACGCGGCGTGCGTTCGCGCACCTGGCTCTACCAGGCCTTCTACAGCAGCCTGGGCTGGACCCTGCCTCTGCTGCGGCGCTGCTTTCCGCGCCAAATCACCAGCACGGTGGACCTGACGCGGGCCATGCTGCGCGCAGCCCGCGAGGGTGCTCCGCAACCCGTGCTGGAAACGTGGCAGATCAACCAGCTGGCCCGCGCAGGGGCCGCCCGCCGGAACGACGGCAAACAAGGAACCTGAGGCATGCAATTCATCGTCAGCGCCTGGGACGGCACGGACTCCATGGCCCTGGAGCGACGCTTGGCCGCGCGTCCCGCCCACCTGGAGTTGGGCCACCGGTTGCGGGCCGCGGGGCGCCACCTCTACGGCGCGGCCTTGCTGGACGAGTCCGGACGGATGGTGGGCTCCGTGATCATCGCCGAGTACGCGTCGCGCGCCGAGTTGGACAACTGGCTGGCCGAGGAGCCCTACGTGACGGAAAAGGTCTGGGGGAAGGTGGATGTGCGCCCCTGCCGGCTAGGAGTCTGTCGGACTTGGCCGCTTGGCGGGCTTCATCGTCCCAGCCGGCCCGGATTTTCCGGAGCTTTCTTGCACATACCCCCAGTATGCGCTGCGAAATCTCCGAAAAACCGGCCTCGACTGGGACGCGAATCCCATCCAAGGTCCAAGCCCGACAGACTCCTAGGGCCCAGTTTCGTGGATCCGCCAGCGGCCGGCTGAAATCACCTCGCGTGTAACACCGCCAGAATCGGGAGGCAAGATGTACGACTCGACCCGCACCCTGCGCCGCTCCAGCGACGCGCTGATCGCCGGCGTCTGCGGCGGTCTGGCCGAGCACCTGGGCTGGCCGCCCAACCGCTTCCGGTTGGGCTATGTGCTGGTTTCCATCCTTAGCGTGGCTTTTCCGGGCATCCTGGTCTACCTCTTCCTCTGGTTCGTGATGCCCGGACCCGAGAGTCGGTAGCCGGACGGTTCGCAACCCTGTCACCAGTTGAACGGGACCCATGGAAGACTTCAGCCACCTGCTCCAGGCCACGCTCACGCTTGTGGCGCTCATCTCGGGCGCGGGACTGCTGCTGCTTAGTATGACCAACCGCTACAACCACGCGCTGGACCGCATCCGTCATCTGCTCAAGGAAAAACAGGCGACCCCGGAGGCGGACTGGCGCAAGGTGGACCTCTCCATCGAGATCATCTACGGCCGCTGCAAGATGATGAGCAAGGCCATCCTCTGCGTGTCCAGCAGTATCGCCTCCAGCGGCGCCATGGTGTTCGCCACGGCCTTGGAGGGCCTGGGTGGCCTGGACCTGGGCTGGCTGAAGGCCCTGCTCCTGATGCTTTCCATCGAGCTGGTGGTGGCCTCCATCCTCTTCGTGATCGAGGTGGGCTACTCGCTGCGGGCCATCACGTTGGAGATCGAACCCGGAATGCCGGCTGACAGAACCCTGGTGACTGGATGAGCTGGACCCTGCACAATCCCCCGGACCGGCCCTGGCTGGAGCTGACCTATCGCGGCCTGGTGTCCCGGGCTGAGTTGTACGAGGCCCTGCAGGCAGTGCTGGAGCTGGCTCCACAGCTGGAATACCTCCTGCTATTCGCAGACTGCCGCGATCTGGAAGGGGGCCATTCCCCCGTGGATCTGCTGCAACTCATCGAGCACATCGACGCGCTGCCTTTGACCCTGCCCTTCCGCGAGGCCATCCTGATGCCGGAAGGACGGGCCGCGGAGGCCGTGCACTTCTACGAGATGGCCTGCCGGAACCGTGGCATTCAAGTGCGGGTCTTCGAGGAGCGCACAGCGGCCGAGGCTTGGCTGGAATTGCTTGTCCGGTCGGCCGCGCACTGATCCGGCGTTCCGGCAGCCAACCAGCTCCGGACGCCTACAACAAGAACAACCCCGAAAGGTGTGAGACATGAAGATCGGCGTATTGGGATCCGGCGTGGTGGCCCGCACTTTGGCCACGGGCTTCCTGCAGCACGGTCACCAGGTGTGCCTGGGCACGCGTGACACGGGCAAGCTGGCGGACTTAAAGGCCGCCCAGCCGGAGCTCGCAGTGGGCAGTTTCTCCACCGCGGCAGAGTTTGGCGAGCTGCTGGTCCTGGCCGTGAAGGGCACGGCGGCGGTGGCGGTCCTGGAATCCGCGGGCGCGGAGCGGCTGGCGGGCAAGGTGGTGTTGGACGCCACCAACCCCATCGCCGACCTGCCGCCAGAGGGCGGTGTGCTACGCTTGTTCACCGAAGAAGGCGAGTCCTTGCTGGAACGCCTGCAGGAGGCCTTTCCCACCGCCCGGCTAGTGAAGGCCTTCTCCTGCGTGGGCAGTGCGCTGATGCTGAATCCCGGGTTGCCCGGCGGGCCGCCCAGCATGTTCATCTGCGGCGACGACCCTCAGGCCAAGGAGAGCGCGAACCGGATCCTGACGGAGTTCGGCTGGCAGAGCGTGGACATGGGCGACGTGCGCGGCGCCCGGGCCATCGAGCCCCTGGTCATGCTCTGGTGCCTGCCCGGCTTCCTGCGCAACGAATGGAGCCACGCCTTCAAGCTGCTGGTGTCATGACCGTGCCGGCTGGCGGCGGAATTCCTCAGCCCGCAGCCCGAGGCAGCAGTTCTTCACCCAGCTGCGTGATCGCCTCGAAACAGGTCCGCGCCCCATCCAGGGCCGCAGGCCAGGCGCTCTCGGGCAGGGCCTCGTCCAGGGCCGCGCGAAAGGCCTTCCAGCGGACGGGCTGGGCCTCGCCGTAGGGATCCAAGTTGCGCGTGCCCTCAACGTCCGGCAGCTTGTAGGCGGCGCGCAGGCCGCGGGCCATCATGCGCGAGCCGTTGCTGCTGCCTTCGAGCACGTAGAGCGCACCCAACAGGGCCGCTGGCGGATCGTCGGGCAGGGCGGCGAGCTGCGCCAGGAAGCGTTGGGTGACCGCGCTGGGTTCCGCCGGGAGCGTGCGCCCCAGACTGAGCAGATCCTGCTCCAGTTGCACGCTGCGCCGCCGGTCCGGTGCCGTCAGCTCGCGCCAGGCCGGGGAGTCCCAGTTGAGCCAAAGCCGGGCTTCCAGGGCCTTGTGGACGGCGCGCAACTGCTCCAGCCAGCGCACGTATTGCTCCAGGGGCAGTTGTCCCGCGAACAGCAGGCGCTGGAAGTCGGCGCCCTCCGCCCGGCGATGATGCTCGGCGGTTTGCTCACGCAGCAGCAGCGCCAGTCCCCCTGGTCCCCGGACGCTCTCGGGCGGAGTCAGGCCCCGCAGCCCTTGCCCGCGATCCACATGGGTATCAACAGCCATGTCACACCTTTCAACATGAAGAACCAGAACCCCACCCAGCCGCCCCGGCGAATCCACCGCTTCAAGGCCATGCCGAAACCTCCAACTGACCGGCTCAATATGCGGCATCGGGATTTGTTAGACATGCCTAACTTCGAGGAGGGCGAGGCGGGGAGACTCAGACCACACGCGTGTCCAGCAGGAGGGTCACGGGCCCGTCAGCCACAAGGTTGATTTCCATCTGCTCGCCGAACACGCCGCGTTCCACGGACAGGCCCGCCGCGCGCAACCCGGCGGCCAACTGCTCCAGCAGGGGCAGGGCCTGGGCGGGCTCGGCCGCGGCGCCGTAGTAGGGACGCCGGCCCCGCCGGGTGTCGGCGTGCAGCGTGAACTGGCTCACCAGCAGCAGCCCGCCAGGAGAGTCCGGGGCGCTCGTGGCGTGGTTGCCGGCCGCGGCGGCATTCATCTCCAGCAGCGAGAGGTTCATCACGCCGCCGGCGTCGGGGAAGAGCCGAAGATGCGGCAGCTTGCCCAGCAGCTGGAGCACGTCCGCCGGCCCGTCGCTGCGCTCCACGCCCACCAGCACAACCAGTCCCCGCCCGATGGCGGCCCGGTGGCCGCCCGCGCAGGTGATCTCCGCCTTGGCCACGCGCTGCAACAAGGCCCGCATGCCGACCTCCCGGTTGTGGCCCGGCGTGCTGCCGGCCCGCCGCAAGGTCCAGGATCAACGGCAGGGGAGCAAGCGCTTTTCCGGGCGTCGACGGGTAAAAACTAAAGACAGGCCACCGGCGGGACGATGTAAAAGGGGTCACCCGTCCGGACCTGCTGGGAAGCCAGGTCCACCAGGACGGGCGGCAGTTGGATCACCCTTTTCTGCTGTGGCGGGCGCCCGCGGTTCCACATGAACGGCGGGCGCTCATTCTATGGCAGAGCGCAACCGATGGGGCATGACCTTGCCTGCTGGAGCGCGGCTGACGGCGGGCTGAAACGGGAAATGGAAAGGGGATAAAAGCGCAAGTGGCCCAGGCTGGGATGCCTGAACCACTTACAACACACACAGCTAAAAGAGGGGCAATATCATGGCGGATGGTGGGCCGGATGACCGGCCAGGACCCGCTCCACGGTGTGGATCAGGTCCGCCATCCCGAAGGGCTTGGGCAAGAAGGCCACGGCCCCCTGTTGCAGGGCTTGCTCTTCCTGCCAGATCCCCGTGAAGCCTGTGGTCAGAATCACGGGAACGTCCACGTGCAGGTTGCGCAACGCCTTCAACAAGCCCATCCCATTCAAGCGCGGCATCTGGATATCGCTGAGAATCAAATGGAAGCGCTCGCGCTCCATCCGACCCAAGCCGCTGATTCCGTCCGGTGCCTGACACACCACATACCCCACGCTGGACAGCATGTCGGCGATGATCTCGCCCAATTCGCGGTTGTCTTCCAGCAGCAGGATCTTGGTCAGCAGGTTGCCCAGATGCCGGGAATGCGGGTTGATCAGATTGACGAAGCTGTTCAGCACCTCCTGGGGGAACTGGGTCTCCAGTTCCGGCAGGCCGGGAGCCCCGTCCAGGCCGCCCGCATCCGTGAGAAAGAACAATTCGGCCACTTCCAGCAGCTGCACCAGTCGCAGCTCCACGCTGTTCTCAAGCCAAGCATAGTGCAAGAAACTGGCCGAATATAACAAGCAAAAGCTGTGAAGGAAATCACCCCCGGGCTCAAAGCTGATTCGTTGGACTTCGCCCTGGGTGTCCACGCTGTAGTTCGGCTCGGCCCCGCCCAGCCGCCGCAGCAGGCCCGCTGCCAGAGCCGCCATGAACAGGGTGCCTTGAGCCTGTCCGCCCAGATTGCCATTCATCAGCAGATAGGCGGAATGCAGCTGTTCCACCTCGTCCCCCAGGCCATCCAGGTAGATCAGCGGCCGGCCCAGACCGTCCTTCACGGAACGAAAGTGATTGGCAGCCAATGTGAAAAAGGTGGAAGTCGGTTCCAGTCCCCCCCGGTACACCAACTCCAGACCTCTGATCCCCTCGCCCTCGGCGGGGAGGCCCTGGATGCGCTCAAACATGTGGATCTGGCTTGTTCACAGGCAGTAGATCGGCCAATCGCCCGGCGGACTTAAACCCGGCGCACGAAAACCCGAGGGAAATCTTGTCAGTTTTTCTGATTGACTACGGAGTTGGCCCGGTTGCGGCAGGCTGGGCCATCCTCTACTTTGCAGCATCAAGAATCGAGGCCCGCATGCATTCCTTCTCCAACCTGCGCATCGTGCAGCATCCGCTGATCCAGCACTATCTCACCCGGCTGCGCGATCGGAACACGCCATCGGAGGCCTTCGCCAAGTGCGTGGAGCAGGTGGCCGCGCTGCTGGTGCCGGAAAGCACCCGGGACCTGGATCTCGAAGCCGTGAGCGTGCACACGCCGCTAGAGGACTACCCGGGCTACCGGCTGGCCCATCGGTTGGTGCTGGTACCCATCCTGCGGGCCGGTCTGGGCATGGTGCCCGGCTTCAAACATCTGGTGCCCGACGTGTCCGTGGCGCATTTGGGCCTCTACCGCGACGAAGTCAGTCTGGAGCCGGTGGTCTACTACAAGAAGCTGCCCGCCGATCTGCGTGGCCGGGATCTCATCGTGCTGGATCCCATGCTGGCCACGGGTGGCACGGCTTGCGCGGCTATGCAGTATTTGAAGGAACGCCAACCGCGCTCCCTGCGTCTGGTCTGCCTGTTGGCGGCTCCGGAGGGCGTGGCCCAACTGGAGGCCCAGCACCCCGACGTCCCCGTGGTGGTGGCGGCGCTGGATCGCGAGCTGAACGAGCGCGGCTACATCCTGCCCGGCCTGGGCGACGCGGGCGATCGCATGTTCGGCACGGAATTCTAGCCGCCGTGTTCCGCCGATCCACTTCCCGGCTGCTGGCGGGCCTCCTGCTCATCCTGCTGAGCGGAATCCCGGCCGCAGCGGCACCCTGTCGCCCGGACACAACATTCATCCCCGCCATCAATCTGGCCGTGGAGGCCTGCATCCGCCAGGACTGGAACGGTGCCTTGCGGCGCATGAACGACCTCGTGGTCCGCGAGGACTGGCACCCGGCGCCCTGGTTCTACCGCGCCACGGTCTTTTCCTATCGCATGACCGACGAGGAGAGTTTCCGCTGGGAGGGTGCCTTCCTGGCGGACCTGGACTCTGCCGGCGTGCGCATCCAGCGGCTGCGCGCGGCCAAATCCCGGCGGGTGCCGGACTGCACACTGCGCTTCCTGGAGGGCAGCATCCAGGCTTGGCGGGCCTACCACGCCGGCCGGCGGGAGAGCTGGCCCACGGCCCTGCAGGCGGGCTTGTCCGCCTCGCGGACTTGGGAGGCGCTGCTGAAGGACTGCCCGGCTTGGGCGGACCTGGAGCTGGGCATCGGCAATCTGCGTTTCTGGACCAGCGTGAAGCTGCGCCGCCTGAATTGGCTGCCCTTCATCGAGGATCGGCGCGCCGAGGGTCAGGCCATGGTGGAGCGGGCCCGCCGCCAGGGCCGGTTCAGCCCTTGGCTGCCCGCCGCCAACCTGTGCTGGATCTATCTGGAATTGGGCCGGCCCGACTCCACGCTCTCCATCTGCCGGCAGGCCCTGGAGCGCTTTCCCGGCAGCCGGCTCTTCCTCTTTCCCCGGGCCGAGGCCCTCGAGACCCAGGGACGGCTGCGCGAGGCAGACGCCGTCTACACCGCTCTGCAGGCCAGCCTGGCGCAGGACTCCTGGCCCCAGCTGGTCAATCAGCTGATCTGTCTGGAGAAGCGCAGCGCACTGGCGGAGAAGCAGGGCGAACACGCGGTTGCCTCCCGGTTGGCCCGCGAGGCACTGGCCCTGCCGCTGGATCCGCCCGAACGGCAGCGGTTGGCGGACAAGCTGGAGCGCCTGCGTCGCCGGGCCAAACTCAAGTAGCCTGCCAGTTCTTGTCAATCCACCAGCAGCTTGCCCGTGGCCTCCACGTCCGCGGCCTTGAGGCTGCGCACCACGTACTGGCCGTTCTCGTCCAGCAGGCTGTAACTCTGCGCGGGCAGGCGCAAGCGCACCCGGTAGAAGTACACGCCCCGGGCCAGCGCATCGCCCTGGTCGTTGCGCGGCTCCCAGGGTTCGCTCCAGATGAAATCCGAGGCGCCGCTCAGCGCCAGCCGCCGGCTGGCCACCCGCCGGCCCTTCACCGTGTAGACCTGCAGGTCGCAGCTGGAAGGGGCCTCCTGCTGAGCGCCCAGCAGCCGGAACGTGAACTGGGTGCGTTCGCTGGCCGGATTGGGAAAGTTGACCACGTCCGCCAGGGCCGGCGTGCCGGGATCCAGCACCTGGAATTCCACCTCGGCGTAGCCCGGATTGTTGAAGGTGTCGAAGGCGCGGGCCCGCAGGCGGTGCGTCCCCGTTTCCAACAGGGGCAGCTCCAGGCGCGCCTCGCCGCGCGTCCAGTCGTCCAGATCGTATTGGAACGTGGCCGTCAGGTCCCGGGGCATGCCGCCGTCGATCTCGATCTCCATGCGATGCCCCAGTTCCCCGCTCAGGTTGACGCCGGAGGAATCCTGCACCTGGAGGATCACCACCGAGTTGGGTGCCACCCAGTCGCTCTCGCGCCACTGCGGCCCGTTGAGCATCAGGCGTAGGGTCGGGGCGCTCCCGTCCAGCGCGGGGTTGGGATTCTGCACCAGCGGAAGTTCGGCGAAGATCAGTCCGTCGGCGGTCGCCCCCACCCCGGTTTGGCCCTGGTAGTAACAGCGTAGTTCGGCGGGGTGCTCCAGGTCGCCCAGTTCTCCGGGCAGCATGAAGCGGCTGACAGCCTGGCCGGCTGCCAGCGTGGAGACCCCGGAGAAGATCAACGCACCCGGGCTCTCGTAATCCAGGTGGATGCCGTGATACACCGTGCTGTTGGTGTAGGGATCATAGTTGTAGCGCCGGGCCAGCGGCGCCTGGCGCATCACCGTCGTGTTGAAGCCGCCCTGCACGGGATCCGCTTGCAGCGTGTCCACATGGGCGCTGAAACCCGCCAGGGCCTGGCTGAGCAGGGTGTCAGCGGGCTGGCCGCCGCTGGTCAGGTTGTCCAGGTAGCCGGTGCCCCGGGGAAAGCCTGGCCGCAGGCTGGGGTCGCCCAGCCAGACGTAGCGCCGCCGGTTGGTGTCGGAGGCGTTGAGGTTCTTGGCGCGCATGATGCTTCCACCCAGCACGGGCCATTGGCCGTCCCCGTCGCGCTGGAACAGCTGCTGCATGAGCGTGTTGGCGAACAGGAAATTGCTGGTCGCGCCGGTCTTGCGCGTGGCGGCCAGCACGCCGATGGCGCCGCCGCCGTCCATGTTCACCAGCTGTTGGGGAAAGGCCTCGCCCAGCGGCAGGTCGATCTCCGCCCAGGAGCAGGTGGCCGCCAGGAAAATGGCCGGCCGGCCCGTGGCCTGCAGCAGCGCAAAGTGCCGCGGCGCGTAGAAAATGTACTCGTGGGTCCAGGTGATGTTGTTGCCGTGGCCCATGTAGTTGACCAGCGCGACGCCCTCGTTGAGAGCCTCCACCAGCCGGGCCTCCGCCAGGGGCTTCTCGCGGATGCGAATGGCCGGATTGTAGACCGTGGGGAAGTTGAAGCCGTAGAGCCGCTCCACGTCGAACGTGCCAGGCACACGGGTGCGGATCAGCGCCTCCGTGTCCTGGCTGTGGCTCAACTCGAAGCCGGTCACGCCGGTCTCGCCGTGCTCGTCGTCCCCGACAAAGAGCATGCGGTTGCGCCAGAGGCCCTGGTCGGCGGCGCCCTCGTAGGCTTGCAACTTGCGCGTGTAGGCCCGGACTTCGGATTCGCTGTTGGCCGGCAGCCGGCCGATGGACAGGCTCATCAGCGAACTCGACTCCACTTGGGCGAACCAGTCGTCCACCATCCAATCCGAATCGGTGAGCGAGGAGATCTCCCAGTACCAGGTGGGTATGCGCAGGGGATAAGCCCCGGCCAGCAGGCCGCGGTAGTCGTAGTGTCCGTTGCCCACGAACAGCGCGTGCTCGGCGGGCGTCTCGGCGCTCAGCACTTCGTGGCGCAGGAAGTTTCGCACCGCACCCGGATCCGCCACGCCGCCATTGAACTCGGTGTAGATGTCCTCCAGCACGGCCAGCCGCGCGCGGGCGGGGCCTCGGCTGTTCTTGTAGTCCACCAGTTCCTGGGCGGCGTCGGCAAAGGCGGCGGGTGCGATCACGATCAGGTTCGCTGTTCCGGCCTGGGCCTTGAGGTCCGGCAGCTGCGCCAGACTCAATCCGCCGGGTATGCGCAATCCGCCTTCCGCGGCGCCGAAGTAGCGGCGTGCGCGGCCCGTGGCGCTGTTCGGCGTCAGCGGCTTCACGCGGTCCGTCAGCAGCGCGCCCTGTGTGACACGCAGCGAGTCGAAGTCCGTCACGTCCACCAGCCAGAAGGTGGCCGGCGGATCCTGCACAGCCACTTGATAACTGCCCGGCACGGGGGGCAGCTCGAAGGAGATCTCGTCGTCCACGAAGCGCGCCGGCGCCTCGAAACTGGGGCAGAACCAGTTGAGGCGGATGGGATAGCCCGAGTCCACCAGCCGCTCCACGCCCAGGCTCAACTGGTCGCCGGTCAGGGACAGCTCCCCCTCCAGCCGCGTGCTGTGCGGCTGGCCCTGCACGGGAAAGCTCTGGCTGTTCAGGTCGAAGGCGATCAGGTCGAGGGACATGTCGATGTTCGGGAAGAAGTCGTACTCCAACCGCAGCATGGCCGTCGTTCCCGTGAGCGGAGCGGGGAAGGTGTAGACCGCCCGCGTACCCTCGTTGAACACGTCGCCCATGCAGGCCCGGGCCGAGCCCTCGCCGTAGCCCTTGTGCTCGTTCAGCAGCCCGCGCCAGCGCACGGTTGAGAGCAGGAAGGGTTCGGCGCCCGAGTCGTCGGTCAGGGTGCCCATCTCCAGCCCGGGCTCCACGCCGCCCAGCAGCAGCCAGTAGACGTTGGTATCGCTGTAGTAGTGGTCCTGCACGCCGATGGAGCCGCTGGCCAGTGGCACCAGCGCCGAGGTCCCGCGCCCGTAGAAAAGCAGGCGTTCGCCGGACTCGAAAGCGCCGTCGCCGTCGTGCTGGCGCAGGGCCGGCAGCTCGCGCGGCGTGAATTCGTTGTTGCGCGCGGCCAGCGGATTCTCGGTGATCAGCGCGCCGCCGTAGCCGTAGAGCTTGAAGGTGCGCGGATCCAGCGTGGCCGGATCCAGCCCCAGTTGGGAGAGCTGGCCGGGTGTGATCTGGTACAGGCCTTCCCGGGTCACCGGGATCCGCACCCACTGCGCGCCGTCCCACTGGGTCAGCCCGTCCCGCGCCGCCAGCCGGGGCCGGGCCCAGCCCGCAGCCTGGCCCGGATTTAACACCAGCGCGGACAACTCGGCAGCGGGCAAGCGGCTGGGAAAACCGGCACCCGCCTCGATGCCAAAGTCCACGCGCACGCGGGCCTCCTCCACCAGCCGGGCCTGTGGTCCGTTCTGGCGCAGCAGTTCCAGCCGGACCAGCATCAGCCGCAGATCGTGGAAGCCCACCTCCTCCCACTCCAGCAGCGGCACGGGATTCTCGCCGACGAACTCCACCTGCTCCAAGGGCCCGGGCCAGGTGCGCAAGGAGCTGCCCACCAGCGTCACCACCGGTCGGGCTCCGGGCGGCAGGGCCACCTGGAACTGTCGATGGGGCGCGGCATCCGTGCTGCCACCCACCCGCAGGCGGGAGTGGCCCGCGGCCGTGGTTCCCAACTCCTGCACACTGGGCCGCAACAGGAACTCCACGCCGTGCGAATCCTGGCGCAGCACCTGCACGTCCTCCCAAGCGGTGGCTGGCGGGTCCGCCCAGGCCGGCAGGACTCCGGCCAACAAGAGGAACAGGCTGGCCAGATCGCGAAGGGCGGCAAAATGGAAGGGGAGTTGGATTCGGGAACAGGCGGTACGGGCCTCGACGGGGCGGACGGGGTACAGGCTCATCCTCATGGCTCCGATTTTGCACAAGTCCCCGGGTTCACGGCCGGGGTCCGCTGCGCCAGGAGTCTGTCGGGCTTGGACCTTGGATGGGATTCGCATCCCAGTCGAGG
>DYSB01000198.1 GCA_020726405.1 Acetofilamentum sp. | reverse complement strand
GGGCCAGCCGCCGATGTCGTGGTTGCCCGCCGTCAGGAAGAGCGGCACCTGGCATTCGCCCAGCAGGGCTTGGGCCCGACTGTAGACACGGCGCAGCAGCAAATCCTCCAGCTCGCCCTCGTTGACCAGATCCCCCGTGTGCAGCACGAAGGCCGGATGGATCAGGTTCAGGTCCTCCAGCACGGCGCGGAAATCCTCGGTGGAGCCGGAATCCGTGGCCGATTCTTCGCTGGGATAGAAGTAGTGGGTGGGTAGATGCGTGTCCGTCACCTGGGCGAAGCAGAAGGATTCCTCCCAGGCCGGCAGGCTCATCACGGCTAGGCGCGCCGTGTCCGCGGGCAGGCCCGCGGCGCCCACCACCAGATCCCAGAGCCGTTCACCGGCCTCCGGCAGCTGCGCACGCAGCCGCCACCAACGCCGCTCGGCCACCCAGTCGGCCTGGAGGGCAACGGCGGGCAGCCAGTGTTCGCCCGCGGCCAGCCCCAGCCACCAGCCCTGGGTACCGTCGTCCGCCTCGCACCAAACCTCCAGGCTGTCGCCGGGCAGGAGGAAGGCTGGCAGGGTGGGCAGCGGGCGCTGGATCAGAGTCAGTGTGTCACCGCGGGCCAGGGCCCGCAAGATTTGCAGCTGACCGGCCAGGCGCTGGGGATCCGCGTCGCTGCGGAAGGTGAAGGCGGGCAGCTCCAGCGGTGTGACGCCTTCCGCCAGGCCGCGGAAACGCAGGCGGAGCAGCTCGCCGGCGCCGGCCAGGGGCGCGCCCAGACCGGTTTCCAGCGTGGCCTGGCCGGGTGCCGTCTGGTTCAGCTCCAACGTGCGGCCGGCGGCCAGCGTGCCGTCCAACGTGGCGGATTCCAGCGCCGCCAGCGCGGGATTCCAGGCCAGCTCGAGCTCGAAGGAGAGCAGGCCCCAGTCGGCGGAGAGGGTGGAGCTGGTGAGGGCGCAATCCCCCGCCTCTCCCAGGGGTAGCAGGACGCTGCCCAGGGAGACCGTGACGCCGCCCTGGCCGGACAGCAGATCCAAGGGCGTGCGTGGATTGAGGGCCCGGGCGCTGTTCTGGAAGTCGGCCACGCCTGTCAGGCTCTCCCAGGTCTGGCCGGGCGTCACGGCCAGGCCCGCGGCACCCAGGTCGAAGAAGGCGTCGTCCACCTCCACGCTGCCCGTGGCGTCGGACACGCGCCACTGGCCGTACGTGTCCTGGCCGGCGATCACCGTGACGGGTCCCAGTTGCGTCAGCACGCCTTCCCAGGCTTCGTCCGCCAGCTCCGCGCAGGTGACGGGAGTGGCAGGCGGCAGGGGCGTGCCGCTGGCCAGCACTTGCACGCTACTGACGGGGGCGAGCTCGGTGTGGCCGTAGTACTCGGTCACGGTGCCGCTCACGCGCACCCAATCCCCGGCCTGCAGCGTGCCCGCCGGGTTCCAGATCAGCAGGCCGCTCCAGGGGCCGCCCGCGGGATCCGCCAAGAACCAGCGCGTGCTGTAGTAGCCCGTGGCGCAGACCACGCCCTCCACGGTGACCGCCTGTCCTGCCAGAGGCGAGGGCCAGGTGCCCTGGGGTCCGGCATCCGTGGTTTGCTGAATCTCCTGGATGGTGGTGGCTGCCGCGGGCAGCGTGGCCCCCAGCCAGAATGCGAACAAGATGTGGAACATGCGGTCCCTCCCGGGAGCCGCCAGGTCCATCACCAGCTGCCGAAACGGCGCTCCAGCGGGTTGCCCCGGGGAGTCAGGTTGCCCTTCAGCACGTTGGTGCCGGCCGGGTCAAAGGCCAGGTAGCTGTACTTGCCGTAGTGGGGTACCTTGCGCGCCAGGGCGGGCAGGGCCTCCGGGCCGGGCACCCAGATCAGCAGGGCGCCCTTGCGGTCGTTTTGCGCGGACTTGGCAGCCAGCACCAGGCTGCGCTCGGCGCGCGCGCCCTGTTCGCCGGCGATCTCCCAGCGGTCCGCGGACAGCCGCAGGTCCAGGAACTCCAGGCCGCCGGGCAACGCGGGCAGGTTGAGGGCGATCACGCTGCGCGTGGCCAGCACCGCGGGCTGGAAGTCCTCCGCGGCCACCCAGTCCGGCTGCTCAACATCACACAGGGCCTGGGCGAAGCTCTCCAGCGCGGCCCGCCGCTCCCCGTCCTCGAGCCAGGCGCGCGGCGCCGTGAACAGCGGCGAGTCCTCAGCCAGCACCACGCTGATCACGGGCTCCATCTCGTGTCCGTCCAGCAGGCGGAAGAGGTCGTAGTCCGGATCCACCTGCACGCGGCGCGGCTGCGGACAAGGCACGTTCAGCTCCAGTTCGGCGCCGTCCATCAGCACGCGCTCGTTGAGGATGCTGCCGTCATGGCACTCGATGCGCACGGGCACTTCCAGCTGGTAAGCCGGTCCCGCCTGCACCTGGAGCAGCCGACCCCGCAGACGGCCACCCTCCCAGTCCACCTCTTCCAGCTGCAGGGCTGGCGCGCCGGGGCGGTCCAACCACTGGCTGGAGAAGACGCCCAGGTCCAGCTGGCCCTGGCTTTCGCAGACCGCCAGGAAGTCGTCCCAGGAGGCTGCACGGCCGGTCCATGTTTGATAGAACGTGCGCCGCACGCGGTCGAAGGCCTCGCGGCCCAGCAGGCTCTCCAGCATGTGGAACACCAGCATGGATTTGCCGTAACCGATGGCCCGGGTGGCGCCGTCGTGGCGGTTCTGGAATTCGCGCAGGGGCAGGTCGCCGCTGGAGTCCACGTAACTGCGGTAGTCCTTCAGCACGCCCTTGCGGTAGTCGCGTGCGGCCTCCGGGCTCTCCAGCAGCTTGTAGCGGTAGTCGGCGTCGTAGACGGTCAGGCCTTCGCACCAGTTGCCGCGCTCCGAGTCCACATAGACGCCGTTGCCCCAGTAGTTGTGCAGCAGCTCGTGGCCCAGGCTGGTGTAGGGGATGTAGGGCATGCGGATGACCTCGGAGCCTAGCAGGGTCCAGCCGGGCATGCCGTAACCCGAGGGGAAGAAGCTCTCCACCACGGCAAATTTGCTGTAAGGATAGGGGCCCAGCAGCTCGTGATACATCTTGAGGTAGTATGCGCTCATGCGGTGCAGAGTGTCCCGCACCTGCTGGTCGTCCACGGGGCCCGAGATGCCATCGAAGGGACCGGCGGCGGGATCGCGGCGGAAGAACCAGCTGGAGACCTCCACGCCGTCCACGTCCTCGCGGCGGATGTCGTAGGGTCCGGCGGCGATGGAGAGCGGGCCGCCGGGCAGGGTCTCGTCCCAGCTCATCCGATGGCGGCCGGCCAGCACTTCATCGCGCACCAGCCGTCCATCGGTGACCAGGGACCAGTCCGCGGTCAGGTCGGCGTGGAGGCGGTGGGGCACCAGCTCGCTGGATTCGGTGACGGGCAGCAGGGCGGATTCCGGCGCGAACCAGGCACCCTCTTCACCCACACTGGCGCTCAGCTCGGTGCCCACGTTCTCGTGGCCGAAGCGCACCTGGGCGGGATCCTGCCAGAGCGCGCCCTGGGCCTCGATGACGATCAGCCCGGGCTCGCGCAGGCGGCAGGCCAAGAGGTAGACCGTGCGCTTGCCGTCGTCGGAGGGTTTGACCACCAGCCGCTTAAGGGGAACCTTGTGGCCGCCCACACTGAGCCGGGTCAGTTTCAGGCCGGCGTTCAACTCGAAGCGGGTCAGTGTGCCGGAATAACGCAAGGAGTCCGTCAGCCAGATTTCGTGGCTGGCCGGCTCCAGGCGCAGGGTCAGGGCGTGGTGCAACAGGCGGAAGGGCACGCTGTCCGCGGTGTCGGGCATCTTGCAAAGGAAGCGGCCTCCGCAGGACGACAGCAGGCCCAGGGCCAAGAGGGGCAGGACGAATCCGGCCGGGCGACGCAGAGCGAGCATGACGATTCCTCCTATTGCACCTGGACCGTGATCCAGGGAGTGTTCCGCAGGTAGGTCTGGGAGAGGCGGGCCAGGTCGGCGGGATTGACCCGGCGCAGGGCCTTCTCCTCCTGGCGCGTCTGGTCGGCCTGTCCGGCCAGTTCGCCCGTAGCCAGCTGCCAGGCCTGGTTGATGCTGGCCAGGCCGCGCATCAGTTCGCGGCCCAGCATTCCGCCCCGCACCTTGTCCAGCTCCGTCTGTGTGATGGGCTTGCCTGGGCCCGCGAGGTACTCGCGCAGGGCCTTGAGCGCCGGTTCCAGGTTCTCGGGCCGCGTGCCCATGTAGGCTTCCAGGGTGGCGCGCTCGCCGGATCCGCCGGCCCAGCAGCCGATGGAGTAGGCCCAGCCGCGCTCTTCGCGCAAGTCGAAGGAGATGCGGTCGGAGAGCACGGCGAAGAGCAGGCGCAGGGCGGGTTGGTCGGCGGGCTCGACGATCACGCGCGTGCCCAGTCGCAGGGCGCTCATCTCGCCGCCCAGGGATTCCGTCAGGGTCACGGGTTGGCGGACAGGCTCGGGCACTCGGCGGTCGGGGACCAGGGGCCGCTCGCTGGCCACAGGCGCCAGCCAGGGGCTGTGGGCCCGCAGCCAGTCCAGGTCCGCCGGAGCGGGCGCGGAGGAGAAGGGCGCCAGCAGGCCGTTCAGGCACTCGGCCACTGCGGCGGCGGGCGGCGGGCCCACCACGGCCAGGATCAGGTTCTCGGGCCGAAAGGCCAGCGCGTGCAGATGGCGCAGATCCTCCAGCGTGAGGACCGCCACGGCCCCGGCCCGGCCCTCGGGCGGCAGGGCGGCGGGCAGGCCGGTCAGCAGCAGGCTGTCCAGCAGCAGACGGCTGCGCGCCCGGGTGCTGCCATCCTGGCCGTCCAGCCGCTCCAGCAGGTCGGCGCGCTCGCGCTCGAAGGCTTCGGCGGAGAAATCGGGCTTCAGCAGCAGATCCACGGCCAGGCTGCAGGCGGACTGCCAGTGCTCGGCCAGGCACTCCAGCCTGAGGAAGGTGTGGGACGGGCTGGTGTAGTGGTCGTCGTAGGGAATCGCCGGATTGTCAGCGAGGGTGAGTTTGCCGCCCACTCGGCGCAGGCGCGCAGACAGTTCGGCGGCTGACTGGCCCGCGGCCCCTTCCGGCAGCAGGCGGTGGATCAGGTTGAGCCCGCCGGCGGCGGACTCCCCCTCCCAGATGGCGCGGCCGCGCACCACTACTTGCAGGGCGAAAATCTCTCCGGGCCGGCCGCCCTCCAGCAACAGGGCGGGCGTGTCAAGGGCGGCGGGCTGGCGGAGGCGGTCCGCCACGCTGAGCGTGGCGGACCCCTGCACTTCGACCGGCTCCAGCACCAGGGCCATGGGCGGCCGCCCATCCAGCCAGCGCGCGGCGCAGGCTTGCAGGTCCGCGGGGCTCAGCG
>DYSB01000197.1 GCA_020726405.1 Acetofilamentum sp. | reverse complement strand
ATTTTGATCGTCACCAGCGCCACAATCCTCATTCCTGACCCTGCCGGGCGGGACAGGTCCCGTCACGGTTGGCTGTCACGGTTGGCTGGGCAAGTTCCACTCCGACGGGTGGCGGGTTGCTTCCAGCCGGCGCTCCTGGGCGTCAGGCAGCCGGGAGAAGAAGTCCAGACCGGTGACGGCTTCCACGGAATCCACGCTGACCGCGAACTGTCGCAGCGGTTCGGACGAGGCCGCGTTGGGGAGCAAAAAGCCCAGCATGGCCGGCCGAGGTTTGGGCGCATAGAGCACCTTGAAGAAGGCCCGGGGCACGCTGACCTGGCTGGGTCCCACTTGCTCCAGCGGCTGGTCCAGCACCGGGCCGGTCACCACCCAGACCTTGCCGCGCTGGCGGGCGAACTCCCGCACCTGATCCTCCAGCCGGCTCCAGACGCCCCGGTTGAAGGATTTGTGCTGGGGGCTCATGTTGGACAGCAGGAAGGACTCAGACATGGCCCGCGCGTGAAAGGCCATGTCCGCCGCCGGTGCCAGGTGCCCGCGGTCGTAGCCGCTGCCCTTATAGTCTTCCAGCGTGGCCGAGCCCGAAGGCACGGCGGGGTCCCGGCGGAAGTCCTCGCTGCGCTTCGTCTTGGAGGCCCGCAGTTCGGTCTTCGTCAAGCAGTAGCTGACCCAGGCGGCCTGTTCGTCGTGCTCCCGGTAGCCCAGCGCGAAGCCCTTGTATTCCAACAGGGCATCTTCCCGGGACGGGTGTCCCAGGCGCAGGTGATCCGCGGGTTGCACGCGGCAGGCCAGCAGCAGCAGGAAGATCCAGATGATGCGCAGCATGACGGCTCCATGGAATCCGATGGCCGGAACGCGCGGAATTCAGCGCAGTCCGGCCCCAGCATGGCCAATCTGCGGCAGTCTGTCAAGCTCATTAAGCTGCCAATAGGGCGACTTTTGCGATTATTCCTGCGGGGAAGACGAATCGCGCAGCTTGTTCTTCGAAGGAAGCGGGCTTTCCACAGAATCGCCTGTCTAAGCCCAAGAAATCTCGCTAACCCACTTGTTCAACCACGGCTCCAATGCCATCTTGTGGCCCGAGGAAACGCTCAAATAGTCCATCAATCAGAACATCAACTGGAGAGTAGCATGAACACCAAGGACGCCAAAGAGCAGCTGTTTGCTGCCTGCCAAGTCATTCTGGATAACATCTCTTCCTTCCGCCTGGAAGAATTAGGGGGAGTTGCCTACCAGAAGGCCGCCGACACCATTATCTACAACAAGAAGGATGCCATCCTGTTTTGGCGTTTGGCCGCCTTCATGGATCAGGATTGGAAGTCCACGGCAAAGCTCAAGGAAAAGACCAAAGACGGCAAGGAGCGCAGCTGGCGTAAGCCCCGCGCCACCTTGAAGCAGACGGCCCCCCGTGGCGAGGGCCGCAAGCCCTGGAACACGGAGAACAAGGCCCGCATGGCCCTGGTGCGCCGCATGAGCGCCGACGAGGTGAGCCTGAACCAGACCGTGGAGCGCCTCTACGGCAAGGGCAAGAACTTCGCCTGGTTCGTGGCCAACTATGACGCCATCAAGAGCGGCAAATAGCGCTTTCGTCCAGTCAGACTATAGCGGCCGGGGTTCCAAGAATCCCGGCCGCTTCATGTCCGGCCGTGCGGGCCCTTGGAGGAAATCTGCCGTGTCGGCTAATTCGAACTTGACCAGTACGAGATTAGACCCTAAGTTGGCCTCCGACTCAATGGCCGGCCGAGCGCCGGCATGATGACCCCCGAGCGCATAACTCGTAAGCAGGATCTGCACGCCATGAGCCGGCAATCCACCTCCAACCGAATGACCAGCAGCACGCCGTGTTGTTGTCCGTCCTGTGGAAGTCGCGCAGCGGGTTGAGGCGTCCGGCTTGTCAGGTCGATCCCACCCGCCCCCGGCGGGATTTTTGGTTTTTGGCGCATTCGAGGACGCCCAACAGAAAGGAACGGGGAATGGAACGTATCGCCGAGTCCATTACAGACCTCATCGGCAACACGCCGCTGCTGCGTCTGAAACGCCTGACCGCCGGCCTACGCGCCGAGGTGCTGGTCAAGCTGGAGTCCCAGAACCCGCTGGCCAGCGTCAAGGACCGGCTGGGACTGGGCCTGATCCGTGACGCCGAGGAGCGCGGGTTGATCCACGCCGACACCGTGCTCATCGAGCCCACCAGCGGCAACACGGGCATCGCCATGGCCTACATCGCGGCTTCCCGCGGCTACAAGCTGATCCTGGTGATGCCGGACACCATGAGCCTGGAGCGCCGCAAGCTGCTGAAGATCTTCGGCGCCACTCTGGTACTGACTCCGGGCAAGGAGGGCATGAAGGGCGCCATCGCCAAGGCGCAGGAGCTGGCGGATTCCCATCCGCACTTCCTGTTGCTGCAGCAGTTCGCCAACCCCGCCAATCCGGCCATCCACTACCAGACCACGGGTCCGGAACTGTGGCGGGACACGGCGGGCCGGGTGGACATCCTCATCGCCGGCGTGGGCACGGGCGGCACGCTAAGCGGCGTGGCCCAGTACTGCAAGGAACGCAAGCCGGCCTTCCGGGCGGTGGGCGTCGAGCCCGTGGATTCCCCCGTGCTCTCCGGCGGCGCGCCCGGCCCGCACAAGATCCAGGGCATCGGCGCGGGCTTCATCCCCTCCATTCTGCGCATGGAACTCATCGACGAGCTGATCCAGGTGGGCCACGAGGAGGCCGGACGCACGGCCCGCGAGGCCGCCCTGCAGGAAGGCCTGCTGATGGGCATCTCATCCGGCGCCGCGCTCTGGGCGGCCCTGCAGGTGGCGGCCCGGGAGGAAAGTGCGGGCAAGCTGATCGTGGCGATCATCCCCGACTCGGGCGAGCGCTACCTCAGCACTTGGCTCTTCGATGACCTCTCCGTGGAGGGTGACCATGTCGCATGAAGCCCTGTCCGCCGGCCAGTTCCAGGAGATCGTGCAGACCCTGACCGGCAGCGCGCCGGGGCAGGAGAAGTTCCACCTGCACGGCCGCCTGCTGCGCCTGCCTTCCCGTGGCGAGGTCCACGAACTGGTGGAGACGCTGCGCGCCCTGCTCTTTCCGGGTTACTACGGCTCCCAACCCGCCAGTAGGCTGACACTGCTCTACCACTCGGGCTCTCTCTTGGAGGAATTCGCCGGCCAGCTGCAGACCCTGATCGAACTCTGCCTGGCCTTCCAGCAGCACGAGCCGCCGGAGGACAACTTCGTCGGCGAGCGGGCCGGCGCCGTGGTGGCCGGCGTGATCCGCCACCTGTCACAGATCCAGCGCCAGCTCTACGAGGACGTCCAGGCCGCGGTGGACGGGGATCCCGCCTGCACGGGGGCCGACGAGGTGATCTGCTCTTACCCCGGCTTGCTGGCGCTGACGCACCACCGGCTGGCCCACGCGCTGCACGGGCTGGCCGTGCCGCTGCTGCCGCGGATGATCAGCGAACTGGCCCACACCGGCACGGGCATCGACATCCATCCGGGTGCCCGGGTGGAGAGCGCCTTGTTCATCGACCACGGCACGGGCGTGGTCATCGGCGAAACCTGCGTCATCGGCCGGCGTGTCAAGATCTACCAGGGCGTCACGCTGGGCGCGCGCTCCTTCCCGCTGGACGAGCACGGTCGGCCCATCAAGGGCATTCCGCGCCATCCCATCGTGGAGGACGACGTGGTCATCTATTCCGGTGCGACCATTCTGGGACGGATCACGCTCGGGCAGGGCACGGTGGTGGGAGGCAACGTCTGGCTCACGCGCAGCGTTCCGGCGGGCGGGCGCGTCTTCCTCAAGCCGGCCTTCGAAGAATCCTTCCAGGCGGGCGGCGGCATCTGAAGGTCGGACGCGGATGCAGGGTGGCCCTGGCCGGGCAGGAGGCCGAGCAGGGTGCGCCGCTGGCTGTGTTCCGCGCCACGCTTGCCCACATGCCATCCTATAAGTCCATGGACCACGTGCGAACGTCGAACCCGCAGCATGTGGCCATCCGGCAATGGCGGACCCACCCAGCGGACGCGCGTGACCCGGAGACGGGCATTGAGCAGAACACCGCGACAGACGCGCCACGAAGACAGAGTCCCGTGTGCGAGATTCCCCTTGCTCCACTGACGAACGGACAGTAGCATCCGCCTATGCGCGACGGCGTCCACTTCCGGGCGGCTCGCCCGAGTCTATCCCCTTCCGCTACACACCCGCACACAGCACAAACACCCAGCATCAACAGACAGGGGGAGACCCATGAACGCCCTGCACCCCGTTCTTGCCGCGCTGCTCAGCTGCAGTCTGGTTGCTGCGAGCCCGCCCGTGGACGATCTGGTGATCACA
Organism: Acetofilamentum sp.; assembly: GCA_020726405.1. Taxonomy (GTDB): domain Bacteria; phylum CAIWAD01; class CAIWAD01; order CAIWAD01; family CAIWAD01; genus CAIWAD01. Next base: position 961 of record DYSB01000197.1, on the reverse strand, counting down.
GTCCAGGATGCCACCACCCTGCGACTGACCTGGTCGCCCGTCAGCGGAGGCTCGGGCTACAACATGTACCGCGGCACCGATCCCTGGTTCGAACCCACCCCGTCCAACCGCATCGCCAGCACGGCGGACACCTTCCTCACCTGCCCGCGCGAGACCTCGCGGGGCTTCTTTCTCGTGTGCGTGGTGATGGGGAACGACCTGGTAATCCACCCGCCGGGCGAGTTCGTCATGGGCGAACCCTATGTCAGCCAGCCAGAGCACTCGGTGCGACTGACCCACACCTTCGCCCTCTCGCGTTTCGAGGTGAGCAACCAGGAGTTCATGGAGGCCCTGCAGTGGGCCTACGACCATGAACTGGTCTCGGTCAGCATCTACAACCGGGTGCTGGCTCTGCCATTGGAAGAGGAATTGCTGGATCTGAACGATGGCTATGGCGAGTTCGCCTTCGCCGACGGTCAGTTCGCCCTGCTCAGGTGTCCCAGCGCTGCCGGGTGGGGCTTTGGGGAAGCCCTGACCTACGATCCGGCCCCGCGCCCGGTGCAGAACATCAACTGGTACGCGGCAGCCAGCTACTGCGATTGGCGCAGCCTGATGGAGGACCTGACGCCGTACTACAGCAACAGCTGGAGCGAGATTCCGCACCCACGCAACCCCTACGACTCACGCAGCTATCGCCTGCCCACCGAGGCGGAGTGGGAGTACGCCGCGCAGTTCAACGACGAGCGCACCTGGCCTTGGGGGCTGGAGGGTGCCGATTGTCAGCGGATGAACCAAGCCGTGAATTGCGTGGGCTGGTCCTCGCCAGTGGGGACCCATGGGTCCGGTGTCTCGGGCCTGGGCCTCCACGACCTGTGCGGCAACGCGCTGGAGTGGTGCAACGACCGCCATGGCGAGTTCGACTGGGGAGACACCGTGGCGGTGACGGACCCGGTCGGTCACCCGTTCAACTCCGAGCGCAGCC
>DYSB01000196.1 GCA_020726405.1 Acetofilamentum sp. | reverse complement strand
CGGCCCGCCAGCTGGAACAGCGGCTGCCCCTGCTGTTGCCCCATCAACCGTGTCCGGGCCTGCATGGATTGCTGACCCTGGCTGATGAACTGGAACACGCCGCCCCGCACGAGATACCTGCGGCGGATACCGCCTGGCGCGAGCTGGAGGCCGAGGCCGGCTGGTCCCTGGCCCAGCTGCTGGAGCGCGTGGAGGGCGAGCTGGGCCGCCTGGCCTCCGAGCTGGAAAAGCGCGCCGAAACCCTGCGCCAGCGCTATCTGGGCACCACCCCGGCGGACGGGCCGGCGCTGCCCTGGCTGCGCGGCCAGTTCGCCCTGGACCCGCCGCGCCCGGAACACTGGGCTTGGCTGCACAACCGGCAGCTCCAGGACATCGGTCGCCACTTGTGCCAGCTGGGACTGGAGCACGAACTGCCCAGCGCGCGCGTCCTGCCCGGGCTGGAACCGGACTGGCCCTGCCCCGGCCCGGACTGGGCCGGTGAAGGGCTGGCGCTGCCCGATCTTTCCTTGCTGGATTCCGCCCGCTTGGAGGCCCTGCTCGCCGAGCACCACCACGGCCAGCTGGCCGTGAGCGCCGCCCGGGAAGGACTGCCGGGACGGCTCTGGCTGCTGCGGCGCATCCGCAACCAGGAGCGGGTTGACCCGGCGGCGGGCGTGCTCGCCGCCCTGACCCGCCCCGCTGACCTGGACAGCTGGGCCCGCTGGGCCGGAGCCTGGCTGCCGCGCAGTGGCTGGCTGACTGGAGACGCGCGCCTGCGCCTGCTCTCCCGCTGGGCCGAGTGGCGGGATCTCTGCCTGACCCGCGCGGACCTGGAGCGACGGCTGGCCATGCGGCCCGAGGCCGAGATCCGGCGCCGGCTGGAGCGCGATTCCGGCCTGCCTCCGCTGCTGGTCGAGGCCGCCTGGAACCATCTGCTGCGTGAACCGGGCCGCGAGGCCCTGGCCAGCGCCCGGCTCTTCGACCTGCTGGAGGCCGGCCGACGCTGGCGCCGCGTGCAGCACGGCAGTGCGGCGGACCTCTTCAGGCTCAGCGCCGAGGCCGCCCTGTTGCCCGGCAGCTGGCTGCGCGCCCATTTCGCCGCCCAGCCCGGCGCGGGCAGCCAGTGGCACGCGCTGCCCCCTGCCCTGGTGAAGCCCGTCGCCCGGCCCGAACTGTTGGGCGAGGTGGAGGAACGGCTGGCCGCCCTGGGCCGCATCCGGCGCGAGGATCTGGAGGCCGGGCGGGAGTTCGACGCACCGGGGGCACCCGCCACGGAGCCGGAGGAGGTCGCCGGCGGGCCCGAGATTCCGGGCGGGCCCGAGGATGCGGGCGATCCCGCGGAAAGGGAGCGCGGTGCGAAACCTGAGTGAGATCCTGCGCCTGCTGGCGCGCTACAAGGGCCGTCTGGCCTCGGGCGCGCTGTTCGTGCTCCTGACCAACACCATCCTGATCTTCGGCCCGCGCCTTCTGGGCGCGGCCATCGACGACCTGCGGGTCGGGCTGGTGCGCCATCCGATGGGCTGGTACCTGGGCTGGCTGCTGGCCGTGAGCGTGGGCCAGGGCCTGACGCGCTTCGCCATGCGCCGGATCCTGATCGGCGCCTCGCGCAAGGTGGAGCGTGACCTGCGCGCCACCTACCTGGAGCGCCTGCTGGAGCTGCCCCGCGCTTTCTTCGCCCGCCACTACACGGGCGACCTGATGAGCCGCGCCACCCAGGACATCGAGAACGTGCGCATGGCCGCCGGCCCGGCGCTGATGTACTCGCTGGACACGCTCTTCCTCAGCGCCTACAGCCTGAGCATGATGCTTTGGATCCAGCCGGGGCTGACGGGCATCGTGCTGCTGCTGCTGCCATTGATCAGCGGCCTGGTGTGGTGGATCTCCCAGCACATCCACCTGGCCACGATGGAGTCCCAGCGCTGCTTCGGCCGCCTTTCCACCTCGATCCAGGAGTCCCTGAGCGGCATCCGCGTGGTCCAGGCCTACGTGCAGGAGGCGACGCGCGGCGCCGGCTTCAACCGCGAATTGCTGGAGTACCGCCGCCTGCAGATGAAACTGGTGGGCCTCCAGAGCGCCTTCCGGCCGCTCCTGGGTCTGCTCTTCGCCGTGGGGCAGGGTCTGGTGCTCTGGCAGGGCGGCGTGCTGATCGTGGCCGGGCGGCTCAGCCTGGGCGACTACGTGGCCTTCTCCACCTACCTCACGCTGCTCTCCTGGCCCATGGTGGCCACGGGCTGGAGCTTGAGCCTGCTCCAGCGCGGCAGCGCGGGCATGCGGCGCTTAAACGAGATCCTGGGCGCGCCGGAGGACTTGAACCGCGGCGGTCTGCGGCCGGAGCTGGTGCCCCGGCTGGAGGTCCGCGGACTGGGTTTCCGCTACCCCGACGCGGCCAGCCCGGCACTGACGGACATCAGCTTCACGCTGGAACCCGGCCGCACGTTGGGCCTGGTGGGACCCACGGGCAGCGGCAAGAGCACGCTGCTGCGACTCATCTCGCGTCAGGCGGATCCCGACCAAGGCAGCATCCGGCTGGGTGGGTACGAACTAGCCGAACTGGATGCGGACCTGCTGCGCGCCCAGCTCAGCGTGGTGCCCCAGGAGGCCTTCCTGTTCAGCGCCAGCCTGGCGGACAACGTGCGCTACGGCCGGCCGGATGCGCCGGACGCCGACCTGAACCGGGCGGCGGAGGACAGCCGGCTGGAGCAGGACCTGGCCCAACTGCCGCAGGGGTGGGAGACCCTGGTGGGTGAGCGCGGCGTGACCCTGTCCGGCGGCCAGAAGCAGCGCGCCACCATCGCCCGCGCCCTGCTCTCGGAAGCCCCGCTGCTCTTGCTGGACGACGCCCTGAGCGCCATCGACACGCGCACCGAGGAGGCCCTGGTACGCCGGCTCAAGGACGTAATGAGCCGCCGCACCGTGCTGATCGCCAGCCACCGGCTTTCCATCATGCGGGAAGTGGACGAGATCCTGGTGCTGGACCAGGGCCGGGTGGTGGAACGCGGCACGCACGCCGAACTGGTGGCGCTGGGCGGGCTTTACGCCGCGCTCTGGCAGCGCCAGGAGCTGGTCAGTGAGCTGGTCGGCGAGTTGGAGGCCGCCTGATGAGAGGACCCGGGGGAAGCCGCGGCGGTCGCACGGGCGAGGAGCACGGGCTGGACCGCCGCCTGCTCTGGCGCCTGACGGGCTACCTGAAGCCGCATTGGCGGGGCGCGGCCTGGGCCCTGCTGATGATCGTGGGCGCGGCCGGGCTGGAGACCGCCGTGCCGCTGGTCACGCGCCACGCCATCGACGTCAACCTGCCCGCCAAGGACCTGGACGGCCTGCTGCGCTCGCTGCTGGCCTTCCTGGGCTTCTCGCTGGGCGCCTTCCTGCTGCGCTACGGCCAGCAGCTGGTGACGGGCTGGATCGGCCAGAGCATCGTGCTGGAGCTGCGCCAGCGGTTGTTCCAGCGCGTGCTGCGCCTGCACCCGGGCTGGTTCGACCGGCATCCAGTGGGCCAGGTCATGAGCCGGCTGACCAACGACGTGGAGTCTCTGAACGAGCTGTTCACGGGCGGAATGATCCTGATCTTCCAGGACCTGCTGCTGCTGGCGGCCATCGCCGGCGTGCTGCTCTGGATGGACTGGCGCCTGGCGCTGGTGCTGTTCACCGTGGTCCCGCTGATCTTCCTGGCCTCCTTCCAGTTCAAGCGCCTCACCCGGGCGGCCTTCCGCCGGGTGCGCTCGCTGGTGGGCGAGGTGACGGGCTTCCTGCAGGAAACCATCACGGGCATCAGCGTGGTCCAGCTCTTCCGCCGGGAGGCGGCCACGCGCCTGCGCTTCGGGCGCATGAACGACGACCTGATGCGCGAGAACGTGCGCACCATCTTCTACTTCGCCGTGTTCTTCCCGCTGATGGAGCTGCTGGGCAGCGTGGCCACGGCGGCCATTCTCTGGGCCGCGGCGGGCCGCCTGCTGGAGGGGACACTGAGCTTCGGCGCACTGGTGGCTTTCCTGGCCTACGCCGACCGCTTCTTCCGCCCCATCCGCGACCTGGCCGAGAAGTACAACATCCTCCAGAGCGCCATGGCAGCCTCCGAACGCGTGTTCGAACTGCTGGACGAGCCGAGCACCTTGCTCTCCGGCGCCGTGGGTGGCGTAGGCGGCCCGCCCGCCCCGCCCCGCCAGGGCGAGATCGTGCTCGAACAGGTCTGGTTCGCCTACGAGGGCGAGAACTGGGTGCTGCGGGACGTGTCGCTGCGCATCCCGGCAGGCGGCAGCGCGGCGCTGGTGGGCTACACGGGCGCGGGCAAGAGCAGCGTGGCCGGCCTGCTGCTGCGCTTCTACGAGTTCCAGCGTGGCCGCATCCTGGTGGACGGCGTGGACATCCGCGAATGGGACCTGCAGGCCCTGCGCAGCCGGATGGCCATCGTGCTGCAGGATGTCTTCCTCTTCTCCGGCAGCCTGGCGGACAACATCCTGCTGGGCCGCACGCTGCCCGCGGGCGCCCTGGAACAGGCCGCCGCGCGCACGGGTCTGGACACGCTCATCGCCGGACGCGAGCTGGGCTACGATTCTCCGGTGGGCGAACGCGGCCAGCTGCTCTCCGGCGGCCAACGCCAGCTGGTGAGCTTCTCGCGCGCCCTGGCCGGGGATCCCGCGCTGCTGATCCTGGACGAAGCCACCAGCAGCGTGGACAGCGTCAGCGAGGGTCTGATCCAGCAGGCCATCGCCGAGCTGATGAAGGGACGCAGCTCGTTGGTGATCGCCCACCGCCTTTCCACCATCCGCGGGGCCGACCGGATCTTCGTCCTGCATCAGGGTCGGCTGGTGGAGGAAGGCTCCCACGAGGAGTTGCTGGCATTGGGGGGCGTGTATCAGCGGCTCTGGCTACTGGAGCAACCCGTGGAGGCCGCCACGCATGGCGCTTGAACCACTGCTGCAGCTGGGCGGACAGCTGGTCTCGTTCTGGACCCTGGCCCTGGGCGGCCTGGCGGGCGGGCTCACCGCCGGCCTGTTCGGCGTGGGCGGCGGCGTGATCGTGATTCCGCTGCTGATCAGCCTGGGCATTCCCCCGCGCCTGGCGGCGGGCAGCATGAACGTGGCGATCATCTCCAACGCCGCCGACGCGCTGGTGCACGACCTGCCGCGCCGCAAGGTGGACTGGCGGCTGGGATTGATCATGGGACTGGCTGCCATGGCGGGCGGACAGACGGGCACCTGGGCCCTGGGCGCGCTGGGCAAGCCGCTGCTGGTGGACCAACTGATCCGCGGCGGCTTTCTGATCCTGCTGGTCTGGCTGGCCATCCGGCTGCTGCGGACACGTCGACCCCC
>DYSB01000195.1 GCA_020726405.1 Acetofilamentum sp. | reverse complement strand
CATGCCGGGTGGTGTGGCAGGGGATGCCGGGGATTCCCGGCACCCCTATGCCGATTGGGTCCCTTGCCAGCGCGACGCTATATCAGGCAAACCAAAACCGGCATGTCCAGTGGCGTCTAAAGTCGTCTAAAGAGTGTGCCGCTCTCGTCAAAATGTGCGCTTTGCTGTATGTTTCGTGGTTTAACCGGTCGGTGGCGCCATGGGAGGCGAGGCCTGACCGGGCATACCCGTGTGCTCAACCAGCTGTTGTCTCACAAAAAGAGCCCCGGAATCCGGGGCTCTTGGCATATCGAGAAAGGCCAGCGTCTTACTTGGTGACTTCCACCGTGCGGCAATTCACCGAGATGTAGTTGCCAATGATGTTGATCAGGACGTCATCCACGTTGTAGACGGTCTTGATCTGATAGTCGGCGGCGTCGCCCGCCATGGTCTTGGTGTCCACCTGGGTCAGCGGCACCAACCCCCACAGCACGTACCATTGCTTTTGTTTCAACACTGTGCCGCCCTTGGGGCCGTCACCAATGGTGTGCAGGTTGGCAGTGCAGCTTGCCAGCAGGCCAAGCACCAGAAGCGGGGCGACAATCTTGGTCAACTTCATGGGGTCTCTCCTAATTTTGAGAGGGGTTGTGTGGGACGTTTACAGAGCCAAGCGAGGATTCGATCAGTTCCACTTGGGATTCGTAGACCGTGCGCGGCACCAAGTAATCCAGTTGGACGCCGCAGGCCAGCAGCAGCTTGAAATTCACCAGCGCGCTGTCCTGGATCAGGGATTGCAAACAGGCTTGGTCCGCCAGCACGAACGAATCGTGCTTGATACTGCGTCCGGCAGCCAGCTCATCCAGCCGGGCGCGCTGCTGCGCCTCAACCTGTTTCCAGGAGCGCGACGAGTCCGTGCTCCAGGACGAAAGAAAGAGTGCGCTACCGGTGGCCGGGTTCAGGAACACTCGTTCCGGGCACAGTAGAAATGAGGAATCGAGTTGCGCGCTGAGTATGCCACCCAGCGGCCCCACGCGGCTGGAATCCAGCTCGGCCCAATCCTTGGGCGGCCGGATGCTGAAAGCCGGGTGTTCGAGCTGCACCGCAGGGTCCAACAGGGCCTCCACCACCGAGAACTCCATCTGAACTGGACTCTCCCCGGCCGGCTGCGTAGATCGAGAACAAGCGGAACTCAGCAACAACAGAATGACGAACACTAGATGGCGATTGCGCAGCGACATGGAATCTCCGTGAATGGCGGGCACAATCTACCGAATACCAAGTTCAAATTCACAGCCGGAACAAGCCGGCGCACGGCTCTTCATGATGAAATGGCCGCCGAATGGCCGCCGACTCCTGTCCGACAATCCAAGGGCGTCCCGCAGGTTGACGTTGCGATCCAGCCTGGCGCCGCGGGGCATGCTCAAGTCGGCCCATCCTGTGTCCGATACGGCTCTCTGAAGGGGGGGGGAGGACACTTGTTGCGTGGAATTCTGGCCAAGGTGGTGGGGCCGATCTGGTGGGGCCGATCCTGATCGGCATTCTGCTGGGGATGGGGGCGGCGGGCTGGCTGCTGTGGTCGTGGGGACAATCCCACCATGTCTCCCCGGAGGGCATGCAGCAGCTCATGATCCAAGTCCTGATCTTCTTCAGTGGCTGTTTCGTCTTCATCCTGAGCCTGACCATCCTGGCCAGCCTAGCCATCGGGCGCCGGATTCGCCGGCTGCTCGACGTCATCCAAGCCGTGGCCGCCGGTGATACATCCCGGCAAGTCCACGATCCCGGCAGCGACGAACTGTCCGCCATTGCCCAAGCCTTGAACGAAATGAGCGCGGGCCTGCGCGACGCCCAACTCCAGCAGCCGGTCCATCTGGAGGACCGCACCCACCTGAAGCTGCGGGTCAGCCAGATCCTTCAGGCGCTTCACAATGCGGAAGAGGGCGACTTCAGCTGCAATATGCACGAGGAGTTGGGCAACTCCGAAGTGGACCAGGTGGCAAAGGGCCTGTGCGGCCTGCTGAGCAGCGTGCGCGACTCGCTGGAGGTGATCCAGGAGGCCGGGCTGTCCATCGGGTCCTGCTCCGGAACTCTGGGGACCTCCAGCCACTCCCTGGAGCAATGCGCGCAGCAGGTCAACACGCTGTCGCGCCAGGCAGTGGACATCTCGTCCGAGCTAAGCTCCAAACTGGAGGAGCAGGACCACACAGTAGAGGGCATCCGACTGGCCCTGCGGAAGCTCTCCCGGGTGGCGCAGCAGGCGGGACAGGTCTCAGGCAGCGCGTTGAACCAGGCGACCCAGGCAGATGCGCGGCTGGATCAGCTGCTGAACGCGAGTGCCCGGATCCAGGACGTGCTGGGCCTGATCTCTTCGATCGCCGAGCAAACCAACCTGCTGGCCTTGAACGCGACCATCGAGGCCGCCCGGGCCGGTGAGCACGGGCGCGGCTTCGCCGTCGTGGCCGAGGAAGTCAAACAACTGGCCTTGCAAACCTCCAAGGCCACGCGGGACATCGCCCAGGTGACCGATGCCATGCGCGCGGATTCCCATGTGATGCGCGCGCGGACATGCTCAAAGTGGTGGACGTGTTCTCGCAGGTGGAGGCGCTGCAGGGTACGCTCCAATCCGACCTGGAGCTGCAGGTTTCCCTGCTCGAGGAGAGCAGCCGGATCATGCAGCAGCTCCGGCACGAGGATTCCCGGCTGGGCACGGACTTAAGGGACCTGGATCGGGCCATGGAGGAAAGCCTGAGCCAGGCCCGCAGCACGCGGCACGCCTCGCGGAACCTGGCGGACGTGGCGGGCACCCTGCAGTTGCATCTGCAGACCTTCCGCACCTGACGTCCAGCCCGCGGCGGGGTCCGGTTCGTCACGATCCATCACGCCCGGACGGATCGCTCAGGGCCGGGAATCCAGCAGGTTGTCGATGCGGTCCAGCTCTTCGCCGAAGGGATTGAGCACGCGCAGGCCGATGCGCTCCGGCATGGCGTCGAAGAGCAGCACGGATTCCTGCGACGTGTAGAAGCAGGCTCCTTCCCCGCCGGGCTGGTCCTTCCACCAGGCGGCCCAGGGCGTGGGCTCCTGCGCGTACCAGGGCGAGGCGCTGCCGGAGGTGAAAAACCAGAGCGGACGCCGCAGGCCGGGGACGGGCGAGCAGGGTTCGCCGTCCTCGCACAGGCGGCCGTCGCCGTCCGGGTCGTCCCGGGCCGGGTCGCCGGCGGGCGTCTGTGGAGTGAGCAGGAGCTTGGCGTAGGCATGCTCGTGGCTGGCCAGCACGGCGGCGGTCTTGGGGCTGGCGGTCAGGATGTGCAACAGCCGGTTGCGCACATCGAGGATGCCCGGGCCCAGCGGCGCCAGGCTTCCGTCCGCGGCCGCCTTCCAGGCCCGCACCTTGTTGTCGCCGCCGTGCCACATGCTGTCCTTCACGTGGCCGCCCTGGGGAAAGACCGGCTCGTGGGCCACAACCACGATGTGCGCACAGGCGGGGTCCGCGTCGGCGGCGGCCACCTGCTGCTCCAGCCAGCGCAATTGGTCCTCCAATAGGTAGCCCTGGGGATTGCCACCCGTCAGCTCTTCGTGCTCGTTGTACCACCAGACATTGTTGAGGAAGATGGCCGTGACACAACCCAGCCGCGTGCTGAACACCGTCTCGGCGTAGCCCGGCAGGTCGGGATCCGCCGGGGTCGGGCCATCCTCCGGGTTGCAGATTTCCTGGGCGAAAATGGCCTCCGCGCTCTCTGCGTGATAGGGCCAGCGATCCATGCCCAACCAGTCGATCTTGTCCCCCTGGAAAATGCGCAGCAGGGTCTCGTGGTTGCCGATGCCCGCGAACAGCGGACGCTCCCGCCAGGCCCCCACCGCCACTTGTTTGAAAGCCTGAAGCTGGGCGCGGAAATCCTCCGGGTGGGTCGTGTAGCCGCTGATCAGGTCGCCGCCGAACAGCACGGCCTGGGCGCCATTCACGTAAGCCAGCCCGAGCAGCGGCTCCAGGGCGTGCAGGTTCACCCCCAGGTAACCGCGGTCGCCGCCGCCGTCCTCGTCCCGGCTGTCGCCGCAGTAGGCGAAGCGGATGGGATCCGGTCCCGCTCCGGGCAGGGGCAGATCCAGCCACTCCGTAGCGGGTTCGCCGGCCAAGCGCACGCGGTAGCGCAGCTCCCGCTCCGTGGGCAAACCCCGCAGCGCGATCTCGTGGGAACGGCCGTCGCCCATGGCCTGCACGCACAGCCCGTCGTCCAGCTCCAGGGCCACGGAGCAGGGCAGGTCGGTCTTCAGCGCCACGGTGGCTGTGCCGGGCACGCGGCTGTCCACTTTGCAGAGCAGCGGTCCTTCCAGCAGGGCCGGCAGGCGGCGCAGCCCTTCGCCTTCCCGGCGGTAGCGCAAGGGAATATCCGCCAGCACCAGCGGCTCATCCACCCCGGATCGGGCCAGGGACAGCTCCACGCGCACCAGCACCGAACCCGTGTCCGTCCAGCCCTCGCTGTTGATGTTGCGGTTGAACAGCCCCTGGAGCGGCAGTTCCGCGCGGCCGCCCTCCACCCGGCATTCCAGGCGGAAGCGACGGTAGCTGTAGCCGCTCTCCTCGGCCTCGAAAGGCCAGGGACCCGCGCAGACACTGCCCGTCACGGCGGCGGCATCCAAAGGACGGCCGTCCAGCAGTGTGTCCGCTCGGGCAAGATCCAGCCAGAGCGTGCCGGCCTCTTCCACCACGCAGGCGCTCAGCTGTTCCAGGGAGAGCTTGACCCGCGGACCGCGCTCCACCTGCTCCACCAAGCCCAACGTAGTGGGATCGATGACGGGCAGGGCCGAGGCCTGGACGGCCAACAGGAATAGGGGCAGGCAAGCAAGCAGGCGGGTAGTCATGGTTCTCCCCACAAGGAATCGTCCTGCCAATCCAACACATGGGGTGAGCTGTTGTCTGGGGTCACTCTCGTTTCGGGGTACGCCTCCATCCCACCCTTCCCCCGCCTTGCGGGGGAGGGTGTCGGACCGGTTGTGACACATCTGATGAATCTCCCAAGGTGACGTTGACTCATGACTGCGTCCGGCTGGATTCACCTCGCGTTCAACGTGATGAGGGCCAGCGTGCCGCCGGCGGGATCCGTCGTGATGCAGAAGCGGCCCACGCCGGGCACGTCCATGGGCTGCAGGCAGACCGCGCCGCCCAACTCCTGCGCCCGGACGGCCTGGTGGTCCACGTCGGGAACCGTGAGGCAGGGCGTCCAGCGGGCCGGGGCCGGGCCCATCTCTTCCGTGATGGCCATCAGCCCGCCCACCTCGTGGCCGTTGGCCAGGAAGGTCTCGTAGCTCTCCATTCCCTCCATGGCCCGGCAGGTCCAGCCCA
>DYSB01000194.1 GCA_020726405.1 Acetofilamentum sp. | reverse complement strand
AATGCCTCAGGACGCAAAGAACAATTAAACCGACGCAATAGCGTCAAATCATAAACGGAGGCGAATGCGCTTGTGTTGCTGGACTTCGGCACGGATGCCGAGCGGGGGGGGAGAGAAAAGCGGCCGGGCGGAAGCAGGTCCCACCCGGCCGCTGAATCGACCGACTTACTTCAGCAAGGTCAGCTTGCGCACGGCGCCGTGCGGGCCGGCCTCAAGCTTCAACAGATAGACGCCGCTGGCCAGGCGCGAACCGTCCACGCGCAGGGAATGCGCGCCCGCCGGCAGCGACTGGCTGAGCACCGTGCCCACGTACTGGCCGGCCACATTGTAGAGGTTGGCCTGGACGCGGGCCGCTTCGGGCAGTTGGAAGTTGAAGTGGGTGACCGGGTTGAAGGGGTTGGGCACAGCCTCACCCAGCGCGAAGCTGCGCGGCCCCTGCCCGGGCTCCAGGTCCACATCGATGACGTTCAGGGTCACCGGAATCAGGGTCATGGGATGCTCGGGATCGTTGGTGCGCAGATCCACGGTGGCCATGTATTGACCGGCCGGCAGCACCAGGCCCTGCACGTCGTTGCGCGCGTTCAGGACCAGGGCCTGCAGCTCGCCCGTGGGCACGGCGCCCATGCTGGTCCCCAGTGTCAGCCAGAAAGGCGGCAGGATCTGGATGGACAGGTGGTCCTGGGCGCGGGTCATCTGGTGGATCACGAAGCCCGTGTCCTCGTCCAGTTGGACGGCGATGGTGCCGCTGTCGCTGTCCGTGTCCTCGGCGTTCATTTCACCGTAGTTGTAGGTGATCCGCCCGTTGGATTCCAGCACCACTTGGAACGTGAAGGGTCCGCCGTAACTGGTCTGGTTGAAGTGGGGCACGACGTTCCAGGTCACCACCACGCTGTCGGCGTCATTGGTCCAGAAGCGGATAAAGCCGCTGAAGTTGCCGTTGTTCATCAGGTCGTCCCACCAGATCATCAGGCTCTGGTCCGGCGCCGAGGCCCCCGGCAGGGTGACGTTGTTCTGCCAGAAGTTGCCGCTGGGCTCGGTGAAGGTCACGAAGCCGTTGGCATGGGCCCAGAGCTGAGTGCGCGGCTCCCCGTAGAAGGGGAAGGCGAAGGGCAGGGTCAGCGGATCCGACCAGTCGTCGTCGTCGTCGAGCACCAGCTCGCTACCGGCTTCCCACATGTCCACCCAGCCTGCGGGCGGACCCAGCTCGTCGGCGCTGTCCCGCCAGATGTAGCCGAAGGAGTCCGGACCGCCATTCTCCCGCTGAGTAGTGTCCGCGATGGCGGGTGGCCAGTTCTCCGGCGCCAGCACGCTGGCGTGCCAGATCAGTGGCGCCTGGCCGCTGTTGCCCAACCAGAGGCTGTCGCTGGCCGCCTCCACACTGGTCTCGGAGAGATGGAACAGCGCCTCCGTGGCGCTCAGGTCCAGTTGGGCCGGATCCACGCTCAGCCCGATGGAGGTGCTGAAGCGGATGGCCTTGCCCGTGCCGAACGCGGCGGCCGTGCTGGGCCGCTCGTGGTAGTTCAGCAGCGTCAGGCCGATGGTGGCATCCTGGTTCTTCAAACCCACTGTGCAGTAGGGGAAGTCCTGGTCGTTGTTCTGGGTGTCTGTGAAAGTCTGGTACTGGTAGACGAACTCGCCGTCCCCCGTGGGCGTGGGATAGATGGCCGGATCGTAGAGCAGCAGCTGGAAGGTGTTGATCGCGTTGTTGGAGTTGGTCCGCATGCGGTACCACTCGATCACGAAGACGTGCTGGGATTCGACGTACTGGGTGACCACCTGGGCGTCGGAGGTCAGCTTGAGGTCGTCCCACAGGGGCGCCAGCATGGGCTCCGGGCCCATCCCGCAGGGCAGGAAGTGGTTGCGGAAGTCGGTCTGCAGGTGGGCCAGCGGGCCGAAGGCCACGAAGCCGTTGGAACAGACCGCCAGGCTGGAATAGGTCTCGCCATAGACGGAGAAGGGGAAGGGCAGCTGGACACGCCGGCTGTCGTCGGCCTCGTCGGCGTTGTCGTGCAGGTTGAGCGCAGTGCCCGTGCCGCCACCGTTGGGGGCGATCTCGATCCAATTGAAAATGGGAGACTGGAGCCACTGGGTGTCCGTGCCCTCGAAGGCGTAGTAGCCGTGGGCGTCGGGACCAGTGGGATCCGTGACGAGCCGGTTGCCCAGGGTCAGGGCCGTGGTGACGTGGCCGCTGCACTCCAGGCTCTCGTCGCCCCAGATCAAGTAGAGTGGGGCGGTGAAGCCCGGCACCAGGTTGGCCGCCGCGGTCACGGAGAGCGTCAGGAGGACCGCCTCGCCCACCGCCAGGGAGTCCAGCGTCAGGTTCTCCGGCGTGACCGTGATGAACTCGCTGCCGATCATCGGTACCAGATGCAGGTCGTGCGCGGTGATGGTGCCCGTGTTCTCCAGGCGCATGACCCAGTCCCTGGTCTCGCCGGGATAGAGGGCCGAGGCGGCCCAGGCGGCGGTGCGGATGGTCAGCACCGGGGTACTGACCGGCAGCACGGCCCGCAGCAGGTACTGCTGCTCGCCGGCGCCCAGGCGCAGATTCAGATCCAGGGGCAGGCCCTCGGTCCAGCTGTCGTCGAGGGTGAGCTGCAACTGGTCCGTCACGTCGGCCACGCCCAGGGGTTCCAGGGCGACCAGGTCCGCCGCGCCGTCCACGATCACGGCCGACTCGTCGTCCACCAGCTCCACGGCGAGGGCCAACGCGGGCAGCGCCTCGCTGACCGAGCTGTTGGCCACGGTCAACTGCAACTGGAAGCTCTCGCCGGGAACCAGCAGCCCGTCGCCATTGGCGTCCACGACCTGGAAGGCCTGCAGCACAGGGGCCGCGGGCTGGGAACTCAAGCTCAACTCCGCCAGGGCCGGCGCATGGAAGGCCTTGCTCGCGGTGAGTTTCAGTTCGCCTTCCGGGTAGCCTGGTAGGCTGAGCTGCACGCGACCCTCGGCGTTGCTGAGTTCGCTGATCGCCAGGTCGCCGCTCTGCCAGGCCGTGACGGCCACGCCCTCCACCGGGGCGTTCTCGGCGTTCAGCACGCGCAGTTCCAACACCTGGGCACTGGTGCTGCCGCTGGCGGGCAGCGTCTCGAAGTGCAGGACTTCCGGCACGCCGCACCATTGCTCCATGCCCGGGTCGCCCATCAGGTTCGCCCAGTAGGAGAAGTTGTTGACGTTGCTGTCGTTGTCGGGCAGGGTGTTGAAGAGTTCCAGCTTGCCGCGGAACATGCAGGTCCCCACCTGGGGAATGCGGTAATCGAGCAGCGCGCTCCAGTAGCCGCCGTCCACCAGGTTGTTGTAGGCCGTGTGCGTGTTGGAGGTGCAGAAGCCCATGGCCGCCGCCGCGCCGCCAGGCGTGGTGATGTTCCCGCCGCGCAGGAAGGCTTCGGAATAGGCCGGGCCCCAGTTTTCCGACTGGGCGAACTCGCCGCTGGAGCAGGTGAAGACCACGGCGATGGGCGTGCGTGGCCCCTGCTGAAGGTTGAGCAGCGTGGTGGTGTCCAGGCCTTCCATCCCGATCCAACCGCGGTAGTTGTAGTGACTGATGCCCTGGTTGAACCAGTTGTAGACGTAGCTCGGGCTGTTGGCGCAGAAGGCCGTGTCCACCTGGGAGTAGCCGCGCTCCGTCAGCAGTTGAAAACCGATGTCCCGGGACAGCTGGCTCATGGACTCGCCGCAGTGGCCCGACCCCGTCAGGAAGGAGGCCCGGCGCAGCCAGCTGGCGTTCTCCAGGTAGGGGGCCGTCTCGTAGCCCACGATCTTGCTGAAAACGTTGTTGAGCATGGTGGCGTTGGTCACCGAGACCCGCCCCACCACCACGTCCGCCAGGATGTCGGAGCCGATGCAGGCTGCGAAGTAATGGTCGTACTGGTTGTTATGGGTGGGCAGGGTGTAGTTGCCGTTCGTGGGGTCGCCCACCAGCATCACATAGTGCGGCGGATAGGCGGAGGTGTTGTACTCGCTGACAATGGCGGTGCGAATGGCCGTGGCGTTGAAGCTGGGAATCTGGGTCTCCGTCAAGATGGTGACGTGGTGACCCTTGCGGCGCTTCCACTCCAGCCACAATTGAAAGCCGGCCTGGCTGACACCCGCGTTGCGGCAGATCACCAGATAATTCAGCGGCAGCGCCGGCGCGGACCAGCTGATCTCGTCCAGCGAGCCTTCCTCTTGCCAGGACTCGCCGCTGACAGGATCCAGCAGGTTGTGGCCCAGCATCTGGCGGACGAACTGGTTCTCCGCGGCGTGATAGCGGTAGACCAAACCCTCGCTGTCGTCGGAGAGGCCCTCGTCCTCGTCCCGCAAGGGCATGTTGAGCTCGTTGTGGCCCGTGAAGCCCAGCATCACGGTGAGGGACTCCAGCCGCTGCAACTCGCCCGAGACGGGATTCCAGCGCAGGGGCGCCACCGTCAGGGTGACCAGGCGGATTTCGCGCATCAGCATGGGATCGGAAAGACGGATCCAGTCCTGGGGCCAGGACGCGGCGGTCTGGTAGACGGCCTCGTCGCGGATCCAGGCCAGGGGCAGGTCCTGGGGCGTGTGCAGGCGCTCCTGCGCGGGCGCCACGTCCACGCGGCCCAGGCTGGCCCAGCGAGCCTCCTGCACCTCCAGGGTGACGCCGCTCCGATCGGGGATGCGGATGTGGCGGATGACGGCGGGAAGGTCCGGGCAGCCGGCCATGCCCCACAGGCCTTCGCCCACCAGGCGGGCCTGTTGGCCACCGCTGACGTCCAGCAGATCGGGTTCGGGGAAATCCAAGGTCAGCACCATTCCATTGCTCAAGGGCTGGGGATGGGTGAGCACCAGATCGGCGGACATGGAGTTGGCCAACGCGGGCAGCGACGCCAGGAACAACAGCAGAACGCGCAGCATGGCTTGCCTTTCATTTGCAGCACGAGCTGCACGGCAAGGATCATGCCACCGCCAGAGCGGGCTTCCGGACGGATTTCCGAGTGTTCCGGAGCGTCCCGGCGCCCGGTTGGCTGGCCGGCTTAACATTGTGAATGGAGTGGCTTTCAAGCCTCGCGGGTGTCAAGAAATCAACACAGCTGGCGGGATCGTGGTCCGGCACGGTGCCTGACACCACTTTGTGGAAATGTCCAGCCGGGCGGACGGATTCCTACGGCCTGATGCCCAGGGAAAGCAGCCAGGCGCGGTCGATGTCCTCGTTCCAGGTGACCAGGTAGCCGCCCTCCAGGCTCATCTGGAAGTCGTAGGTGCGGAACAGGATCACGCCCGTGCGGGCCGCCAGGTGGAAGCCGTCGTCCATCCGGTACTCGCCGTCCGGCTTCTTGTCCAGCACCCAGTGGAAGCCCAGCCCCGCGCCTAGGAGTCTGTCGGACTTGGCCGCTTGGCGGGCTTCATCGTCCCAGCCGGCC
>DYSB01000193.1 GCA_020726405.1 Acetofilamentum sp. | reverse complement strand
ACGGCCGGGGCTCCATTGAAGCAGCCACATGGACGTATCACCGGCACCGCGCGTGGCACTTTCCCCGGCTAAACGGCCGGGGCTCCATTGAAGCATCACTGGCTGCACAAATGGAGTCCTCATTAACTTGGACTTTCCCCGGCTAAACGGCCGGGGCTCCATTGAAGCGCCTATGAAAAGACCAACATCCTGGCCGACTTGGCGGACCAGTCCCTGGCCAAGCGGCCGTGCTCCACTCGAGCTGCAAGTCGGTCCGGCCAGCGCGCCGACTCGTCTGTGGGAGATTCACTCTTCCCAGAGACGGAACCCGACCAGTGGGCATCGCCGCTGAAGGTCGTTGACATTCTGGCAACCTTGCCATTCCGGCTTGCGACTCTTCCGCACACCTACACGCCTTTCCGCAAGTGAGATTTCCCCAGGTAACGCGGTCCATTCGTGCGGCAGAGGTGCCGCAGCCCTTTGCCAGGGCTCCCGTGAGCGGGGATTGGACCGACGCGATTTGTCACCAACGCGCCTCTCTCTGCGGCCCGAATTTTGCTAACAAGTGGGGGTCCGGATCATCAACCACCCCGCTCGCGGGAGGCAAGGAGGAGACATGAAGTTGGATTGGCTGCGCGGCCTGGGCGCCGTCGCGGGAATGTGCTGCCTGGCCGGGATCGCCCACGCCGGGACCGTGAGTCCGGGCCTGGAACGGCTGCTGGCCACCCAGGCGCCCGGCGCCGAGTTGCGCGTGCTGGTGGCACTGGAGTCCAAGGCCGACGTCGCCTCCCTGGATCAGCGCCTTCATCTGGAGCGCGCCGGCCTGGCCCGCCGGCATCGTGATGTGCTGGAGTTGTTGCAATCAACGGCCCGCACCAGCCAGGGCCCCGTGCTGGCCGGGCTGGAGGTGCTGCGCGAGGCCGGCAAGGTGGAAGGCTACACACCGCATTGGCTGATCAACGCCATTGTGGTGCGCACCACCGCCGCCGTCGTTCCAGAACTGGCCCAGCTGCCCGGGGTGGAGCGCGTGGAAGCCGACCTGGTGCCCGAGCTGATCCACCCGGTGAGCGCCGGCTCCGGCGAGCGCACGGAGCGCGAGATCGGCATCACGCCGGGCCTGCAGGCCATCCAGGCCGATCGCGTCTGGTACGAACTGGGCATCCGCGGCGAAGGCGCCATCGTGGCCAACATGGACACGGGCGTGCGGCGGACCCACGAGGCCCTGGTGGACCGCTGGCGCGGCAACTTCGCCCCCGCCTCCGAATGCTGGTGGGATGCCTGGGACAACACCAGCCTGCCGTCGGACAACAACGGGCATGGCAGCCACGTGATGGGAACCATCACGGGTCTGGCCCCCAATGACAGCATCGGCGTCTGTCCGGGCGCGCTGTGGATCGCCACCAACGTGATCGACAGCGGCGTCGGCACCGCCTTCGACAACGCCGTGCTCGCCGGCCTGGAGTGGCTGGCCGATCCCGACGGCGACCCCACCACTGTGGACGAAGTGCCGGACGTGGTCCAGCATAGCTGGGGCATCAACGAGGGCTTCGGCTACCTGGACTGCGACAGCCGCTGGTGGGAGGCCATCGACCACTGCGAGGCCGCCGGCGTGGTCAACACCTGGTCCGCCGGCAACGAAGGCCCCGGCGGCACCAGCCTGCGCAGCCCGGGCGACCGCGCCACCACGGCCACCAACTGCTTCAGCGTGGGCAGCGTCGCCTACACCGCACCCTATCCCATCAGCTCCTTCTCCAGCCGCGGACCCTCGGGCTGCGGCGGCACCTTCAGCATGAAGCCCGAAGTGGTGGCGCCCGGCTCCAACATCTACTCCGTGAACGTCTCGGGTGACACCGGCTACACCACGATGGACGGCACCTCCATGGCCGGTCCGCACGTGGCGGGCGTGGTGGGCCTGATGCGCAGCGCCAACCCGGATCTGGATGTGGTCACCATCAAGACCATCCTGATGGAGACGGCCCTGCCCCTGGGCACTGTGGGCGAGGACAACACCTACGGCTGGGGCCTGGTGAACGCCTACGAGGCCGTGCTGCAGTCCATGACGGGCTATGGCACCGTCAGCGGCACCGTGACGGGCGCCAGCGGACAGCCGCTGGCTGGCGTGTGGGTGCAGGACAGTGCCGGCGATCGCCACGACACCAGCGACGAGCTGGGCCAGTTCTCCATCATGTTCCTCGCCGGCGAAGTGACCCTCGAGGCCGGCTTCTTCGGCTACCAGACCGGCCAACAGACCCTGACGGTGGAAGCCGGCGTGGTCCACACGCTGGACTTCCAGCTCCAGCTGGTGCCCAGCGCCGAGGTCTACGGCGTGGTGCTGGACGGCAGCGGCCAGCCCCTGGCGGGCGCCCAGGTCTCCATCAGTGGCCCCGGCATGCCGGCCTTCCCCGTGCAGACCACGTCCGCCGGCGGCGCCTTCTCCTTCACGCTGCCGCTGGGCCAGCAGGTCCTGGTGAGCTGCGCGGGCAGCGCCGATCCCGTCAGCCGATCCCTGGGACCGGACGCCCACGGCTATCGGGCCTTCGACCTGTCCGACGGCAACACGGATTGGGTGGAGCTGAGCGTGGCCGCCGACGGCAATCAACTGACCCTGCAGGGCCGGAACCGCGCCGAGTACGACTGGTCGCTCATCAATCCCGAAGCCGGCGGACCGGGCAACGCGCTGCCCTTCAACGCGGGCGATCAGTCCTTCGTGCTGGACCTGCCTTTCCCTTTCCAGTACTACGGACAGAGCTTCACCCAGTGCACGGTGTGCTCCAACGGCTGGGTCGCCCTGGGCGCAACCACATCCACGGACCGCCAGAACGGCTCCATTCCCAGCACCGGCGGTCCCGCCGCCATGCTGGCCCCGGCCTGGGAGGATTACAGTCCGGAGGCCGACGTGAGCGGCTCGGTCTCGCACTGGCATGACGTGCAGGGCGGCCGTTTCGTGGTCGAGTATCACCACATCCGCCAGCACAGCCCCGTCTCGGCCTTCGAGAGCTTCCAGGTGATCCTGTTGGATCCCGTGCGACACCCCACCCTGAGCGGCGATGGCGCCATTCTCTTCCAGTACGGCGAGGTGACCAACATCGCCAGCACCACGATGGGCATCGAGAGCCCGGACGAGACCACCGGGCTGCAGTACTATCGGGCCACGGGCTCCAACGGCGTCTACGGTGACGGCTGCCAGCCCATCGTGCAAGGTCTGGCCGTGCTCTTCACCACGGGCCTGATTCCGCAGGCCGGGCTGGATCCCGTCCACGACCTGGCCATCGACATGCTGCCCACCCTGCAGGCGCGACTGAGCTGGTCGCCGGCGCAGGGCGCGCTGGGTTACCGCGTGGAGCGCGCCACCCGGCAGGGCCAGTGGGAGACCCTGGCCGTCACCACGGGCACCAGCTGGGTGGATGGCGCGGCCTACGGCACGCGACTCTACCGGGTGGTCACTCTCGGCCAGGACTGAACCTGTCTCACAACCGGACAAGCAGAGGGCACGCCGCGGCGTGCCCTCTTTTCATAGCGACGGAATGCTGGAGGGCTCAGCGCGTCGGCGCCAGGGCCCGGGCCCGGTAGAAGGATTTCGGCCGCAGCAGCGCGCCCAGGTCGACGAACTCCAGCTCCGGCCCCTCGTGGATGATCTCCACCCCGCCGTCCGGGAAGTCCGCCTGCAGCGCGCGCTCCAGCCGGTAGGCCGTGGCGCCGGGCACGGCGCTCCAGCTGAGGCGCATGTCCGCGCCCTGCTCCTCCACCTGCAGCACGGGCGCTTCCAGTCCGGCGCGGCGCAGCCAGACCACCAGCGTGTCACAGGCGCCGGGGCCCTGCGGCGGCGTCGCGCGCAGCAACAGGGTCAGCAGGCTGTCGCCCGCGGCTGGCGGCGTCCAGACCAGGCTGTCGCCGGCCGCGCTGACGCTGCCCGGGCCCTCCAGATGATAGGCCGTGCCCGGCAGGTGGCGGAAGTGCTCCGCCGGCCGCAGCCCCAGCACGGCCCCCGCGGCCAGGGCGTGGAAGCCGAGATCCGGGGCGAGCAGCGGAGCCAACAGCGAGTCGGTGCGGATGGGATCCGTCTGCACGGCCCCGAAGGCGCCGTCGCCGTCGTCGTGGATGTGCAGTTCGATGGTGGCGGGATCCGTGCTGCCCCACCAATTGCCCCGGGCCTGCAGCGCGCTGCTGGTGTTGTTGAAGAAGTCCCAGACGCTGCCGCCGTTGCCGTTGCCGTGGAGGCGGTTGTCCCCCGGCTCCGCGCTGCCGCCGAAGTCCGGCGCGCAGGCGGACGTGATGGTCACGCCCCAGTCGTTGTCCTCCAGGCAGCAACCGCGGAAGACCGGCGTGGCGCTGGTGTTGACGTTCACGCCGCTGCCGCCTTGGATGGGATTCGTGTAGCGGCTGGAGTGGATCCAGCAGCGCTCCAGCCGGCCCTGGGCACCGGCGCCCTGGATCACCACACCGCTGCGGAAACCCGTGATCTCGCAGTCCCGCACCAGCGGCGCGCCGGACATCCAGAGGGAGAGACCGCTGGCCGGGTTGGCCGGGCCGCGCCCCTCCAGCAGGCAGGACGTGAAACGCGGGCTGTTGGTGCCCTGGATGCCGATGCTCACCGCGTTGCGCGGGCTGCTGGCCTCCACGTTGTTGCCGCGGATCACGCAGTGCTCCAGCACGGGGCTGCTGCCCCCGGTGATCTCCACGCCGTAGCGCGAGTTGTCCTCGATCAGGCAGTGGCGCAGGATGGGGCTACCTGCCAGGAAGCAGGACAGCCCGCTGCTGTAGTTGCCGGATAACTCGCAGTACTCAACCACGGGCGAGCTGCCCAGGCAGTTGAGTCCGTCGTCGCCGCCGCGCACAGTGACACAGCGCAGCCGGCTGGCGGGGTCCGCCTCGTCGAGGATCAGGCCGGACCAGCTGTTGGGCTGGCCGCTCAGGGCCTCCAGCCGGATGGGCTCCCAGGGCGTGCCCAGGGCCGTGCAGAGACCCTGGACGCGCAACTCCACGCTGTCGGCCACGGTCCAGTGCGTGCCCGCCGGCAGGCGCAGCTCGTCGCCCGCACTGATCAGCAGCGCCTGGTTTTGCGTGTAGTCGGGCCAGCTGCCGGTCAGTGCGCCGCCGGAGACGGCCACCAGCGCGGCGGGATCGTAGACTTCGCCCAGGCCGGGGCTGGTCCAGGCCAGGGCCGGGCCCGCTCCCAGCAGGGCGGCCAGCAGGCGGAGGGAAAGGCGTGTCGTGGTCATGGTGGACTCCTGGTGAGGTTCGCGTCAACGGCCCCCAAGATGGCGAGTCCGCGGAGAATGGGCCGTGTCATCGAACGAGGGCCAGTTTCACCACGGCGGATCGTCCCGCCGCCTCCAGCCGGGCGAAGTAGACGCCGCTGGCCAGCGCTCCAGCACGCGGCCGCAGTTGCGATAGAGTTCACCGTCCACCTGCAGG
>DYSB01000022.1 GCA_020726405.1 Acetofilamentum sp. | reverse complement strand
CCTCCTGCCCCCGCAGGGGCTCCAGTGTTCTCGCACCACAGGCCCGCGACTCCCTCCCGTGATGGGTTGGCGCGGGCGAGAAGTCACACACGCAGCGGCATCAAGCCACACCAGGCACCCGTGGCGCAGTCCGTGATCCGCAGCATAGAGTCCGCGTCTATCGCCTCAAGCGTCACGTCGTCGCCGCAGCGCTTCAGGGCATCGGCCAGGTACGCCCTGTTGAACGTCGCGCCCCAATCCAGGCCCGCGTAGTCTACAGGGATCGTCACGGTGGACTCGCCCAATTCGGGGTTGATCGTGGACAGCGTCAAGCTGCCCGCGGTCAGGCTCAGGCGCACGCACTTGTTCTGCGCCGTCAGCAGGGTCGATACCTCCCTGAACGCCACCACCAGCGGCACCGTGGACACACAGACCCGGATGGGGAAGTCCCGCGGAATGGCCCGGTGGTAGTCGGGGAACGCCTCGTCGATAGGCCGCGTGATGTAGCGGCAACAGCCGCACGCCGCCACTAGGTCGCGCCCGTCGTTGCGCAAGACGACGTCGCCCAGTTTGCCCAGCCATTGCAGGCACTTGACCGCCTTGGGGCCGATCAGCCACGCACCCTCGCCCATCGTCGTTGCCTCGGCAATCGCCTGGTGTATCCTGTGGCCGTCCGTGGCCGTCGCGCGCAGTCCGGGTCGCCCCACGTCCAACTTGATCCCTTGGAGGTTCGGCCGCGACCGATCCTCGCTGATCGCAGGCGCCGCATGCGTCAAGATACGGCGCAGCGCGTCACCCGCCACGTGCACGATAGGCTCAGTCGCATGCACTGCGGGCAACCTAGGGTAGTCGGCGATGGGGAACGCGAGGAGCACGCGAGCGGATCGCCCTTCCGCGATGGACAGGCGCGTCCCGTCCGTGGACAGGCGCAGCAGCAGGGACGCGTCGTCTCCCTTGTCGCGGGGCTTGACTGCCGCCAGCAAGGCGCGGGCGTTGACCACGCAGTGAGGAGCAACCCCGCCATGGTCGTACACAATCGCCTCACATGTGGTCGCAAGGTCGGTGGCCTGGAGTGTCGCGGCCCCGTCGTCTCCGGGGCGGAGCATGACGTTGGACAAGATCGTGTTGCAACTGCCGTCGGCGACGTTGCAGCAGGCTTCCACTGCCCGGTAGATCGCCCGCTTGCCCACTATCCAGGCTTCCGCGGCGGGGGCAGTGGTGGCAGGGGCGGTCGCCGGCGTCTCTCTCTCCTCACGCGCGCGGGCCTTGATCTCCTGCTGGGCGGCGCGCCGAAGCTGTTGCAGTTGCACTGCCGCGACCGCCGTAACGTACCGCGGCGCGAGAGAGTAGGACGGGGCGGGCTCTGGCGCGACCACGGGGATCGGCGCCTCCGGGGCCGGGTCCGTGCCTGTCGGTTTGCCCCCACGGCACGCGAGCACGTACGCAGCCGCCCGCTGCGCTTCCCGGGCCGCGGTGAAGACCGCGTACTTGTCCGCCTTGAGGGTGCGTAACCACGACGCGAGATACTCTTCGTGCTGGAGTTTTCCGGTCACGCCGTGCGCGCAGCAGAGGTACGCAGAGCCGAGTTCGGCGATCAACTCCTCAAACCCGTACGCGTTGTCGCCGAAGCGCCGGCCGAAGACTCGTGGCGTCCGGTCGGGCCTTCCGCCGGTCCAGTGCGTAAGCTCGTGGAGTAGGGTGCCGTCCCACTCCGCCGGGGAGCGGAAGGCCCCTTTGGGTGGCATGTGAATCTCATCTGCGCCCGGGTAGTAGCAGGCCCGTGCCACGCCGTTTTTGACCACCGCGCCTGTCGCGCGGATGGTCTCCGCCACGGCCAGGCTCGTTCCAGGCTCGTCGGGCAGGCTGGCTCGCCCCTTGCCTTCCCGCGCGTCCATCCAGTTCACTTGTTCGGCGTTGAACACATTGTACAGGCGCGAGGTGAGCCTGCTCTCAGTGCTGATCTCCTCCTCGCCCGTGTCCGGGTTTACCTGCGTCGTCTCCCGGTCGACGCGCCCCCACCACACTACGGGCGTGGCGTGCTCGCCCTTGCGCACGTGCGGCCGCTTCCGGCCGGCCTTCTCCTCGCGGTCCGCCGCCTCCCTGATGTCGCGGAAGGTGTACCAGCGCGCATCGCCGTAACCGCTGCATGTGGTCAGCAGCAGGTTGATCCCGTGGTACGGGCGACGGGTCTTTGCCCGGTACGGCGTGCGCTCACTCGCGGGCAGGGCGCCCCACGGGCGCACCCATGGCCCGACGCCCCTTTCCAGGGCCGCCACGATCCGGTCTGTCACTGCCTGATAGGTGTCCATTGGTCTCCTCCTGCCCGTCTGGGATTCGGTTTGCGCACCAGCACCACAGGACGGCGCCAGGGACTCGCACCCTGGACGCTAGGCGCCGTCAGTCGATCCGGGCACACTCGCGAGATGCACCCTCACTCCTCCCACGCCACGCCTTCCGCTGTTCGCCGGCCGATCCAGGCGCCACACGTGCGGGCGCGCTGTACCGCCCGAGCCAGGAGCCCGGGCGCGCTGTCGCTCTCGTTGTGGATCGGCGACGCATCGCCGACGCACAGATGTGTGTAGACACACACCACTGCGCCCGTTGGGATCTCGCGCCAATTCCGCAGTTGCCCTAATGTCTCCCTGGCGGCGTAGTCGCCGCCGGGGCTTGTGGTCTCACGGGCCAGCCACGGCCCCGCCCAGGCGACAAACGCCACGCCATCTCGGAATCGCATCAGTTCATCTTCAAGCGTCATTTGGACACCCTCCGCACGCGGTTTCCGCGCTGCACCCTTCGCATGCCCCGTCCGCACTCCAGGCCGCCTCCAGTTGCTTACCGCCGATACTCGGTGGTGCAGGACGGCACCAGGGTGGGGCCGATGGACCGCCGCGTCTCCGGCGTCGCCATCCACTCGTGGCGCCACCGGCCCGCCAGTTCCTCGACCGTCACGCGCTCCGCGCCTGCATCCAGGAACGCGATGACGGTGTCCACCGCGCCCCCATCGGTGGACCAGGAGTAGGCAAAGGTGTACCCATTCTCGTTGCTGACCTTGTATTTCATCTCCGCCTCCTGCCCGTATGGGCTCTAGTGTTACCGCACCACAGGCCCGCGACTCCCTCCCGTGATGGGTTGGCGCGGGCGAAAAGGCTACCCGTAACACGCGTCCAGGAAGTCCCCTTCGCTCTCCCACGTGTCGCCCCAGGGCTCACAGGTGGGCACGGGGGGCACAGGCCGGGTGGACGGCAGCGAGCGCCGATTTCCGCCAATCACGCGCTTGGGCCTCCAACACCACGAGCCAATTCAGCATGTGATACCAGCCACGGTCGCGCGCCCGGATCTGGCGCTCCATCTCCCACGCTTCCAGGCGTAGCCGATTGGCTATCGTCCAGCACTCCACCTTGGTATAGCCGTGTCCGATCATTCTCCCCTCCCGCGCTTCACGCGCTCCGGTTTGCGCACCACAGGCCCCGCCGCTTGATCCGCCTCGCATAGTGGAGGCGTCACGGCGGGGGAAGCTACTCGGACACCCGCACCACGCCGCACGTGTTGCCGTTCACGTCGCGCAGCGGCCACCCGTCGAGCGTGGGCTTGACGTCATCCGCGGGCATGGCCGCTATCGCTGCGTCACCGCACAGGCGCCGCAGGACGCACAGGCGCCGCAGGATGCGCGCCACCTCCATCCCGCACCCGTCGCCCTCGAACGCCGCGTTGTCCGTGTCGATCTCAATGGTGATCTTCAACGCTCCACCTCCGGTACGCCGTACCCATCCGACTCCCCGCCCCACGTGTTGTACGCCGGCCGCCCGTAGGCGTCCTTCAACCCCAGCACCTTCACCGCGTAGCCGCGCGGGTCGCCGTTGAACCGCACGCGCCAACCCCGCGACTCGCACAAGGCCTTGACCTGTCCCGCGATCCGCTCCTCACTCGCGGCCCGGTGTCCGGTCTCGTCGTCAGGTCCGTTGCAGTCCAGCAGGTTGATCCGTCCGAGCTGGTCCGCCCAGAACCGCAGCTTGGCCCCGTCGCCCCGCTTGCCCCCGTTCGCCCGCAACGCCGCGTTGAACCGCTTCACTTGCTCCCGGAACGTCATCATGATGGCTCCCCTAGTCGATGTAGGTGTACCCGTCGTCGTTCAAGCCCTGGATCGCGTCGTACGCCTCGCGACCCTCGTTCACAAGGTCTCCCAGGCGCATTGCGTGGACGCCGTACCACGCGATCCCGTCCAAGTAGTCACGCATGGGCCGGACCGGGACAAGGCAATCGTCGTCCTGTGCCCGTCTCGCCTCGTCGCGCATTGCCTTGTAGGCGAGCCGCTCGGCACGCGTCTCTGTGGTGGCTACCACGCGCCCGCAGCAATCGTTGTCGCGCCAGCCCCACCCGGACACGTACACGGTGGATTCCATGGTCACATTGCGCTTGCTCATCGTACCATCCCGCCCGTCTGGGCTTCGGTTGCGTGCCGTCGTTGACACGTGCCATGCTCTATATGCACGTGCCGTGCCAATCAACAGGTTGTACCTACGCCCCGAGTCAGGCGCCAGACGTACCACGGGTTGACTTGGCGGGGTGTATCGCCCGCTTACATGTAACCGGCGCTGTGTATCGTCGCATGGCAGGGTACGCCAGTCGGATAGGGCGGTATAGGCGCCAGGATAGGCCTAGGACCGCTCAGGCGGAGATGGCCGCGCGGCACCTTGGTGGACGCGTGGGGTTATGATTGGCGGAGTCGTGCTATCGGGGCGACGTAACCGGATGGTTCCCTTCTTGCGTGCCCGCGACCTAAGTTGACACTCCGGGGGCGAGGCTGTGCGCCAGGGATCTCGCCTCTCATTGCATCCCATTGATTTCATTGGCCTTTCCCGTGTTCTATGACGCATGCCCATGTCTGGTAACCAAACGGTTACCGGGCGCAACCCTGCGCCACGGGCCAGGATGCGCCGCTTTGACGCAGCATCGGGCGTCATCGCAGGTTTACATAATCTCAGTTATGCGACGCCGCAGTGCGTCAAACGCTGTGATGTCAATGGGTTAGACGCGACTCGGAGGATCGGAGCGGCTCAAGGTGGCGGCGAATAGTGATGGAAGCGGGCATGCGCACATGTTCCCGTTGGTGAAAACGTTCCCGTTTCCTCGCGCCCGCACCCGCGAAGGGGTGGAGGCTTCCCCCCCCCGCCCTCCGTCCTCCATATATACATACCACGCGGGACAGTCCCATCCTTACGCCCCTTGCTTCCTCAACCACTCGTCCAGTCCCCCGAAGACAGCATCGTGGAAGTTCTTGTAGGGCGTATGGGCTACCGAGCCGTCATAGTCCACGCTACGCAGCGACAGCGGCATGGAGCACCACCATGGAGCGCACTCCGGGAGCAATTGGATAGCACTGCCGGACTAGGCGATGGGGCGGGTCATGAGTAGATGGTGGACGTACAACCTGTACCGTATCGACCACGCCAACCTGGCTGCGACGTGGCGCTGAAGGTAGCGGAGTTGGCGTTGGTGGGCGTTCATGGTTCCTCCTACAGCCACCAAGAGGGCACGCGTGGGTGCCAGTAGCGGGAGCATCCGGTGAAGGCCCATAAGGCCTGTTGTCCTGGGAACATGAGTCGCTTCACTCTTCACATCCTACCAGTCGTCGTCGGCGCCTGGTTCGGCAGGGACACTTGGGACACTTGGACGCCCTTGGAAAAAGTTTTCCGATGCGGGCGGGCGCGCGTGCGCCTGTGCGCACACATGAGGAGACTTTATAGATTCACGTCCCATCTGTCCCAAAGCATCATTTCCTGTGTCATTCCCGAAGCTTGGGTTGGGACACTTGGCAGGGACACTTGGGACACTTGGGACACTTGGGACCTCCGTTTTGCACGCTTCCAGTCTCTTTGACACCAACCACCACGACCGGACGGAGCCAGACTTCTTCTGAAAGCAGCCGTGGGAGGCGAGTTGCTGAGAGAAGACTTTGGACCCTAGGATGTTCTTTTCCTGAAGGCCGAGGTCCTTCATGAACTCGACGAACGCACTGTAGGCATTACGGGCGGGGAGTGACTTGATGCCCGCTGCCAGTGTTTCCTCGATCCAGCGACCAACAGGGTCCTGCTCATTCCTGTAGTCAGCGGTGGCGGCGACGACAATGGCGCATGCGGGTAGGCCGTGGGCGTACCAGGAGACGGCGCCACGGACGAGCCAGGCGAGGATTCCAACGGCTTCGGACTGAAGAGTTTCCTTGAGTCCTTCGTCCTTGACGCCTGGCTGGTCGAAGTCGGCATCGAAGGGAACTAGCGCCACGCGACGCCATAGGCCTTTGGATGTGTCCCACACGTCGGGTCGGTTGTTGAGGTGGACGCAAAACTTCCATGTGGGGTCAACGTCAACCCACCCGCCGTACATGGGGCGGGCGCGAACGGTTCCGGTGGAGGTGAGTTTCTTGACGCGTGACTCGTCCCAGCGGGCGTTGTCGGAGACTTCCTCGCAGGTCACGACGCGCAAGCCACGCAGCGAATACAGTTCCGCTGGGTGTGGATTGTCGTCACGGGTCACTAGGAACTTGGCAGGAGCTTCACCCGCAAAGTCGCGGCCCATGACGAAGGAGACGGACTCGAACATCGTGTTCTTGCCGTTGGCGCCCATGCCGTGTGCGATCTCAAACTTCTCTTCTCGGACTTCGGCTGTGCAGCAGTAGCCAAGCCAGTGTTGGTGCCATACAACCAGGTCTCCGCGGGAGCATGTGATCTCTTCGATGAACTGTTCCCAGCGTGGGGCTTCGGCGTCGGGGTGGTACTCGGTGGGGCACAACTGCGTCAAGAACAGAGACGGCTCGGGCTTCAGAAGTTCACCAGTGCGCAGGTTGACGATTCCATTGGGGCACGCCAACAGGTGGCGGTGCCGGTTCAATGTGGACGACAAAACGGCAATGCCCGGGTCCGCCGCTGCCAGCGTGATACACCCCTTGATGTGGCCGGCGGAAAGCAGGGAACGGGCCGGCGAGGCCTTCTTGGGGCCGTGTTCGGCTTCCATGCGG
Organism: Acetofilamentum sp.; assembly: GCA_020726405.1. GTDB lineage: Bacteria > CAIWAD01 > CAIWAD01 > CAIWAD01 > CAIWAD01 > CAIWAD01. The sequence continues at coordinate 16,098 of DYSB01000022.1, read as the reverse complement.
ACGGCAAAGTCCTTGGCGAGACGACCGGCGAGGTCGATGACTGAGTTGTGGACGTCAGGAGCCCATATGATCCCGGTCCAAATGAGCCACTGTTCCGTCTCCGAGCAGTAGCGGGCGCGGCCGGAGTAGGTGGCGACGAAGCGCTCCTTGGCGTCGAAGTCGGTGCAGCCGGGGATGGGCGGGGTATCGTCATCTTCTGCCTTTGGCTTGCGCGGCCTGCCCAGTACGATGGGGGACTTGACCTTGCCCCATGATGGGCAACTCTCGCAGGCGCCCCAGCGACAGAACTCGCGCACGTACTGGCAGGACGGGGGGCTGTACTTGGAGGCGTTGGTCAACTTGCGGGCGGTAGCGTCTCGGTCGAAGCCTGGGTAGGGCTGCGACCACTCGACGGCTGCTCGCTGCCCATCCTTGCACCACGCCAGAACGGCGAGCATGTGGTGCCAGTCCAGCTCGGAAAGGGTCGCGGCGTCGTCGCGGCAGTGGCGCAGCCAGGAGCAGTCGAACACGATGTTGTCCAGGTCGGCGTCAGGCTTGAAGTCGCCGTTGGCCTTGGCCGGCGTCAACTCTTCATGGCGCTTGGACACCATCTGGACGATCCAGGCGGGGCAGTCGGCCAGGGGGGTATCGGAAAAGTGACTGGAGGCCTCCCATGCGTGCTGGCCGAACGGCGGGAACTTGGACGGCGGGGCCATGACGTAGCCGCCGTCGCAGCGGACGTCTATCCCCTCCCAGCCGCCGGCATTCTGGACCGACCGGCAGGGGGTGTAGCAGCGGAAGTAGTAGTGCCAGCCGCCCCGGGCGGTCTTGACCATCGGCGTGTCCGGCAACTTGCCGTGCTTGGCCTCCAACTCCTCCAACGACTCGGGGCCTCCCTTTCCGGCGTCCACGTCGAACACCAGCAGGCCTTCGCCCGTGGCAATACCGATGTTGGCGTCGGGCCAGCGTTCCCACCAGGCTCGCAGTTGTTCCTCGTCGCGCACGGCGTCTTTAAAGCCGTGGGAGGTGCGGGGCCGTTTGTTGTCGTCAAGGGGGAATACCCGCCAGCCGTGGGTCGTGTACTCAAGGGCCGCGGCGAGCATGGTCATCGCGGCATCCATTGCGCGGAGTTGGAGGCGTGGCACCATGTTTTGTCGATAAAAGCGCGGGCATCGTCCGGGCAATTGCCGTCGTACTCGCCGGAAATCACGTCGTGGAAACTCATGGTGGCGCTACAGAAACCCAACCGCCCGTTCCAGAATCCACAGCAGGCGCCCGATAGGCATGGCTCCGGCGAGCCTGTTTCTACTACCTCCAGATACCACCCAAGATGAGAGGCGCACTCTCGGTTTTCAAGCAACGGGCGCTTACCAACAATCAAGACACAGCGACCAAACTCAAGGGCGCCTGACCTTGCGATTTTTAGTTGGAGTTCATCGTCCGGGGGCTCCTCGATGGGCTTGACCTCAACGAAACACGCCGTCTTCCCGGTACTGGTCGAGTCAATGGTGAAGTCAGCGATCCATCCGTTGAAGTCGTCCTGTTCGTAGTGCCAGGTCCAACCAACCAGATCAAAAAAGGCGGCCCACTTGGCTTCCAGGCGGGAACGGAAGCGCACGCCCTTGTACGTAGTCGGAATTGCACACGGGTTCATAGACATCCCCCTTCAAGGATAGAGAAGTAGCGCGGCTCCACGACGTGAAGGCGTCGGGACTCCCTTGCGGTCGGGGGGCGGCCAACCCCGCACCGCGCTACTTCGATTCCTATTCTACTGTCGGGATGTCGTCAAGAAAAACCTACAGCCGCACCCCGGCCTCACGGTAAGCCCTTTTGCGGGCGTGCCACTGGCCCCAGCAGGGGGCGCACTGATCCACCAGGTCGTACACAGTCGGCTCACCCTTCCCCGGGCTGGGCCGCATGATGCGCCCGACGCGCTGGATGGTCTTGGAGTGGGAGCGGGAGGGCAGGGCGAGGATCAGAACGTCCAACCGCGGCAGGTCCAGTCCCTCGTCGGCGAGCTGGGTGGCGATACCGATGCGCGCCCGGCCATCCCTGAGCGCGTCCAGGCCCTCGGAGCGCAGTCTCTTGGCCTTGCCCGAGTGAAGGGCCACGGACCCGGGCATCAACGCCTCAAGGGCCTCTACGTGTTCTACGCGCGAGGTGAGCACCAGCACGGAGCAACCTTCGTTGGCCGATTCCAAAGCCAGGCGGACCACCTCGGCGTTGCGGGCTGCGTCCAGGGACAGCCCGGTCACCAGCCCGGCCCAGTCGAGTTCGCCGTTGCGCTGGGGCACCTCCCCCTCGTACGGCCAGCGCACCATGCGCACGCTGGGCACTACAGAGCACCCGGCGGCCAGCACCTCGGCCTGGGCGATGCGGTGCAACTCCGGCCCGATGTACCAGCGGATCATGTCCTGAAGGCCGTCTGCGCGCTCAGGGGTGGCCGTCAGTCCCCATCGCCAGGGGGCGCGCATGGAGTACAGGGCGCGCGCGAAGGTGCGGGCCGGAACGTGGTGCGACTCGTCGAGGATGACCGCAGCGTAGGCGCTGACCCGCTTGGCGGCCTCGGTGAAGTGCCAGTTGTTGGCCGACTGGACCGTCCACACGTCCACATCTTCCCCGAGTCCCAGGGACTCCGCCCGCGCCACCCACTGGCGCTTGAGGTCCAGCGTGTGGACCAGGACCAGGGCGCGGCCTGGGAGACAGGAGACAGCGGCAAGGGCGATCTGCGTCTTGCCCGAGCCGCAGGGGGCGACGACGTAGCCTGAGCCGCGCAAGAGGGCGTCGCAGGCGGGGACCTGGTACGGGCGCAATGCCACCTTGGGGGGTCCTGAGAGGGCGGGCAGCGTCTCCCGTAGCCCGAAGTCACCAGCCACGCCGCGGGGCAACTCGTACTCGTCGGGGGCACCCAGGACCGGCGCGTAGATGTACTCGGGGCAGCCCCCCAGCCATCGGCCCATGCGTTGGCGCTTGACGTACTCGGGGTTGGCGACGCGGTAGGTGCGCATGAGCCTCGCCGCCTCGTCGCGCGTCACCCCCGACAGGCGTACGCAGTGGGGGAGCAGGGCGGCGTTCATCGCACCTTCTCCCACGAGCAGAACAAGGCCGCCCGACTTTCGATGGCCGCCAGCAACGCAAGGCGAGTTGCCACGACGTCCTTCTCGCCGACGCCAACGCCCGTCGAGTCAATGAACCGCTGGGCCACCAGGCAGGCCACTTCCAGGTGACAAAGGAAGTGCTCGTAGTCTTTGGCGGCGAAGGCGCGGTCCATGTACGAGGCGTGCATGAGTGCGTCCACCGCGAAGGCCTGATCGGCCTCGGGCAACGGCGTCAGGGCGTCAAGCGAGGGGAGCGCGTCGTGCGGGATGGACGCCAACAAACCGCCGATGCGCTTGATGGTGTCGCGGATGGTTGCTGGGGCGGGCTGCATGACCTACCTCGCCGGCTCAAGGGCCGCGACGTTGGCGTGAGGGACCATGTAGACGCCATGCTTGGACAGCACCATCACACCGAGGCCGTCAAGGGCGATAAGGTCGCCCGTGAGCCACGCCTTGCCTTCGACGGTGTGGCACAGGTGGACCTTGACGGGCTCGCCCTGGCGGAACAGGGGCTTGGGCTGCGGGTTGACATGGGTGCCCGGGTCGTTGGGCTCGGTGGGCACGGGTTCATGGGTCGAGTCGACTCCAGACGGAAGGCCCACGAGGGACGGCTTGTTGGCGGAACGCTTGTCGGTGGTCATGGTCTACTCCTTGCTGTCGAAGGGAAGGGCTGCCTGCTCCAGCACCATGCGCGGCGTGGTCACGGACACCAGCGCGCGCGAGTCCACGAACCGCACCAGGGTGTACACCCCGGGGTAGTCAATGTTGGCCTTGAGCCACTTCCACGCCTCGGCGCGGCCCTTGAACTGGGGAGACTCGACGCGGTTCATGGAGCCGTCGCCGTTGGTGCGCACCAGGGCCAGCGCTCCGAACTCGGGCTTCTTACGGGGCTTTTTGATCGCTTCGCCGGGAACACGGGGCATCTGAGCCTCCAAAGGCGGGCCGGCCTGGGGCCGGCTGGACACTCAGGCCCGCAACGGCGTGAGGAGTCCGACCCCAGGCGCAACCCATGATGTTGAAAGAGCCGTTGCAGCGAGTGTCCACCGCCTACCGTACCGATGCGCTCGCCCGTGTCAACCAGAAAACGGTTGATCCCCGAGCCGAAAGCCGCATACTGAGCGCAGGGAGGGCAATATGAGCAAAGCCACCGTCGCGGGACTCGCCAGTCTGGTCATGTGGGCGGTGAACAAGGGACTGACGCTCGCGGGACTGCCGCACCTTCCCCCGTCCATCGTGACGGCGCTGGTCATCGCCATTGGCGGCCTGGCCACCTACCTCGCCGAGGTCGCACCGGCCAAGGTGGGAGGCAAGCACTGGCACGCGCTGGTGTCCATGCTGGCGCTGGTAGGGGCCATCGGCGCACAGTATGCCCCGCCCTCTGAGACTCCCCCCGCTGTCCCCGCAGCGGTCGCTCTGGTCCCCGCCCTGGAGCCTGCCCCCGTGGAGGTCTTGGCGCCGCCGGATTCCCCTCCCGGCGCCGAGGCCCCCGCGGCCGAGGTGGCGCCGTGAAGTGGCAGTTGCTCGCACTCGCGGCCCTGCCCCTCGCCTGTGGCACCTACGTCTGTCAGCACAGCGCGGTCATTCTGGAGGATGCCCCGGCGGGCAAAGTCCGCGTGACGGTGACCTGCGACGGGGAGACGGCAGCGACAGTCACCGCCGATGACCTGGATGGGCCGTCATGCAAGCATCCATAGCCGAGGCCCTGGCGGCGCTGGAGACCGCGATGCATCTGCTGTCCGCGTCCGCGCCGTCGCCCATCCGGGAGGCGATGCTGCTGATCGTGAGGGACGCCCATGCGCGGGCGAACGAGGCCCTGAGCGTGAACGTGACCGCGCAGACCGTGGTGATAGACGACAGGCGAGCCAAGCCGTAGGCTCGCGGTCCCTGGGATGGGGGTGTCGATGGTCCTGCTCCGCGTGCCCTATCTGCTACTCAGTCTCGCCGTCTGCTCCGTGGTCTCGCGCCCCCACCCCGAGGACTGGCAGACGAGGAGGCGGCTGTGACGCTGCCCCACGGCGACACCATCCGCGAGCGGTGCGATGCCCATCGGCGCGAACTCGACGCGCACACAGATCGACTAGCGCACCTGGATCGCAAGGCCGACAACGCCGTGCAGCAGGCGCAGGACTTCGCCGGCGCCGCGGTGGAGCGGCTGGCCCGATTGGAGTCCGAGGTCAGCACCACGAAGAAGCTGGCATGGATCATCCTGGCGGTCGTGCTGGCCGCCGGGGTCAAGACGATCTTCATGCCCGCGTCCTCCGTCCAGCAGGCTCATGCCAGCCCCGCCCAAATCGCGCTATGGGGAAATCGCTAGTCATTCCGGGCGGTTGCAGGTCACCTTTGTTTCCTTGCACGAAAAGCTTGACGGGTTACCCGAGGGGGGTTACGGTCTTGTCTTGCGGGCGCCGGACGCCCGGGAGGCACGAATGAACAAATGGAACGGCTCACGAGCCAAGCGCATGCGGCAGTCAATCGGCGCCACGCAGCGCGCCGTGGCGCTACTGGTGCCGTGCAGCGAGCGGCAGATCGCCATGTGGGAGAGCACCACCGAGCCCGGCGGGCGCAACTTGGTCGCGTGGGCTGCTGCCCTGTCGCGGCTGGCGGGGGAGGCGGGGATGCCCGCGGTGGTGGTGGACGATTTGATGGGAGGCGGTCATGGCGAGGAGGCCCGCCATGCGTAGCTGCGCCCGGCTCTACCGAGATGCGGCGGTGCGCGAGTGTCTGCGGCAGGGCGTGCAGGCGGTCGCAATCGTGGGAGCGATCATCGCGGGGCTGTTCGCCTGCGGGGAGGTGCCCGATCCCATCACTGCGTGGGCACTGCGCTACAACGCGGCCGGGGCTGGGGTCGGATTGGCCCTGGCCTGGCTGGCATGGAGGATGCGATGACCGACGCGGACGTGCGCTTTTTCGCCTAGCCGGGAATGGGCTGCGTCGCCGAGGTGGCGATGGCGGCCGTGCTGTGGATTGTCTACTGCCGAGGAGGGGCTATCATGGTGAAAATCGGAGACACGGTGCTGGTCAAGGCGCCGTACGAGGGCGCGGGACTGGATGAGTTCACCCGGCTTGACGTGGCCTCGCCGGAGGCCCCGCGGTACGGGGAGGATGGCGCGACCTACCTCATGATGGAGGTCAAGCGCGTAGTCAGGTGGGCGCGGGTGTTACAGGACGTGGAGGCGGAGCCAGCGGCGACCGCGGAGCCGACCAAAACAGAGGTGCCGCTATGATACCCGTCGGAACGTGGGACCCGTCAGACCCGGGCTCCCGCGCCCGTCGCCGCGACTACATCGGGGCGTCGGAACTGGCGCGGGTGCTGGGGCTGGGCAACACCGACTGGGGCGGGCCGCTGTCGGTCTACGTCGCCAAGGTCGGACAGGATGAACCCCTGGATGACAACGAGAACATGGCACTGGGGCGCATCCTGGAAGCCCGCGCGATGGGGCTGCTGGAGGAACGGCTGCCCACGCTGGAGCCGGCGGCCATGCTGTGCCCCAACACCATGACGTACATCGCAGCTCAGGGCGACCGGCTGAGTGCGACGCCGGACGGGCTGATTCGCCAGGATGCAGGCTTGCCCTGCGAGCGGGAGTTGCCGGTCGAGGTCAAGTTCACGGCCCGCGGCGGCGAGGAGTGGGCGGACCTGGCCGCGTGGCTCGCAGGCAACGGCCCGGTGCCGCAGGGCACGCAGCTGGAAGGCTACTGGTGTCAGATGCAGAGCCAACTCGCGGTGACCGGGGCGCCCTACGGCTACCTGTGCGGCATCATCGGCGACCGCGCGGCGGCGAAGGCGTTGGCTGGACTGCCCCTGACGGATGAGGAGTTCCGCGTCATCCGCGTGGAGCGCGACGAGATATTCGTCGCCAAGGCACAGGCGGCGTGCAAGGGCTTCTTCGCCCGCCACGTGCTGATTCAGGTGCCACCCCCTGCGACGGCGGCGGACGCAGACGCGGTGCGACGCGCGTACCGGCACGCCAAGGCCGGCATGGTCAAGCAGGCTGATGGGCTTGTCGACCACTTCGCCGCGCTGGACGAGATCAAGCAGCGGCTGTCCGAGGCTAACGCGGCGGTCAAGGCGCTGGATGCGGAGGCCGACGCGCACAAGGCCGCGATACAGGCGGTCATGGGCGAGGCTGAGTTGATGGGGTGCGGGGAGTGGACGGCGAAGTGGACGACGGTGCCCGCTGCGGTCATCCAGAGGAGGGAGTCGCGGCGATTTTCCTGGAGGGGAGGGAAGTGATGAACGAGGGCAAGAGAAGCACGGCGCTGGCCGTGGACATGAACGTGGCGGGCGTCATCGTCCAGCAGGGCGAGATGAAGAACATGGCGGCGGCCCTTCCGGCAACGCTGCGCAAGACGGTCCGCATCGAGGACTTCGTGCGCGTGGCGCTGGTGGACATCCCACGCAACGAGGCGCTCGCCAAGGTGGCTCGCAACAATCCCAAGAGCATCGTATCCTGCCTGTTTGACGCGGCTCGCCTGGGGCTGCCACCCGGGCCGCTGGGGCGCGCCTACCTTGTCCCGTTCGGTCAGCAGTGCCAGTTGATCATCGGGTACAAGGGGCTGATAGAACTCGCGCGGCGCAGCGGGCAGATCAGCACCATCTACGCCAAAGAGGTGTACGAGGGCGACGACTTCTCGGTTGAGTACGGGACCGACCCGCGCATCCACCACGTCCCATGCGGCATCACGGACCCGGAGAAGGCGACGGGCTTTTACGCCGTCGCCAAGTTGAAGGACGGGGGAACGCAGTTCGAGCACATGAACCGCGCCGAGGTGGACAAGATCAGGGGACGGTCGAAGGCTGGCAACAACGGCCCATGGGTGTCTGACTACGTTGCCATGGGATGCAAGACGGTAGTGCGGAAACTGTGCAAGATGCTCCCGATGAGCCTGGAGTATGAGGCGGCCCAGGCCTTGGACGGCGACCGGATCGACTATTTGGACTTGAGCGTCGCCGTCGCCCCCCCCGCCGAGCGAGCCATGACCTACGACGCGGACCCGGCGCCCGAGCCCGAGGTGACGCCGGCAGTGGAGCCGGAGCAGGACGGCGCTGGCAAGCTGCTATGACCCGCGCCTGGATGTAATGAAGGCAAGCCATGACTCCGACGATGCTGGTAGACGGGGAGGGGCGGTCGTACGTGAGGTACGACGAGTGGATGTCGACGGACGCGCAACTCGCCGAGGCGCTGCGGCAGGGCGACTGTTTGCGCCGCGACCTCGCCGAGGCGAAGCGGCACCTGCGCATCGTGCTCGGCCACTACACCGAGCATCACGACTGGACTCCGGGGCACGCGGCGAGTGGACGTACCACGTGCCCACAGTGCCGTAACCTTGACGCCGCGCAGGCGTGGATGGATGCGCACAGATGACCCGCAAGCCCGACCAGCCCTACAACGAGCAGCCACGGGATGAGTAAAGACGCTTGCTCTAACTGCGGCGGCGGCGGCCGCATCCCCATCGAAGAGGTCTTCGATGGGGGCATGAATGACGGCGGGGCCAGCGTGTCATGTGCGCGTTGTCATGGTTCCGGGAAGGAACCTGGTGTTACGGAAATTAAAAAAAGAGTCAGAAAGGAGGAACTACTGCTGAAGAACGCCGTAGACGCGGTCCGCCGCATCCGGGACCGCTTGACCGTTTTGTACGAGTGGAGGAGGTCGCTGGAGCAGGCGAAACTGGCCGCTGAAAAGAGAAGTGAAGCATGATCCGGGCGCGCAATGACTACTTTAGCCCTTCGCCATGCTGCGCGGGGTGCGGTCGGTGGAAGGGGTTCGGGCACACCGTGGGCTGCCCTGTGGCAGCCGAAGAAGCCAAGCGGGAAGAGCAGGCGGCGAGGGAGCGGTATCGCATTGCGCTGGCGCGGGCGAAACTGGCCGCTGAGGCGGCGGGGAGGGGATGACTACCGGGACGCCCGCCGCGGCTGAGGCGTGGGAGCAGGACGCGCGCGAGCAGGATGCCGATCATGAGTAGTTGCCCCGGATGCGGAGGGGTCGACGGGCGGGGAAGCGATTCTGTATCTTTTTTCTGGACACCTGTACGTGCTGGGCGTACAGTCTGCTTGACGGTGGCAATGACGCCGCCGATGGAGGGGAAATGGAAACCAGGCTGGTGCGCATAGTACGCGGCCTCACGTTCGAAGAGGCCACCCTCCACCTCGGTGGGGGGTTCGTAAACATGGACGGGGAATCCGAGCGGTTCCTCGTGGACCTGATGGAGACCCCCGCCCTCAAGGGGCGGGAGTTCATCCTGATGGCCTCCCACTCGATGGGGGGCCGGCACCGGACCCTCCGGGAGGGCGTGGAGTCCCGCGACATTCCTGTCGTCCCCGACGGGGACAGGGGTAGATGGGAGTGCCTCCGCGAGGAGGACGTGTGCGGACTCTACTACGAGTCGGCGACCTCGGGGTCGTCCCTGGAGGCCGTCCTTCGGCGAGGCAAGACTTGGGACGTAATCCTCACCGTCCCGTTTGACCCGGCGACCGGGGCTCCGTACCGGGGCCAATACTGGACCGCGTTCCACTGCGCGGCTCCGGCGGCGGATGGTTACCCTGACGCGGGGGCCATCGCGAAGGCGACCGAGGAATGAGCCTCACGGACGCCATACGTGAGATGTCTCACCGCAGCCGCGTCCCCATCGCGGAGGCTGCCCGGAGGCTGGGCAAGACCCGCCAGTGGCTCTATCGCGTGGCGGCGCGGGGCGAGGACGCCAAGATGGGCGACGTGGGGCTGATCGCGCAGGCGTTCGGCTACACGCTCAGGACCGACCTGCGGCGGGAGCCGGTGGAGTTCGAGATCGAGGGGGCGACGCTGGAGGCGAGGCGGCCCCCGGCGAAGAGAGGGATGCCATGAACTGCGACCCGTGCCCCCGGTGTGGCGGCGTGATGGGTAACTGCGCGTGCCAGCGACCCCACGGCCCGATCTACATCGGCGATGGGTTGCTGGAGTACCGCGGCCCGGCAGTCGCCAGCGTCCACCGCCCCGAGACTTACGCCCTGGTGGACTTGCCCACGCTGCGCCTCCTGGTGCTGGGCGCGCTCCAGGCGGAGGCGATCTCGCTGGACCGGGCGGCGGAGTTGTTGGGCCTGCCCCTGGAAGAGATGCGGGCGCAGGCCCGGCTGCTGGGCGAGCGAGCCAAGAAGGCGATGGAGGCGGGGCTGTGAACTATCCCACCTACGACCCGCCCGGCCCTGGCGCCCAGCTGCTCGGCGCAAGTCTACTCCAGGAGCGGGACCACTGGCACGGCGAGTATATGAAGACGTCGGCGGTGGCCGAGAAGGCGTTGCGCGAGTTGGCCGAGTCCCGCGCCGAGAACGCCCGCCTGCGCCAGACCGTCGAAGCCCTGCGCAACGACAAGGAGGTGCCGTTTTGAGCGCCGAGACGTGCCCGGTGTGCGGAGCCGAGTTGGTCATGCGCGACGCCGATGGGCGCGCGTCGTGGGAATGCGGCAAGGCAGAGGGGCATCTGCCTTCGTACATGCCGTCGCAGTGCCCCCACGCCGAGCGCCTGCTCGTGGACGCCCGCGCCCGCGTCGCGGCGCTCGAAGCCGAGAGGGACAAGGCGATAGACGAGGGCAACCACGCCTACCAGGATAGTCTTCAGGCCGGGCTCGCAGGAGCCGAAGGGAGTAGGGAATGAACCAAGCCCGCGAGATCACGGTGACACTGACCATCGGCGAGGGACGCAAGACCCTCATGGCGCTGGACCGGGCGCTCACAGACCCGACGACCAGCCCGCCCGACCTACCCACGCTGAAACGGGCGCGGCAGGCCATAGAAGCGGCTCTACGCGCGCAACTGCGGGGCGGTGACGCCTCGCCGGGAGGGAGGGGGTGATGGTGGCCTTGATCGCCTTGCAGATCGCCTTCGGCCTGGCGGGCTTCGACCCGGCGACGGGGCCGGCGCTGTCCTATCTGGAGAGCAGGCACACTCCAAACGCGGTCAGCTCCACGGGGTGCCTCGGGCTGTGCCAGGTACACCCCGGATACTCCCCGGTGCCTCGCTGGGCGCTCAAGACTGCAATAGGGGGCGCCGTGGGCGGGGCGCTGGCGGCTCGGTATTGGCGGCAGGCGAAGGGCGAGCATTGGCCGCGGCACTATGCGTGTGGGAACCGCGCGACCAAGCCGGAGTGCCTGCGCTACGAGAGACGGCTGCTGCGCCTCATCCGGGTGTGGGGCCGGTGGTGGAGGGCGTGATGAAAGTTGTTGGACTTGGATCGCTGGGCACGGTATAATCCACGCAGTGGATAGGGATTGCAACCTGAACGGGGCGTACCCGACGCCCCTTCCACACACACTTTCGGGGGCCAACGGGAGGCCACATGACCGAGTACAATTCCTTCATTGCCGCCAAAACGCCGAGGATGATGGACGCCGGGTTCGAGGTGCATGACTCGGCAGTCAATCCGATGTTGTTCCCTTTCCAACGAGCACTCGTGAAGTGGGCACTGATGAGGGGCCGCGCGGCAATCTTCGCCGATACCGGACTCGGCAAAACGCCGATGCAGTTGGAGTGGGCGCGTCACGTTGCGGCGCATTCCGGGGGACGCGTCCTGATCCTAGCACCGCTGTGTGTCTCTCAGCAGACGGTCGCGGAAGCGCGCAAGTTTGGAATCGATGCCGCCTACTGCCGCAGTCAGGGTGCGGTTTCCGGCCCGGTCACGGTGACCAACTACGAGATGATGGATGCCTTCGACCCGGCCGCTTTTGCGGGGATCGTGTTGGACGAATCCAGCATCATCAAGCACCAGGAAGGCAAGATTCGCACCCGCATCATTGAGACGTTTGCGGCGACGCCTTATCGCCTATCCTGTACGGCCACGCCAGCCCCGAACGACTACATGGAACTGGGGAATCAGTCGGAATTCCTGGGCGTCATGAAGGGCGTCGAGATGCTGGCGATGTATTTCGTCCACGACGGAGGACATACGGCGCAGTGGCGGTTGAAGGGCCACGGGCAGGCGCGCTTTTGGGAGTGGCTTTCGACATGGGCCATGGTGGTCAAACGCCCGTCCGACATCGGATTCAGCGATGACGGCTACGACCTGCCTGCTCTGCGCTTCCATGAGCACGTCGTCGAGAGCCCGACGCCAGAAGGACAATTGTTCCCGGATGTGGCGTCACGGCTCTTGGACCGCAATCGAGCTCGCAAAGAATCGGTTGACGACCGAGTGAGTGAGTGCGCAGCCATCGTCAACGGGCATGATCGGCAAGCCGTAGTGTGGTGCCACTTGAACGACGAGAGCGCTAAATTGACGGCGGCGATCCGGGGCGCGGTGGAGGTGGAGGGGTCGGACTCGCTCGAGGAAAAGGAAGCCAGAATCGGCGCCTTCATCCGTGGCGAGGCCCGCGTATTGGTGACCAAGCCCCGGATCGCGGGGTTCGGTTTGAATCTACAATTCTGCCGCGATATGGCCTTTGTTGGATTGTCCGATTCATGGGAGCAGTTCTACCAGGCCATTCGGCGGTGTTGGCGCTTCGGGCAGACGCGGGAAGTCAACGTCCACATCATCAGCGCGGAGTCCGAGGGGGCTGTTGTTTCAAACATCAAACGCAAGGAGGCGGCCGCCCATGAGATGAGCGCCGCCATGGTGGGGCACATGGAAGCGAGCATGAAGCGCGAGATCGGCGTGAATACAGACCAGAATCGCACCGAGTACGAGCGGGACTACGTAAGCGGCGACAACTGGGCACTGCACCTTGGGGACTGCGTCGATGTCGTGAGCGAGTTCGACGACAACTGCATAGACTACAGCGTCTTTTCACCGCCGTTCGCCAGCCTCTACACCTACTCGGACTCCGACCGCGACATGGGCAACACGAAGGATCATGACGACTTCATGCGACATTTCCGCTTTCTGGTCGCGCAGTTGTTCCGAGTGGTGAAGTCCGGCCGGCTGTGTTCCTTTCACTGCATGAACCTCCCGACGTCCAAGGAGCGCGACGGAGTGATAGGGCTCCACGACTTCCGCGGCGACTTGATCCGCGTTTTCGAGGCGGAGGGCTGGATTTACCACGCCGAGGTATGCATCTGGAAAGACCCCGTGACCAGCATGCAGCGCACCAAGGCTCTGGGCCTGCTGCACAAGACCATTCGCAAGGACTCCAGCATGAGCCGCATGAGCATCCCTGACTACGTGGTAACGATGCGCAAGCCGGGGGTCAATCCAGAGCCGATCTCGCATACGGCCAAAGAGTATCCAGTGAGTAAGTGGCAGCGCGTCGCCAGCCCCATCTGGACCGACATCCGCGCCAACAACACGCTGAACAAGAACCCGGCGCGCGAGGATGAAGACGAGCGCCACATCTGCCCGCTGCAACTGGACGTGATCGAGCGGTGCTTGGAGTTGTGGAGCAATCCGCACGACTTGGTGCTGTCGCCTTTCGCCGGCATCGGGTCGGAGGGCTACCGGGCGCTAGAAATGGACCGCCGCTTCGTCGGGGTGGAGTTGAAGCGGTCCTACTGGGAGGCCGCGGCCACCAACCTGCGCAGTGTCAGGCGGGCGCAGATCGGCATGTTCGATGCGGCGGAATGACCCCGCTCGGCGACGTGCGCCAACTGGGGCCGCAACTGAGGTGATGGAAACGTGCGTAACCGGCCGCCCGCGGGCGGCCTAATGGGGAGGGGGAAAATGGGAACCGAGGGAAGATCGATTTGGACCATCCGCGAGGAAGAAATCTTGCGCGATATCGTGACGCAGCACGGGGGAATCGGCCGGGCGCGGTCCATCGAGGAATGGAGAGCACTGGCGGGGATTTTCAACGCGCGCGCGGGCACGAATCGCACCGGGGCTGCTCTGATTACGCGCTGGTCGTACGTAAGTCGACACGCCAACCCCAACATGCGGAATGGGATGACGGCGGTGGCGACGCGCCCGGCCACCGCGCATCGGGAAGTATGGACGGCCGACGATGACGCCCAACTCGACGCGGCAATCCACGATGCGGACCATGCGCGCTCCGTCCTGGCCGCGCCGGAGTATTGGGCACTCGTGGCATTCAAGCTGAACAACCGCCGGACGCCGCGGGCCTGTGAGGAGAGGATGGGGGTCAGGAAGGCCAAGACCTGTGCGCCTGCGGAGGCACACCCGTCGCAGGCAGAAGATATCGATCTCCGTCACTCGGCGCAGCAGTGGACGATGGAGTCGCTTGACGAGTTGCGACGCATCCGCAAGTGCGTCGATGCCCTGTGCGAGGCGTGGGGCGTGACGGTGCCCGAGTAGATCAACTGAGGTGCGCGAGGAGGAATACATGATCGAAGCAATCCGAGCATTCCAGCAAGAGATCAACAGCATTGGCGGCCAGTCGGCCATCGCCGAGGATGGAATCCTGGGTCCGGCGACCGCCGTAGCGTATGCCGACTGCCTGCGCAGGGGCGTCCAGTTGCCCCCTGACGTGGTGGATGCCGCCCGCGCCGAGTGCCGGGCGGTGGTGCCCCACGTCACCAACGCCGAGGCGGTCTACGGGCCGCCGCCCGGCTCCTACTGGGATGACCCCAGGCAGCGCGGCGCCTGCGTGTTCACCCCGGCGGGCCGGGTGTGGGCGAACGTCCTGCGCACGGCCACCCTCCCCGGCGGCCACCGCGTCACATTGCACAAGCGCGTGTTGCCACTGGCGATCTGCGCCTTCGCCGACATCCTGGCGCTGCGGCTGGAGTACGAGTTGACCGACGTCCAGTCGTATTGCCTACGGCGCCAGCTCTGGACGCCGGGCAAGCCGCTGTCCGACCACGCGCGCGGGTGCGCACTGGACCTCAACCCGGACACCAATCTCTACGGGACTAGGGGCGACATCCCGGACGCCATCCTGGAGTGCCTGGCGGGGTGGGGATTCCTCGACGTGGGCGCGCGGTGGGACACGCCGGACCCCATGCACGTAGCGGCATGCCGCCGGGGAGTCGAGTGATGCGGTACGGCAGCAACGGCTGCTGCACCGGGCGCGACTGCCCGGAATACGGGCATGGGATGTTCGGCGACCTATGCGCCATGGCGGTACGCCGAGTAGTCCCGGGCGACCACTGCGAGCCGGAATACCTGCGGCTGGTGAGGGTGGAGCGGTTGGCGCGGATGGTGCTGGCCAATGGCGACTTAGCGCAGGGGCCGGTCAAGGAGCTACGACGACTCGCGGAGGTGGATTGATGGTAGTGGGTATCGACCCGGGCCTCTCCGGCGCCGTGGCCTTCATCGGCAGTGACGGCCCCGAAGTTTACGACATGCCCACGCTGCGAGTCGGGAAGGGCGCGAGGCGGCGCCTGGACCTCGTAGGGCTGTGCGACCTGCTGCGGTCCATGGCCGTGTCACGCAACCTCGTCCGGTTCATCATCGAGACGCAGCAGCCCATGCCGGGGCAGGGCGTCACGTCCACGTTCTCGACTGGCTACGGACTGGGGGCCATTGAGGGCATCCTGACAGCGCTGGGGGTATCCTGGCGTGGGGTGCGCCCGCAGGAGTGGCAGAGGGTCATCCTGGCGGGCGCAGCGGGCGAGGGGAAAGACCGAGCGCTGATGGTGGCCGAGCGTCTGTTCCCCGGCGCCGAGTTGCGCGGGCCTCGGGGCGGCGCACTGGACGGACGGGCGGACGCGCTGTGCATCGCCGAGTATGGACGGAGGCAAGGATGAAATACTACGCCGCCTGCGTGGACGGCAACGGCGTCCCGCTGTGCACCGAGCACTGCCCCCGCGCGGTCGTGACGTCGCCATACATCGAGGCGGGGCGCATTTGGTGCGCCGAGACTGAGAGCAGCGGACGCCCCCACGGCGTCTGCTACGCCTGGGCGCTGGACAAGGTGTCGAGCGAAGACGAGTTCCCCAACGCGGAGGTGCCGTTTTGACCCCCGCCGCGTCCGTAGTCGACGCGCTGCTACAGCACGGCCCCATGACAGGCGCCGCACTGGCCCGACTGACCGGCCGCTGCTACCGCGGCGTCATGGCCACCCTGGAACGCCTGCAAGAGAGGCGCGTCGTCGTGAGCGTGCCCGCGAACTGGGCCACGGAGTCACGCCAGAAGGGCGCCGGTAGGCCACGCCTGCTGTGGGA
>DYSB01000192.1 GCA_020726405.1 Acetofilamentum sp. | reverse complement strand
AGGAAGGCCGTGGGCGCGCCGAAGTTGAAGACCGTGAGTTCACGCCCCTCGATTTGGTTGAACTCCGTCGCCGGCGGGCCGGAGCCAGGGTTGGCGTTATAGACGGAGACTTCCTTGGAGTTGGCCTCAATGTTGGCGGACGGCGAACCGAAATTCCAAATCGTGGCTTCGCGCGAGATGGCCTCCACGGGCGCTGAGGGCGAACCGAAGTTCCACGTCGTCACTTCGCGGGAGAAGACCTGGTTGATGATGTCGCTGGTCGGCGGCCCGGAGCCCGGGTTGGCGTTGTACACCGAAAGCTCGGGCGAAATCGCTTCGTGCGTGGCAGTGGGCGCGCCGAAGTTGAACACGCTGGTTTCGTGGCTGAAGAACTGGAGCGCCACGCCCGGCCCGCCGAAGAGGTCACGGAGATAAACCTGGTAGTTCGACATGCCAGCGACGAGGCAGGGCTGGCTGGCGTCGGCATAGACGAGCGGGTCCAGGCAAGTGGCGTGGTCCAATTCGTAGCGGTCGTCAATCCCGTCACCGTCCGAGTCCAGCGGCGAAAAGATGTCGTGGGCCTGGACGCGGAAGAAGCCTTTGTTGCCGCCAAGCCGGACGGAGTATGCCCAAGCCGGCCCGGGCACGCCCAGCAACATGCCCACGCGCGTGAACGTCTGGAAGTCCTCCGTCCATTCCAGCGTGTAGTAGGCGGAGGGATTGGGCTGGAGCGAAAGCGTCAGGACGCCGTTAGTAGGGTCGAGTGCGTGTTCGAGGACGAGGTCCTGTGCGGGGGTCAAACCGCGTCCCATGAGAAGGAGTGCCGCCGCAAAGAGGATGGATCGTTTGTTCATGGTGGTGGACATCAGGAAGGCCGCCTTGGACCGGGGGCTTGGCTTGGATTCGGCGCAAGCGTTCATAAAATACCGGGTTCTTGCTGAGACGGTCGGATTGTTACTTAAGCGTATATTCGATGTCAACGCCTTTCGGGCTGGGTTCCGTTCTCATGGGTGACAGACCGCGACATCCTCCGCGCCGTGGGCCGCAGAATCCAAGCGGCGCGTCTGGCTGCAAACATCACTCAGGAATGCCTCGCGGAACTCATCGGGATTCACTGGCAAACGATCAGCGGCATCGAGCGCGGACGATATCCGTGCTCGCTCACGACGTTCATCCGCATCACCCAGCATTTGGGCGTGAGCGCCGACAGCTTGCTCGACGGCGTGCAACCGCCCGATAGCAGGCGTTCGCAGACGGTTCGCCGGGCATTGATCAGGAAACGCAAACCGAAAGCAGACTACCTCGCCAAGGCCGCCAAGCCGGCACGCGGTTGAACGGCGGGTGAGGTGTAGTGCCTGTCGGGCGCCATTTGGCGGGCAAATGCCCGCCAAATGGCGCGGGGTCATGCGGATTTGACCAGAACGGGCTGCGTTGATCGGTTTCACATTCATTCCACCCTGTTCTACGAATACCAAAGGAGAACCTTACCGGGATTCCAACAATTCTTTGCGCTTTGAGTTCCTGGCGCAGTGTGCTACTGGAGAGACAGCGGTAACGCGCAAAACACACTGAGTTATGGCGAGCAAAACGATGACGATGGAAGCTCCGGCGGGCCAAGCCGCGAAATACGCGGCGGCGATCGAAGCGTATATCGCAAAGATTGACCGGGCGCTCGAGAGGATTGACCAGACACACGCGGCGATCGAGAAGAAGAAGGCGGAGACACGCCTGATTCGGGAACGGTTCAAGGCCGCGAGGTGAGCCATGTGGAAGAGTGCATTCAAACTCGCGGCCCAGGTCTGGCGTCTGGTGCAGGACACGGAGCGGAACGCCAAAAACATCGAGGCGATGCGGGATGAAATGAACGCGATCTGGCGGGCGCTTGAGGGCCTGGCGTTCGAGGTGCGGCGCAACGCAGAGAATGATGCCCACGAGCGGGAGAAGCTCGCGCTGCGTTTGGAGAACGCGTTGCTGAAGTTCGAGCACCGCCTGCCACCGCCGCGCAAGGGGTAGCCGCCGGAGAATCAGCAGTGCTCTGCCGCGCTGCCGTAGGACAGGCGTCGCGCCTGTCTCTGATTTCATGGGCCAGCGCCAACAACTTCGTCTGCCTGGCGATGCCACTTTCGCCAAAAGCAAGTCGCCTTCTTGAAGATGGAGACAGGCGCGACGCCTGTCCTACGGGCGAGGACTCGGCGGCGAAAGCAGCGCGGCCTCGCGGAGTCGGACTGGGTTGCCGTCGGTTTCGAGGCGGCGCACGTATTCCTCAATGGTCACGGGGAAGTTCGGCGCGATGGTGCGGGTGGACCGGTCACTCACGAACCAGCGGCCCCAGCGGGACCACGCGTCCTGGCTGGTGCCGGCCAGGATTTCCGCCTGCAACCGGGCAAACTCCGCCGGTAGGACGGGTTCGAGGGCGCCGGCGGCATTGAATCGCTGACCAACCGCCGCTTCGGCGAGCGCAGACAGCCACACGGGTGCCGGGCCGCCTGGGGCGGGGATTTCCCAGACCCGCGCGGCGCCGTCACTGCACGCGGTGAGGACGCGTTGGCCATCGGCGCTGAATTCGGCGTGGAACACGGTCTTGGGATGGCGGAGCGGGTCGCATAAGGGCAGCCCCGTGGCCACGTCCCAGACGCGCGCGGTGCCGTCCCGGGAGGCCGTCACCACGCGCCGCCCATCGGGGCTGAACTCGAGGCCGGTCACCGCGTTCGTGTGGCGCAAGGGAAGGGCGAGGGGACTGCCGGTGAAAGCATCCCAAAGACGGGCGGTGCCGTCAGTCGCGGCGGTGGCCAGGATGCGGCCATCGGGACTCAGCGCGACCTGCGCCACTTCGGAATCATGGTACAGGACCGGAATGAGCTGACGGCCCGTGCGCAAGTCGGCCATCACGGCGGCGAAGCCAAAGCAACCCACGGCGATGCGCTTGCCGTCCGCACTCACACGGCAATTCCAGATGGGGCCGAGCAGTTGCAGCAGTTCGCGGGGCGGCTGGCGAGAAGCGAAATCCCACATGCGCACCCAGCCATCGGCGCAGCTCAGGACCAGGGTTTTCCCGTCCGGCGTGAACGAGAGTTGGCGCACGGGCGGGCCGATTGTGTTGGTGCCGCCGGGCCAGCGGAACTCGGCGGGTTGCGCGCCGCTTTGCACATTCCACACGCGCACGTTGCCCAGCGCCGTGGAGGTGGCCAGGTGGCGGCCTTGCGCATCGAGGACCAACTCGCGAAGCGGTTCGCCGTGGAGCAAAGGCGGCAGGATTTCCTGGCCACTCTCGGCGTTCCACCGCCGGGCGGTTCCATCCTCCGAAGCGGTGAAGACCAGAAGACCATCCGGGCCGAAGCGCGCCACGTTCACCGCCCCCGTGTGCGTGAGCAGGGGCGTGACGGGCAGGCCGGTGAAGGCATTCCAGACGCGCGCCGTGCCATCGTCCGAAACACTGAGCACGCGGTCGCCGCGCGGACTGAACGTGGCCCAGCGGACAGGTTTCTTGTGCGGCAGGATCAGTGGCGGCGAGTAGCCGGCCCGCACATCATAGACCATCGCGACGCCATTGCCGCCGCAGGTGGCAATCCAGTTCCCATCCGGACTCCACGCGGCGTCGAAGAAATAGATCACCGAGCGAAACGTCTGGCCCCAAGGCTCACCCGTGGCGGCGTTCCAGAGATGCACCGCGTTCCAGGCGTTCAGCGTGAGCAGCTTGGAACCATCCGGGCTGAAGCAGACCAGTTCCGCCTTGCTGGCGTGCGGCAGGGCCGGAAGAAGCGGTTGGCCGGATTGCGCTTCCCACACGCGCACGTCACGCGCGGCGGTGGCGATGCGCTGGCCGTTGGGGCTGTATGCGGCGTGGAAGCAACGGTTGCTGGCCACAACGATGACATTCGTGAGCGGCGCGCCGTTGTGAGCGTCCCACTGGTGCAAGCGCCCGTCCGCGGAAGCGGTGATGAGGCGGTCGCCTTGGGGCGTGAAGGCAGCCATGCAGACGTTGGCGCCGGTTTGCAGTGGAGGCAAGGCGAGTTGGCCGGTGTGCAAATCCCACAGCCGCGCGTCCTCGGCGGTGGTGAGCAATCGAGCGCCGTCCGGGCTGAACTCAAGGTGAGTGACATTGCCACGATGGCCGACGAATTCGTGCCGCAGCTTGCCGGTGTGCGCGTCAAAGACTCGAGGGATCGGATCAGCGGCGAGCGTGGCCAACAGCCGCCCATCCGGGCTGAATCTCGCCTGTCGTACCGGGTTGGTGTGCGCCAGCGAAGCGATCAACTGACCGTCAGGCAACGCCCAGAGTCGGGCGGTCTGGTCTTCCGAGGCCGTGGCCAGCCTCCCGCCATCCGGGCTGAAGGCGACCGCATTGACGCCGTTGGAATGAAGCAGCACGAGTGGAGGATTCGTGAGAGCAGCGAGTGGAGAAGAGGTGGAAGCGTGGCGGAGTTCTACCGGAGCATCGCCTCGAGCGTGAGCCTCAGGCAGCGGCCAGACTTTTGCCACCTTGTCCCCGCAGGCGGCAGCCAGGAAGCGCTGGTCCGTACTGAAGGCGACCTGGTTCATTTCAATTTCGTGCTCCATCGGGCCAGCGACGGGCAATGGCAGATTGCGCTGGCTCAACGCAGCCAGCAGCGTCGAAGCGGCGGCGGCGTTGTGCGGATCCTGGCGCAGGAGTTGGGCAAGCATGATGATCCCGCGGTCGGTTTGATCGTGCGCCAATGCATCACTGGCCAGAGAAAGGTGCAGGTTGCCGGACAAGGCGCGCTGTGTGGTCAGGGATTGGAGGAGCCAGCCGCCGCCGGCGAACCCGCCCAACAACGCCACGCCGAGCAAGGCCGTCAAACCGGCCACGACGGGATTGCGGCGGACCCATTTGGCGGCCTTCCGCCACGGGCTGATGCGGCGCGCCTGAATGGGCTCGTGCCGGAGCCAGCGTTCTAAATCATCCGCCAGCGCGGCGGCGGAGGCGTAGCGGCGCGCCGGTTCCTTTTGCAGGCAGATGGCGCAGATGGTTTCCAAATCATGGTCGGCGAGCGGATTGATGGATCGGAGCGCGGGCGGTTCCTGTTCCGCAACGAGGCGGAGCATTTCCAAGTCGCTGTCGGCGTCGAACGGGGAGCGCCCGGCGAGCAGCTCAAAGAGGATGGCGCCGAGGCTGTAAACGTCGCTGGCCACGGTGATTTCGCGCACGCGGCCAGCCGCTTGCTCTGATTCTGGGGGAAGAACCGAAGGTCCGAGAACTCACCCTCCCGACGCGGTGCGAAACTGGTCTGGTTGAAAATCAGCGCTTCACGCCTTCCGCCCATCGCCCACGATGAACGGCGCGAATTCGCTGTGGCAATGCGGCGGGATGCGGACCTTGAACCGCGCGGTTTTGGCGTAGAACCGCCGCTCCACCACTTGCCCAACATCGTGCAGCTTCGCAATCAAGTCCGCGCGCTCGTGCGGGATCGCCACTTGCACAAACTCCCGCTCTGGTCGCAGCCGGGTGCCGATCTCTGCCAGCAACGCCGGCAAGCCATCGCCCGTCGCCGCGGAGATCGC
>DYSB01000191.1 GCA_020726405.1 Acetofilamentum sp. | reverse complement strand
GTGCCGCCGTGCACGATGCGGTGGGCCACGGCAGCGATGGGGCCGCAGTTGGGGCCGCTAACCGCCGGAGTGATGAGGGTGTCGAGCAGGGTGTCCACCTCGGCGGCAATGTCGCCGCGCGGATCGCTTGAAGCGGCGCGGTGGGTCTGGCCTTGCGCGTCGGTCCAGCGCAGGGTGGCCCGGCCGTCGTGGCTGTCGATCTCGCCGCGGAGTTGTGCGGCCGCTGGCAGGTGCGGCCCGAGGCAGTCGTCGAGTTTGAACAGAGCGAATTTCAGGCTGGCCGAGCCGGTGTTGAGGCAGAGCAGGGTGGAGGCAGACATGGCGGTGTTCAGGCGGCCTGCGCCTTGTCAGGTGTGGCAGCGGCGTCGATCTGGCCTGCGGCGCGAAGCAGCGCCTGGCGTTGCAGCACGGCCAGGGCGCAGGAGGCGAGCCGGGCTTCCACGCCATCGGCGCGACTGGTGAGGATGATGGGCACGCGGGTGCCGATGACCAGCCCGGCGATGGTCGCGCCGCCGAGGTATTCGAGCTGCTTGGCCAGCATATTGCCCGACTCCAGATCGGGCGTGAGCAGGATGTCGGCCAGACCCGCTACCGGCGAGTTGATGCCTTTGGTCTTGGCGGCGGCCAGCGACAGCGCGTTGTCGAAGGCCAGCGGCCCGTCGAGGATGGCGCCGGTGATCTGCCCGCGGTCGGCCATTTTGCACAGCGCGGCGGCGTGCAACGTGGCGGCCATATTGGCATTGACGGTCTCCACCGCGGCGAGGATGGCCATGCGCGGCGTGTCGACGCCCAGCGCCTGCGCCAGTTCGATGGCGTTTTGCGCGATGTCGCGCTTGGTGTCGAGATCCGGGGCGATGTTGATCGCCGCGTCGGTGATGAACAGCAGTCGGTCGGCCGCCGGAGCGTCGATGACGAACACATGGCTGGCGCGGCGGCCGGTGCGCAGGCCGGTCTGGGCGTCGAAGGCGGCGTGCATCAATTCGTCGGTGTGCAGCGCGCCTTTCATCAGCGCGCCGACCTTGCCGCTGCGCGCCAGTTCGACCGCCAGCGCGGCTGCGGCGTGGCTGTGCTCGGTGGGCATGAGCTGCCAGGGGGAGAGGTCGATGCCCGCGGCATCTGCCGCAGCGCGGATGCGGGCTTCCGGGCCGATCCACACGGGTTCGATCAACCCAGCCTGGGCGGCGTCGATCGCGCCCTGGATGGAGACTTCGTTCACCGGATGCACCACGGCCACGCGCATGGGTTTGAGACCCTTGCAGCCCTCGCGCGCCCTGGATACCAGCGCGAGCAGACGCCGGCCCGGATCGACCAGATGCAGTTGCGGCAGATGGGTACGCGGGCGGCAGGTTTTTTGCGTGGGCGCCTGCACCAGCGCCTGCCCCGAGACGATGGTTTCGCCGCGCTGGTTGACCACCTTGCAGTCGAAACGAATCTGGTGGCGTTCGGCCATTTTTTCGCGCGCCGTCACCGAGGCGGTCACGGTGTCGCCCAGCATCACCGGGCGGTCAAACGACAGCGATTGATCGACGTAAACCGTGCCGGGCCCGGGCAGTTCGGTGCCGAGCA
The DNA here is from genome assembly GCA_020726405.1 of Acetofilamentum sp. Taxonomy (GTDB): domain Bacteria; phylum CAIWAD01; class CAIWAD01; order CAIWAD01; family CAIWAD01; genus CAIWAD01. The sequence continues at coordinate 3,962 of DYSB01000191.1, read as the reverse complement.
GGTTGGACAGCAGCATGCCGCTCCACATGCCGTGCGCCACGACTTCGTGAAACGGGGTGCTGCGGGCAAACTCCTCATCGACGTGCGAGGGGTTGGCGTCGCCCGACATCACGGCAAAGGTGGAAATGTCGGCCCGGGTGAGGGTGCGCTGCAGGCTGGCGGAGTCGCCCAGGGAGATTTCGTCGAAGGTGCGGTTGCAGATCGTGTCGGTCATGAGAAGAGTCTCGTGAAGAAGGTCTCGCGAAGAGGGTTCAGCGTTGCAGCACATAGTCGCCGGGCGCTTCGGCCAGCGGGGGATAGTCCACACTGCCGCAGGCGGGCGGCGCGACTTGTTGCGCGCTGCCTTTGGCGACCAGCCATTGCTCCCAGCGCGGCCACCAGGAGCCTTCTTCGGCCTGCGCCAGTTGCACCCAGTGCGCCGGGTCGGTGTAGGGGCGACCGCCGGGGTGCAGCGCCCAGCGATAGTGGCGGCGCGGATGGCCGGGCTCGCTCACGATGCCCGCGTTGTGCCCGCCGCTGGTGAGCACAAAGGTCACTTCGGAGTCGGCCAGCAGGTGAATCTTGTAAACCGATTTCCACGGCGCGACATGGTCAGTCTCGGTGCCGACGACGAACCAGGGCGCGGTCACGTTTTCCACCGCGACCGGGCGGCCATCAACGGCGTAGTGCCCTTCGGCCAGGGCGTTGCGCAGGTAGAGTTTGCGCAGGTATTCGCTGTGCATGCGGTAGGGCATGCGGGTGGCGTCGGCATTCCAGGCCATGAGGTCGTTCATCGGCGCACGCTCGCCCATGAGGTAGTCGCGCATCAGGCGCGACCAGATCAGGTCGGAGGAGCGCAGCATCTGGAAGGTGCCGGCCATCTGCGCGGTGTCGAGATAGCCCTGCGACCACATCAGGTCTTCGAGAAAGCTCATCTGGCTCTCGTCGATAAACAGGGTGAGTTCGCCAGCTTCGGTGAAGTCGGTCTGCGCCGCAAACAGGCTGACACTGGCCAGACGCTCGTCGCCGCGCCGCGCCAGCGCCGCGGCCGCGATGGACAGCAGGGTGCCGCCCAGGCAATAGCCTGCGGCATGCACCTTGCGGCCGGGCAGGATGGAAGTCACCGCGTCGAGCGCCGCAAAGGGGCCGAGGTGCAGATAGTCTTCCATGCCCAGATCGCGTTCGTCCGCGCCCGGGTTTTTCCACGACAGCATGAACACCGTATGGCCGCGATCGACCAGAAACTTCACCAGCGAGTTGTGCGGCGAGAGGTCGAGGATGTAGTACTTCATGATCCACGCCGGGATGATGAGCACCGGCTCGGCCTGCACCGCGGCGGTGGTCGGGCTGTACTGGATGAGTTCCATCAGGCGGTTGTGCAGCACCACTTTGCCCTGGGTCGCAGCAAGCTCGTGCCCGGGGCGAAACTGGTCCACGCCGGCGGGCGGGCGTTTGTCGAGCATGCGCTGGGCATCGTCGAGCCAGTTGCGCAGGCCTTGCGCCAGATTGGCGCCGCCGCTGCTCAGGGTGCGCTCCAGCACCTCGGGGTTGGCCCAGAAGTAATTGCTGGGCGAGAGAAGGTCCATCCACTGCCGCGCCATGAAGGCCACCACCTGCTCGTGGTGCGGCGACACGCCGCGTACGCCGTGGGCGGTGGCATCGACGAGTTGTTCGCGCAGCAAAAAGCGCTGGGCCAGCAGGTTGAACGGAAACTGCTGCCACTGCGCCGCACTGAAGCGCCGGTCGTTGGGGGTGGGGGCGACGCAGTCGGGGCAGGGGGTGCGGTCTGCGCGCAGGGCGTGCGTGCCCAACTCGGCGGCGTAACGCAGCCATCGTCCCTGCATCTCCAGCGCCAGTACGGCAAGGCTGGCCTGCTTGCCGGGCGAAGCTGCCATGTGCATGCCCCAATCGGCAAAGGCCAGGCCGAGCGCGGCGGGCGACAGGCCGAGCGTGGCCTTGGCGGTGAAAGCGTGCAGCGCCCGGTCGATCAATTCGCGCATGGCTTGCTCGTGGTCGGGCGGGGTGAGCGTTTGCGCGTCGGCGGGAGGCAGGGGGACGCTAGTCGCGGCGACTGCGTTCAGCGCGCGAGCCGGAACGTCGGCTAAAGCATCGGCGGGGGCCGGGGGCGGCGATTCGGCGGCCTTGTTCACGGCTTGTTTCACAGGCAAGGGCGTTTTGGCGGCTGCCGGGGCGGGAGTCCGCAGTTTGCGCGGATTGCGGCTTGGAGCTTGGGGTTGACTCTCAGGAAACTCGCCGGGCCGCCCCAAGAGTTCCTGGCCCCCTGAGGGGAGAGCCGAGCGAAGCGCAGGTTTTCGGGGTGGGCTCATATTGCTTCTCCTTGATAGATCATTCCATTTGAATGTCGCGGTGCAGCATGGCACTTGATGCGCATCAAGTCAGCCGGGTATGCAGATGCAACGCGCAGATGCAATGCACCAAGCCGTTCTGTCACGCCGCTGACGAAACACTTCCTGCAAAATAGCACTCCATCATGAAATTACGAGAAAGCCGGTTATGCGCGTCACAGTGATTGGAGCGGGGTATGTCGGTCTGGTGACCGCAGCGTGTTTTGCCGATGTGGGCAATCAGGTCACCTGCATCGAGCGCGATGCCGAGCGCCTGTCTGCGCTGCGCGACCGGGCCGAGGTGCCGTTCTACGAACCCGGCCTGAGCGATCTGGTGCGGCGCAATATCGAACAGGGCCGCCTGACCTTGAGCCCGAGCATCGCCGAAGGGCTGCCGGGTTCGCAGGTGTGCTTCATTGCGGTGGGCACGCCGTCGCTGCCCAATGGCCAGGCCGATCTGTCTCAGGTGGAGGGCGCCGCCACAGAAATCGGCCGCGCCATGACCGGGCCGCTGGTGGTGGTGCAGAAGTCCACCGCGCCGGTGGGCACCATTCCCAAGGTGCGCGCGCTGGCCGAGGCCGGTCTGGCGGCGCGCGGGGTGAGCCACCGCCTGGGTGTGGTGAGCAACCCGGAATTTCTCAAGGAAGGTTCCGCCATTGAAGACTTCACCCGCGGCGACCGCATCGTGCTGGGCAGTGACGACCCGCAGGCCATCGCCACCATGCGCGAGCTGTACCGTCCGTTCAACCGCAATCACGAAAAAATCATGGTGATGGACGCCGCCAGCGCCGAACTCACCAAATACGCCGCCAATGCCATGCTGGCCACGCGCATCTCGTTCATGAATGAACTCGCCCGCATCGCCGAAGCAGTGGGCGCGGACATCGAGCAGATCCGCAAGGGCATCGGCGTCGATCACCGCATCGGCAGCCATTTTCTCTACGCCGGCGCGGGCTATGGCGGCTCCTGCTTCCCGAAAGACGTGAAGGCGCTGGCGCACACCGCGCGCGAACTCGGGCTGCACGCCGAGCTGGTGGAAGCGGTGGATACGGTCAACCAGCGGCAAAAGCTGCGGGTGTTCGAGAAAATTGCCGATCACTATCTGGGCAAGCTGGCTGGCAAGACCATCGCCCTGTGGGGCCTGGCCTTCAAGCCGAACACCGACGACATGCGCGACGCGCCCAGTCTGGACCTCATCACCGCGCTGCTCCAGGCCGGTGCGCGAGTGCAGACCTGGGACCCGGTGGCGGTGGAAATGGCGCGGCGCCTGCTGCCCGAGCATCCCGCGCTGGAGTTTGCCGCCGACGCCCGCGCCACGCTCAACGGGGCGGATGCGCTAGTGGTCATCACCGAATGGCATGCCTTCCGCTCGCCCGATTTCACCTCTCTGGCAGCCACCCTGCGCGACCGCGTGGTATTTGACGGCCGCAATATCTGGGACCCGGAGTTCGTGCGCAGTACGGGCCTGCGCTACTACGGCATCGGTCGCGGCTGACCGAGACGGGCGCTGCTCCCCCCTCTCCCTGTCTCCCCCACGCGTGTGGGAGGTGAAGAGCGCCGGAGCCCAATCCGATTAACGTGGAATCGGCACGATCTCCTTGCCGTAGGGGAAGAACGCCAGCCCGGCCAGCTTGATGT
>DYSB01000190.1 GCA_020726405.1 Acetofilamentum sp. | reverse complement strand
CGGCCAGTGGCGGGGTGAGTGCAAGGGCCGCCAAGTCCAGACTCCAGCGCCAGGGACCGCCCGGACCCTCCAGCGTGAGCTCCAGCCGCCGGCTGGCCGGCCAGGGTACGCGGTCGGCGAAGCGACGGTCCGCCGTCTGGCGCAGCTCGCGCCCCTGGCAGAGGATGCGCGTGGCCTGGCCCAGGTGGCCATTGATGTAGACGTCGCGGCTCTCCGCCAGGACGGGCAGGGACGCGTCGCCATCGGGCCGCGGATGGCAGAGCAGGCCGCCGTCGGGCAGGGGCAGCGGCGCGGCTCCCGTCGCCGCCGGCCAGCCCGCGACCAGCCCCAACACGAGGAATTGCAGCCAGCTCCACCAAGAACGCGCTCGTGCTGGCGCAGTGCGGTGAAGCGCGGTGGATGCTGTAGGAAGGGTCATCGCTGGGTTCCGGTTCTCGCAATTGCGCTTGCTGACGGGCCCTGGCCGGGGTCCGCATTCACTCCTCCACGCCGGCCTCCGGCGCGGGCAGCCGATCGGCGCGGATCTCCTGGGGCTCCAGCTCCCGCCCGCCGGTGGCCCGGGCGTGGCAGAGGGCCAGGCCGCAGAGCACGAGATAGGGCAGATGCTCCTCGATCACGGGCGTGTGCCGGGACATGATGCGCCCGAAGCCGCCCGTGGACACCACGTGCACGGGTCCCGGCACGCCGTCCGCAACCAGCTCGCGCCGGATCCGCTCCACCAGTCCCTCCACCTGGGCCACGGCGCCGTGCAGCAGGCCGCTTTGCATGGCCTGTTCCGTGGTCACGCCGATGACGCGCGGCGGAAAAACCAGAGCCACCTTGGGCAGCAGCGCAGCGCTCTGATGCAGATTGCGCAGGGCCGTCTGGGGTCCGGGCAGGATCAGCCCGCCCAGGAAGGCGCCATCGGTGTGGATCACGTCAAAGGTCGTGGCCGTGCCGAAATCCACCACGATGGCCGCCCGGCGCACCAGGTGCCAGACGGCGGCCGCGTTGCAGAGCCGGTCGGCGCCCACCGTGGAGGGATCGGGCAGCCGGACCTCCGGCGTGCCCGGCGCGCCGGGCCGCATCACAAAGGGTTCCAGCTGCAGGTGGTACTCGGCCAGCTTGATCCAGACGAAGTTCAGGTCGGGCACCACGCTGGCGATGGCCACGCCGTCCAGTTCGCGGGAGTCCAGCCCCGCGGACTGGAAGAGCATGCTGAGCATGACCCAGCTCTCGTCGATGGTCCGGGCGTGGGCGGAGGCCAGGCGCCAGTGGGCGCTCAGCCGGCCGTCCAGGAAGACGCCCAGCACGATGTGCGTGTTGCCGATGTCCACGGTCAGCAGGCGCCGCGCTCCGTGCGCGGCGGCGCGCGCCCCGCGCGTGGCTCCGCGCGTTTCGGGCGTACTCAGGCTTCCAGCCGGCACCACAGGCCCTCCCGAGTCAGGTGTTCCACGTTGAGTCCGCCGCCGGAGAGCTGCTCGCGGCCGCCTTCCCATTCCAGCAGCAGCCGGCCGTCCACCAGCGGCGTGGTGCGCAGCCGGCGCGCGGACTCTTCCAGCCGCAGCCAGGCGGGCCGGGACTGGAACAGGTCGTGGGTCGAAAGTTCGGCAGGCAAGCGGTCCGTCAGGCCGGGCAGGCCGCGCCGGCCCAACTCCAGCAGCAGGTCCGCCAGCAGGTCCGCGCGCGACGTCGCCAGTCCCGCCTGCTGAAGGGAGCGCGCGGGTTGGCGCAGGTCGGCGGGAAAGTCCCGCTGCCCCGTGTTCAGCCCGATGCCCAGCACCACCTGCGCCCGGCCGGCCTGGATGCGCGACTGCAGCAGCAGACCCGCCAGTTTGCCCGCGCCCCGCTCGTCCTCCAGCCAGAGGTCGTTGGGCCACTTCCAGAACACCCGGGCCGGGTTGCCGGCCTCCGTCAGCCGCTCGTCCAGCACGTGGCAGAGGGCCGCCGCCGCCCAGTGGCCCAGCAGGCCCAGCGCGTGCCGCGCCAAATCCAGATCCAGGCGCAGAGAGAGCAGCAGGCCCTCCCCCGGCGCGCAGTGCCAGACGCGCTCCTGGCGGCCACGCCCCGCCGTCTGGGTCTCGGCGCAGAGCACGTGCCAGGGCCGGTCGCGGCCCGAACCATCGCCCAGGGCCTCCAGCAGGCGCAGGTTGGTGGAATCCGTCTCCTCCAGCCCCTCCAGACTCCAGCCGGGCTGCCCGCTGGCCAGGGCCAAGCGCTCGCGCACGAGCTCCAGGTTCATGCCGTGGGTCCCTCCGCGCTGGACCCGGCTGGAGAGTCGGCCAAGGGTGCGTCCTCTTCACCCGGCTGGCGCACGCGCAACACCAGCAGAGTCTGGTCGTCGGCCCGGGGCGCGCCATGTTCAAAGCGTCCCACCTCTTCCAGCAGGTGCTCGAGGGTCTCCCGCGCGCAGCCGTGGCGGCCGGCCAGCAGGGTCTGCTCCAGGCGGCTCTGGCCGAACTCCTCCTCGTGGATGCTCAAGGCCTCGGTCAGACCGTCGGTGTAGAAGACCAGCCAGTCCCCGGGCTTCAGATCCAGATCCTCCGTCTGGTAGTCGGCCCCGCTGAACATGCCCAGGGCCAGGCCGCCGGAGTCCAGGTGCCGGATCTTGCCCCCGCGCAGCAGCAGCGGCGGGTTGTGCCCGGCATTGGAGTAGCGGAAGCGCAGGCGGTCCTGATCGGGCTGGAACTGGCCTTGGACGAAGGTGACGTACATGTCGTCCGCCGTGTTCTCGGCCAACTGCTCGTTGAGCCGGGCATTGAGGCCGCCGGGCTCCAGTCCCTGGTCCAGCAGGCTGCGCCACGAAGCCTGCAAATTGCTCATCACCAGGGCCGCGGCCACGCCCTTGCCCGAGACGTCCCCCAGGGCCAGGGCCAGCTCGCCGTGGCAGGTCTGGCGGAAGTCGTAGTAGTCGCCGCCAACCTCTTGAGCCATCCGGCACGTGCTGGCGATGTCCAGCCGCGCGTGCTTGGGCGGCGCGCCGGGCAGCAGGCCCTGCTGGATGCTGCGCGCGATGGTCAGATCGCGCTCCAGTCGCTCCTTGGCCGCCAGGTGCTGGATGTTGTCGCGGATGCGCAGGCTCATCTCGTTGAATGAGGTGGCCAACCGGCCCAGCTCGTCGTCCGTGTGCTCGGGCAGCCGCACGCCCAGGTCGCCCCGGGAGAGGGCGTCGGTGCCCTCCTTGAGTTCGCCGATGGAACGCGTGATCCGCCAGTTGAGCATCCAGGCGATCCAGATGCCGGTCAGCAGCAGGGGCAACAGGGTAAGGAACTGCAGCAGCAGCAGGATCAGATAGGGGAAGACCACCGTCCGGTCGTCGCTGAACACGGCGGGCAGGATGCGGCCGGGCAGGGATTCCACCAGCACCAGCAGTTCCTCGTTCGGCGTGTTGAGCGGAAAACCCGCGTGGGTGAGCCGGGCCATCCCCACCTGGAAGATCCGGTCCGTCCACGAGTGGTCCTCGCCGGGATAGTCGGGGGTCTGGTCCAGCACGCTGGCCACGCCGCTGGAACCCAGGCCGATCTGGCTGAGGCCGAAGCGCGCCAGATTGTCGTTTCCCTGCACGGCCACCAGCCGCAGGCCCGTGCCCAGAGTCTGGCCGATCTGCTCCAGGGTCTCCTGGTCCAGCGGGAAGAAGCCGGCGGAGAGCAGGTTGTTCTGCTCGATCAGCGCCACTTGCCAGAGGTGCTCGCCCGCCCGGATCAGACCCGTGGTGCGGCCCGTGCGCCAATCCGGTGCCAGGCGCAGGTCTTCCAAGGGGAAGTTGCTGGGCATGCGCCAGGTGGCCACCAGCCGGCGCCAGTGCTCGGCCTTGCTGCTGTCGCCGGGCATGATGCTCCCGCCCGGCGTGTCCATCGACCAGTAGAGGCAGAAGAAACCGCGGCCGATGTGTGACTCCTCGCCCATGCTGCGCAGCTGCTGCTCGAAGCGGCGCTGGGCCTCGCGGTCCAGGGGATCCTCGAAGGCCTGGGCGAACCAGGCCGTCACCAGCCGGCCGCTCTCCAGGCGCTCGTCGAACTGGGCGCGCACCAGGCGGGCCCGGTAGCTGCCCATCACCACCACGGCCAGGGTGCCGAAGAGCAGGGTGAGCAGCACCAGGGGCAGCACGCTGGAGAACAGCGCGTTCATGGCCAGTTTGGTGCGGATGCGGGATTGGCGGATCAAGCGCCCCACCAGCACCATGAAGGAGGCCGGCAGTTGCAGCGAGAACCAGGCCAGGCTCAGGGTGTGCAGGGGACCCAGCGCCTCCAGCAGGCGGCCACTGCCCAGCGCCCCGCCGCCCAGCCGGATGTTCATGCCGTCCGCGTCCTGATGCTGGTGGAAGTGCGCGAACTGCTGGCTCCAGGCCCAGAGCAGCAGCACAAGCAGGGCCAGCGTGTACCAGCGCAGGGCGGGCCGCAGGTTGTCCCGGCGTAGCCAGCGTAACACGGGCCGGAACAGCAGGGGCATCACCAGCAGGGGCATGTCCGTCAGCAGACCCAGCAGGCCCAGCAGCAGGGCCGCGTACATGCCCAGGCGCTCGCGACGATGGCGCGGCCCGGGCCGGTGCTCCCACAGTTCCTCCACCAGCCGGGACAAGGCCAGGCCCGCCACGCCGAAACTGAGCAGGGCCGCCAGCCCCTCCCAGATCAGGGAGGGTTGCATCAGGTTGAGGGTCTGCCCCACGTGCAGGGCCAGCAAGAGGGGCAGGGCCAGCAGGGCGCCGCGACCCGTGTCCAGTTCCGGTCCGCGCAACAGGCGCCAGGCCGCCATGGCCAGCCCCAGTTGGGCCGGCAGGAAGACCAGGCTCTGGAGTGCGTGGGACGGGATCCTGGGGCCCAGCAGCAGTCCGCCGGCCAGCCAGGCCAGGGAGAGGCCCAGCAGCCAGGGCAGAGGCAGGGCCAAGCCCCGCTCCAGCCGGCGCCAAGCCCGGCGGATCAGTTCCAGCAGGAACATCAGGCTTCCCGTTTGTCCGGAATGGGCCGGTCCGCGCTCACCGCAGCCATCCCAACCATGCCACCAGATAGAGCGCTGGCGCGGCGAAGATCCAGGTGTCGAAGCGGTCCAGGACCCCGCCATGCCCGGGCAGCATGCGCGCGCTGTCCTTGACGCCGGCGTCGCGCTTGAGCCGCGATTCCAACAGGTCGCCCGCCGGACCCAGCAGGCCCACCAGCGCGCCGATCAGCAGGCCCTGGCCCAGCCGGCCCTGCGGACAGAGCAAGCCGCTGCCTGCGCCCACGGCCAGCGAACCCGCCAGTCCGCAGAGGAAGCCCTCCACGGTTTTCTTGGGCGAGGCGCGCTCGAAGAGCTTGTGGCGACCGAAGAGCCGGCCGCCGAAATAGGCGAAGGTGTCGGTGGCCCAGGTGCAGAGCAGCAGCCCAAGCATCACGGCGGAGCGCGTCTCGGGCGCGAGCTGGCGATCCAGGGCCACCAGGGGAACGAAGGGCAGGGTGCTGAGCAGGCCGATGAGCACGGAGGCGCCGATGCTCGCCAGCACTTCCTCCCGGCGGGAGAACATCTCGCGCAACAGAAGGATCAGCAACCAAATGAAGGTCAGGACGCCCCAGCAGTGGAGGAATTCCACG
>DYSB01000189.1 GCA_020726405.1 Acetofilamentum sp. | reverse complement strand
GCGAGAGCGTGCTGCCCGCCAGCCTGCCCGGGGTCGATCCCCTGCCCTACCTGCTCGGCAACCGCGAGCGCCGCCTGCGCTACAAACCCCTGCCCGAGCAACTGCCGCCCTGGGCGCCCGCCGTACGCGGCCGCGCAGGCGCCGCCTCGCTGCTGGCCGTGCCCGTGATGGACGAGGGCGAGGTCTACGGCCTGCTGCTGGTCTACGGCGACGAGCGCCATCCGCCGCTGGAGGAGGAGGAGAGCTTCATCAGCGTGCTGGCGCTCCAGGCCGCGGCGGCCATCCACAACCAGCGGCTGCTGATGGAGAATCAGACGGCGCGCGAGTTCCTGACCAGCGTGGTGACCTCCGCCACCGACGCCATCGTGGTGACGGACCGGGTGGGGCGGATCACGCTCTTCAATCCCGGCGCCGAGAGCATGCTGAGCCTGTCGGCCACGGACATGGTGGGCCGGCACGCCCCGGCCCTCTACCCGGAGGCGGGCGCACTGCTGACGGACATGCGCCGCGCCATGCGCCAGGGCCAGGACCACCTCACGTTCGAGACCGTTCTGCGGGCCCGGGATGGCCGGCAGATTCCCGTCCAGCTCTCCTTGAGCTGGATGCGCGACGCGCGCAACCGGATCACGGGCGTGCTGGGCGTGGCCAAGGACATTCGCGAGTTGAAAAAGCTGGAGCAGACCCGGCTGGAGGCCGAGCGCCTGAGCGGCATCGAGCGCATGGCCGTCACGGTCTCCGACAAGATCAACACGCCGCTCTCCGTCATCCTGGCCCAACTGGACATGGTGCGCCTGCTGCAGAAGGACTTGGGTCCTGGCGCCCTTGAAGCCCTGCAGTCGGTGGAGAACCAGGTGGTGGTGATCCAGGCGATCCTCGATCAGCTGAACGAGCTCAAGCATGCCCGGATCAAGGCCTACGCCCTGCCCAACGTGCACATGTACGACTTGGAGCAAGCCGAGCGAGCGCGGCCGGAACCGGCAGATCGGCCGGAACCGGCAGGTCGACCGGAGCCGGTAGGCCGGCCGGAACCGGCTTCCAGGCCCGAATCCGCGGTGCGGGACGAGGGTCCCGGGCGTGAGGCGGGTCCGACGGAGGCCGACCTGCATGCCCGCCCCCTGCCCCGTCCCCTGCGGCGCAAGGCGCCCCACGGCCGCGGCCGCTCCGACCCGGCCTGATCCCCGTCCAACCCGGCGCGTTGCGATTTGACGACGACGGGCGTATGTTGCCCAAGCCCGACAACCTGCTGGGTGAAACAAAGCCTGGAACCCGATGGACGCTCAAGTTTCCCGCAACGTGATGGTGGTGGAGGACAACGACGACTACCGTCGCGTGCTGGCCCAGTTCCTCGGGTACTACGGCTTTTCTCCCGTCCTGGACGCGGCGGACGGCCAAGCGGCCTGGGACCTCCTGCAGACCTGCTCCGTGGATCTGCTGATCACCGACATCAACATGCCGCGGATGAGCGGAATCGAGTTAATGGAAAAAGTTCGCGCGAAGCAGCCGGCCTTGCCCATCATCGTGATCACCGGCTACGCCCAGGAATTGCACCATCTGGCGCCCTTCGATGTCCAGGCGACCTTGATCAAACCCTTCAAGATGCCCCTGCTGGATGCCGAAATACGTCGCATCTTCAGTAGTCAGGGGAACGCATGAAGGGTCGCATCCTGATCATCGACGACTATCCCGGCGTGCGGGAGACCCTGGGCGAGTTCCTGTCCGCCCTGGGATACGAGGTGCTGCTGGCCGGCGACGGACCCGAGGGCCTGCGCCTGCTGGCCGAGGAACACCCCAGCCTGCTCTTCCTGGACATCGTGATGCCCGGCATGAGCGGCTTGGAGGTGATCCGGCGCATCCGCGAGATCCATTCCACCGTGCCGGTGGTGATGATCACGGGTTATGACGCACCGGAGATCGCCCGCGAGGTGCTGCTGGCCGGCGCCACGGATTTCATCCGCAAGCCCCTCAACCTGGACTACGTGCAGCGCGTCACCGAGGCCTGTCTGGCCAAGCAGCCGCGCCCGCGCGACACCTGATCCACCGGAGACCCGATGATCCCGCTTCAGCCTGCTGCCTGCCTGCGCGTCACCCTGGAACACGACGATCAGCATGAAGTCCCCGCCGGCACCCTGGTCGCTTCGTTGCCGGGCGCGGCCGAGGTGCGTGCCGGGCTGGGATCCGTGGCCGCGCTGGTCAACCACGATGTGGTCTCGCTCTCCTATCCGCTGGAGATCAACGCGCGCGTGCGCTTTCTGACCCTGGCCGACGCCCACGGCTGGCGTGTCTACCAGCGCTCGCTCTCCTTTCTGACCGCCAAGGCCCTGCACGAGTGCTTCCCTGCGGCTGTGGTCTCCCTGCAGCATTCGCTGGGCCAGGGTCTGTTCTGGAGTTTCCGCAACAACGCCCACGACGGAATCAGCCCGGAGCAGCTGGAAGAGCTGCGCTCCGTCATGCGCGAGCTGGTGGAGCGCGACCTGCCCATCGAGCGCCGCAAGGTCTCCTTCGAGGAGGCCATCGAGCAGTTCCAGGCGGTCGGGCAGACGGACAAGCTGGATCTGCTGCGTTTCCGCAATCCGCCGCACGTGGTGCTGCACGCCTGCGCGGGCTTCACCGATCTGGCCCACGGTCCGCTGGTCTCGCGCACGGGCCTGCTGGAGCGCTTTGATCTGGTGGAGTACGAACGCGGCTTCGTATTGAACCTGCCCACCCCGCGTCCGCCCTATCAGGTGGAAGAGTTGGAGCGGCAGCCGCACTTGTTCCAGATCTACCAGGAGCACAAGGAGTGGGGCCGGATTCTCGGCGTGAACACCGTGGGCCGGCTCAACGAGACCATCGCCACCGGGGAGATCGAGGCCTTCATGCGGACGGCCGAGGCCCTGCACGAGCTGAAGATCAGCCGGATCGCCGAGCGCATCGTGGCCCGGCGCGCGGAACTGCGCCTGCTGCTCATCGCCGGACCTTCCTCGGCGGGCAAGACCACCTTCGCCAAGCGCCTGACCACGCACCTCACCGTCCACGGCCTGCGCCCGGTGGTGCTGGGCACGGACGACTACTTCGTGGGTCCGGAGCAGACGCCCCGGGACGAGGACGACAAGCTGGACTTCGAACACGTGGAGGCCGTCGACCTGCCCTTCTTCAACGAGAGCCTGGCTCGACTGACCGAGGGCCAGGAGATCGAGGTGCCGACCTTCAACTTCCAGACCAAGCAGCGCGAGTTCCATGGCCGGCGCATCCGGCTGGAACCCGACCAGCTGCTGATCGTCGAGGGCATCCACGGGCTGAACCCGCTGCTCAGCGCCATGGTCCCGGCGGAGCGCAAGTTCCGCATCTTCGTCAGCGCGCTCACCCAACTCAACCTGGACCGCAACAACCGCATCTCCACCACGGACAACCGCCTGATGCGCCGGATGGTGCGCGACCACCGCTACCGGGGCCACTCCGCCCTGGCCACGCTGCGCAGCTGGGCCAGTGTCCGGCGCGGGGAGGAACGCTGGATCTTTCCCTTCCAGCGCGAGTCCGAGGCCACCTTCAACTCCGCCCTGGACTTCGAGCTGGCCGTGCTCAAGCCCAAGGTCGAGCCGCTGCTGATGCAGATCAAACCTTCGCACCCGGAGTACGCCGAAGCCCGCCGGCTGGCCCAGTTCCTCTACAACTTCTTGGCTGTGGAAGACCGCAGCGTGCCGCGCACGTCCATTCTGCGCGAGTACATCGGCGGCAGCGCGTTCAGATACTGATCCCATGCTCTCCCGGCGGACCGGACGCTGGGCTTCCGGGTCCGGCCGGCAGCGGTTTCCCGGGTTCCCGGCGCCGCAGATTGTGCCGCGGTGATGGACACCGGACGCTCCTCTTTCCTACCTTGCAGCCGCTGGAGCCGCTGCCCGTGCCACAGACGCGCGCAGCCGGACTCCGTCGGAAGTGATCAATCTGTCTGGAGGATGCAGGCATGTCTCTTGAAGCCCTGGGCATGGTGGAAACCAAGGGCCTGGTGGGCGCCATCGAAGCGGCGGATGCCATGGTCAAGGCCGCCAAGGTGGAGCTGATCGGCCGGGAACAGGTGGGTGGCGGTTACGTGACCGTGATGGTCCGGGGCGACGTGGGCGCGGTGAAGGCCGCCACGGATGCCGGCGCCACGGCCGCCGAGAAGGTGGGCGAGGTGGTGTCGGTCCACGTGATTCCGCGTCCCCATGCGGAAGTGGAACTGATCCTCCCGCGTCGGTCCTGAAACGGAACGCGCTGCCCGCCCCGGCGGCGCGGAATTTTTCCATGGATGAAGCACTGGGCTTCGTGGAAACCCGTGGTCTGGTGGCCGCCATCGAGGCCTGCGACGCCATGCTGAAGGCGGCGCGCGTGCGCTTGGTGCAGCGCCAGGTGGTGCATCCCGCCCTGATCACCATCTGCGTGGAGGGCGAGACTTCCGCCGTCCAGGCGGCAGTGGATGCCGGGGCCCGGGCAGCCGAGCGCGTAGGTCGCGTGGTCTCCGTCTTGGTGATCCCCCGTCCTGCCGCCGGCGTGCGCGCTCTGGCGGGTTCCCTGGAGCGGGAGGCCTGGACTCCCGTGGATCCTGCTCCTGCCCGGGGTCCCACGCTCTTGCCCTCTTCCCAGCGCCCGGCATCGCCGGAGGAACTGCAGGCCCTGCCGGTGCGCGAACTGCGAGCCCTGGCCCGCCGCCTGCCGGGTTTTCCCCTGGGCGGCCGCCGCATTTCCCAATCCACGCGCGGGGAATTGCTGGGCCTGCTGGGCCACCTGCTCTTTTCCCGCTGACTCCTCCCCCGCGGGCCCGGCGGACGAGCGTGGCCGAGGGCGCGGATCGGCCCCAGCGGACGCTGAGGTTGGACCGGAAATCACGACCACACGTCACGCGCTCGCACCGCAGGCCGGGATCCGGCCGGCGGCTTCGGGCGCTTCGGCAGGAAGGGGAGGGGGCATGTCGCACTGTTCGCACCTGAACCTGTTTGCCGGATTCCGTGCGGCGCTCGTCGCCCTGATCCTGTTCTTGCTGCCGGCAGCACGGGCCGCGGTCGGCCCGGCCGCTGCTGGCCCAACCACGGATTGGGTCTTCCGCTGCGCGGACGCGGCCACGGCCCAGCGCCTGCTGGAACCCACCTCGACCCTGCGCGGGCAGCTGCCCGCCGGCGCCCGGTTGGAACAGGCCCTGCCCGGCACTCCGCCCCCTGCGTTGGCGGCCATCCTGCGCCTGAGCCTGCCGGCGGAGGCTCCGCTGGCCGAGATCCTCAAACAGGTGCGGGACGCGGCCGCCCCGCGCTGGCTGGAGACCGCACCGCTGCGTCGCACCGACCGCATTCCCGACGATCCCCTCTACAGCCAGCTCTGGTCCCTGCCCCAGATCCAGGCCCCGGCGGCCTGGGACCTGCACACGGGCCAAGGGGACGTGCTGTTGGCCGTGGTGGACACGGGCGTCGAGCTGAGTCATCCCGACTTGGCCGGGGCACTCTGGACCAACCCGGTCGAGAGCGCGGGCATGCCCGACGTGGACGACGACGGCAACGGCATCGTGGACGACCTGCACGGCGCCGACCTGCTGGACGGGGACG
>DYSB01000188.1 GCA_020726405.1 Acetofilamentum sp. | reverse complement strand
GGATTTTCCGGAGCTTTCTTGCACATACCCCCAGTATGCGCTGCGAAATCTCCGAGAATCCAGCCTCGACTGGGACGCGAATCCCATCCAAGGTCCAAGCCCGACAGACTCCTGTTTGTGCCAAACTCGGCACGCCACCGGATCCATTCCCGAGTGGCTGGTCGTTCATTCCGGCCCTGCCGGGCTGAACGTATTGATGGACTTATAGATCAGAGATCTGGTCAAAACCAAACCGCTCACCTTTGTGACTTGACAACTTCTGAACTCTTTCCTACTGTTCCACTCGGGGAGAATTCTCTTCACTTGTTCAGACGTATGCAGAATAAACTCTGCGAGAAACAGAATAGCGAACGAGTTCAGCGCCCGACATGAGGGACACCCAGCGGCCAGCCTTGCCCACACCGCTCGGCCCGGACGATTTTCCCGCCCGAGCCCGCTTGCGCTCCATCTTGCCCGGGGAGGCCAGCTCGCCCCCGCTGGCGGAGGATGCCGTGCTACTGGCCTTGCGGCGCCTGCGCGAGCGGGAGACGTGCCGTCCGCCCGCCGAAGGCGGACCCGCCCGCTCCGCGGAGGCCGACCGGCACCTGGTGGCCGAGCTGGAGCGCCAGAATGCCCGCCTGCGCCGTTTGCTGACTCTGCCCCTCCCCGAAGCTACCCGCCCAACCGCGCCGGCTGCCGACCCGCCTCCCCTGGGGCAGCCTGAGGTGACGGATACCCGGCTGGCCGAGGCCCTGCTGCTGTTGGAGCGTGCCGCGGCCTTCCACGCGGAATGGCGTCAGCTCCTGCTGGAGGACAATCCGCCCGAGGCCGTGCTGCGCGAGTTCGCCGCCTCCCCGTACCTGGACCTGTTGGAGCGCCACCACACCCTGCCTTGGCTCCTGCTGGATCGCGAGGGCTGCCTGTTGCGCGCGGGCCGGCCCGACGCACTGCCTCGACCGCTGGAGACCGGCGCTTGGCTGCAACCCGGACCCTTGCGGGAGGGCCGCCTGCTGCTGGGCCGGGCCGGTTGGGAGGACTCGGGCGCCTGGTTGGGCGTGGAGCTGGCGGGCGCCCTGTTTCTGGTCCAGCCCGCCGGCTGAACGCGCGCGCCAGCCCCGACCGCCTTGAAGCCGCTTCCAGAGCGGTCTCGTTGAGTAGCCAGACTGCATTTTCTAGGTTCAGGCAGCAATCCTGGGAGAATCCATGAGCCCCCGCTGGTCCTCGCTGTTCCTCGTGCTGTGTTGTAGTCTTTCCGCCCTGGCCGTACCCGCCCGACCGGGTTGGCTGGCAGGTCTGGCGGAAGGTCTGGCGGAAGATCGGGAGTTCCGCTTCCACCTGGTGGGCGATGAGTTCGCCAACTGGGCCGAGTCCGAGGACGGCTACACGCTGCTCCAGGACCGAACGGGCGCCTGGCGCTACGCCGAGGCGGCGGCGGATGGCTCCCTGCGGCCCGGTGCCCAGGCCTACCGACCGGGTGCCGCCGGACCGCTGGCTGCGCGTGGCCTGCGACCGGATCCACAGTGGTTGCGCCAGAACGTGGGTGCCCGGCGCCAGCAGCGCGACGGGGCCCGGCTGGAGCTGCAAGAGCGGGTGGAGGGTCAGTGGCGCTTGCTGCTGTTGCTGATCCGCTACCCCGATCAAGCGCCCCAGGTGGAGGCGCAGAACTTCGATTCGATGATGAACCAGTCCGGCTGGCACGGCACGGGCTCCTTCAACGACTTCTACACCTCGCTTTCCTTTGACCGCTTCAGCACGCAGAGCGACGTGCTGGGCTGGTACACGGCCCAGCATCCCCACGACTACTACGGCTACAATCAGGGCTGGTCGCAGTCCCAGGAGCTGGTGCGCGAAGCGGTGCTGGCGGCGGACGCCGAGGTTGACTATTCCCAGTACGACAACAATGGCGACGGCATGGTGGACGCCCTGCTGGTCGTGCACACGGGCCAGGGCGCCGAGGAGGGCAACCAGTCCAACATCTGGTCCCACCGCTGGGCCATGTGGGGCCAGGAGTTGGAGCTGGACGGCGTCACCATCAGCGACTACACCATGCAGCCCGAGCTGCAGGACCAGGGCCAGTCGGCCATCGGCGTTTATGTGCACGAATTCGGCCACGCCCTGGGCCTGCCCGACCTCTACGACACGGACTACAGCTCCAGCGGCGTGGGCAACTGGTGCGTGATGTCCGGCGGCAGCTGGGGCGGCGGCGGGTCCGGCGGCAACGCCCACACGCCGGCTTCCTTCAGCGCTTACTGCCGCCAAGCCCTGGGCTGGGCCACGGTGACCACGGTGGAGGGCGAGCTGCTCGACCATCCGCTGCCTGCCCTGCATCTCTCCGACGAGCTGGTCCGGCTGGAGCTGCCCGAGCATCCCGGTCAGTACTTCCTGGCCGAGAACCGTCGTCTGGTGGCCTGGGACCAGCACCAGGCCGGCGAGGGGCTCTACGTCTGGCACGTGGACGAGAACATGGGCGGCAACTCCGATGAAGACCACTACCTGGTGGACTTGGAGCAGGCCGACGGCCAGCGCGATCTCAACCACAATCTTGGCGTGGACGCCGGCGACCTCTTTCCGGGCGCCACGAACAACCGGCACTTCGACGCTTTCAGCAGCCCGGCCAGTCAGCCCTACGGCGGGACGGAGAGCCCGGTCATCATCACGGAGATCGGCGCTCCCGCTGACAGCATGAGCGTGAGCTTCTTCCAGATCTTCAACCATCAGGACCTGCTCTGCACGGCCCTCCAAGTGGTGGAGGACACGGACCAGGACGGCGTGGCCGAGGCCGGGGAGGACGTGGCCGTGCGGCTGACCCTGCTCAATCGGGGCGCCGCCGTGGACAGCCTCTGGCTGGAACTCTCCGCTCCGGACCCGGGCATCGAGGCGCTGGAGTCCGGGCTGCCCCACGGGCCGGTGGCCACGGGTGAGGTCTTCCTGAGCGACCTGTTCCACTTGCGCCTGGACGCCGAGCTGGCAACGGGACGCCGCGAACTCGTGCTGGACAGCCGGGATTCGGCGGGCTGGCTCCAGAGCAGCCGCATGGAGCTGCAGGTGGGCCGGGGTGACCTGCTGCTGATGCTGGACGGCGCCGAGCCGGAGCTGGCCACCTGGTACGAAAACGCCTTGCTGTCCAGCGGTCGAGCGGTGGAGCGGCGCCGGTTCGTGGAGGGCGGTCCTCCGCAGGATCTGGCTTTCTATCCCTGCGTGTTCTGGGTCACGGCGGAGGCCCCCGCGCCCCTGGACGGCGCGGACGTGCAAGCCCTTCGTGACTATGTGGAACAGGGCGGCCATCTGCTGCTCAGTGGCCAGCACCTGCTGGACGGTCTGGACGAGGATGGGCGCGCCTTCATTGGAGCCGATCCGGGCATCGCCTGGGGCTCCATGCCCCGTGTGCTGGGCCTGAGTTCCGGCGGCCTGCTGGCGGACGACGAGGCCCTGCTGCTGGTGGGGGCCAACGGCGCCTGGAACCAGCAGCTGCCCACCACCAGCCTTTCGCCCCGGTCGGGCAGCGTCCTGGCCGGCCGCTGGAGCTCAAGCCAGAACGGCGCCCTGCTGCGCCGCACAGCAGGTGCCGGCCGCCTTCTGGTGGCCGGTTTCAGCCTGGAGGCGGCCCACGGCGCGAGCAACCTGCTCAGCCTGGAGCAGTTCCTGGGTCGCGCCCTGCCTTGGCTGGACGAGGGACTCGAGACGGACGTGGCGCCTGCGCCGGAACCCGCCCGGCGCCCGCAGGGCCTGAGTCTGGCCGCGCATCCCAACCCGTTCAATCCGCAGACCCGCCTGGACGTGGAGCTGGCACACGCCGAGACCCTGACTCTGCGCGTCTGGGACCTGGCCGGCCGTCAGGTGCTGGAGCGGCCCCTGGGCCTCCGCGCGGCGGGACGCCACGAGGTCACGCTGGATTTGTCCGGCCGGGCGTCGGGGCTCTATCTGGCGGAAGTGGCGGGACAGTCGGGGAGTCGGGCGTGCACGCGCCTGCTGCTGTTGAAGTAGCCCTGGCCCAGGCCCGGCAGGCCCTCGGGTCCGCCCGGCGCCTGCTTGTGCTGTGCGGCGCCGGCCTTTCCGCCGCCTCCGGCGTCCCGACCTTTCGCGGGCCGGACGGCCTCTGGCGCCAGTGGCGCCCCGAAGAGCTGGCCACGCAGGCGGCGTTCGACCACGCGCCCGAGGAAGTCTGGGCCTGGTATCGCTGGCGCCTGGAAGTCGTGTTGGCGGCCCGGCCCAACCTGGGTCACCGGGCACTGGTCCGGCTGGCGGAGCGGCGGGAGAGCGTGGTCCTGAGTCAGAACGTGGACGGCCTGCTGGAAGAGGTCTGGGAGGAAGCGGGGCTGGATCCCGCCCGGCTGGCCGCCCTCCACGGCAGCCTGCGCCGCGCGCATTGCGAACGCTGTGCCGTTGCGCGGCCCATGAGTGAGCTGCCGACGGATGCCCTGCCCCGCTGTGCCTGTGGCGGTCGCTTGCGACCCTCGGTGGTCTGGTTCGGCGAGTCCCTCCAGCCCAGGCACCTGCATCTGCTCGCGGAGGAACCCGCGTGCTGCGACCTGGGGCTGGCCGTGGGCACCTCGGCCCTGGTCTGGCCTGCGGCGGGCGCGCTGGAGATCCTGCGTCGCCGGAGCCGCCCCGTGATCGTCCTCAATCCCGACCCGGCCGCCGCCCTGCCCGGCGACTTGCATGTGGCGTTGGGTGCGGAAGACGGCCTGGTCCGATTACTGGAAGGAATGGAGGTCCGCGCTTGAGCCCACACACGCCCCGCCCACGCCGGAGCCGCCTGTTGCGTCCACTGCTCTGGCTGCTGCCCGCCCTGCTGCTGGGGGCCGGCTGCGGAGCCTACTTCAACACCTACTACAACGCCAACAAAGCCTACCGCAAAGGCGAACGTACGCTGGCCGACAGCGGGGCCAAGACCGCGCGGGCCCAGTATGACGAGTGCCTGAAAATCAGCTCGAAGCTGCTCCAGTTCTACCCGAAATCCCGCTGGGTGGACAACACCATCTTGCTGGTGGGTCAATGCTACGTACGCATGGATCAGCAGCGCCGGGCGCTGCGCAAGTTCGATGAGCTGGAGACGCGCTTCCCTGACTCGCCCCTGCTGCCTCGATCCCGCATTTGGCGCGCGCGCGCCCTGCTGGCCCTGGAGAACGAGGGCGCCTGCCTGGAGGAGCTCGCCCGCCTGCCGCTGGACGACCTGCCCCGGGAGGACCGCGTGGAGGCCTTGCGCGTCTACGCCGACCTCTACCGCGGGGACGGCGACCGTGTGCGGCTGGTGGAGACCCTCGAGCGTCTATTGAAGATCGCGCGCCGCAACCAGGACCGGGCGGCCATCCATCTGGACATGGCGGCGGTCCAGGAGGAAAGCGGTCAATGGGAGGAGGCCCTCCGGCACTACAACGCCGTGCGGCGCTTCCGCCCTCTGCGCTCACCGCTGCTCAAGTCCTGGCTGGGCAGCCTGGACAACAACCTGCGGCTGGGGCGCCTGGATGTGGTGGAGCGCCGGCTGCGCAAACTGGGCAAGGACGAACGCTTCTATCCGGAACGCCACGCGCTGCAACTGCGCGAAGGCTGGCTACGTGAGCGCCTCGGCCAGCTGGCCGAG
>DYSB01000187.1 GCA_020726405.1 Acetofilamentum sp. | reverse complement strand
GGGCCGCCATGGAGTATTCTGCGGCATCGCGGCGCCCGAGCGCTTCCTGGAGCAGGCCGAGCGCCTGCTGGGCGCGCCGGCCTGGTCGCGCTGCTGGGGCGATCATCACCACTTTGCTGAAGCGGACCTCGAGACCCTGCTCCGCGCCGTGCGCGAGCAGCGGCTGGGGCGGCTGGTCACGACCTGGAAAGACGCCGTGCGCCTGCCCGCGCAGCACGGGCTGCCCTTGCTGGTGGCCGAGCAGGAGCTTCGCATCCAAGCGGCCGACCTGTATCTTCAGCGCCATGAGTGACACGTCCCCAGCCCGGCCGCCGGAGAGGACCGACTTCCTCGTCATCGGCAGCGGCATCGCCGGGCTCAGTTTCGCCCTCAGCGCGGCCGAGCACGGCCAGGTGCTGCTGCTCACCAAATCGGAGCTGCTCAACACCAGCACCAACCGCGCCCAAGGTGGGATCGCCAGCGCGCTGGGCGACGAGGACAGCTTCGTCCAGCACGAGCGCGACACCCACGCCGCCGGGGATGGGCTGTGTCACGCGGACGCCGTCTCGCTGATCGTGCGCGAGGGCCCCGAGAGCATCCGTTGGCTGATGTCCCAAGGCACGCGCTTCACGCGCGCGGACGACGGCAGCCTGCACCTGGGCCGCGAGGGCGGACACGCGCACCACCGGATCGTCCACGCCCACGATCTCACCGGCGCCGAGATCGAGCGCGCGCTGCTGGAGGCCGCCCGCGAGCATCCGCGCATCACCCTGATGCCGCACTGGATGGTGGTGGACCTGATCACGCGCCACCAGTACCTGGACGAGGGTCGCGGTGACGGCGGCCCGTGTCACGGCGCTTACGTCATGCCCGTCAAGGATCCGGCGGAGCGCTTTCCCGTGCGGCGCGTGCTGGCGCGGGCCACAGTGCTGGCCACCGGGGGCAGCGGGCAGATCTACCGCCACACCACCAACCCGGAAGTGGCCACCGGCGACGGGACCGCGCTGGCCTGGCGGGCCGGCGCGCGGCTGGCCAACCTGGAATTCTTCCAGTTCCATCCCACCAGCCTGGCCCTGCCCGAGGCGCAGAACTGGCTGATCTCCGAGGCCCTGCGCGGACACGGGGCGCTGCTGGTGGACGCCGCCGGCCAGCGGGTGATGGAAGGCCAGCATCCCATGCTCGAGCTGGCGCCGCGGGACATTGTGGCGCGCGGCATCGACCAGGTGATGAAGGCCCAGGGCACGGACCACGTCTTCCTGGACGCCACGCACCTGCCCGCCGCCGAGCTGCGCGCGCGGTTCCCCAACATCCACCAGCACTGCCTGGCGTTGGGCCTGGACATCACGCGGGATCCCATTCCCGTGGTGCCCGCGGCCCACTACCAGTGCGGCGGCGTCTGGACGGACCTGGACGGCCGCACCAGCCTGCCCGGGCTCTACGCCGTGGGCGAGGCGGCTTTCACGGGCGTGCACGGCGCCAACCGACTGGCCTCCAATAGCCTGCTGGAGGCCGTAGTCTACGCCCGGCGCGCCGCCGCCGCCGTGGGCCGGGACGAACTGCCCGAACCGCCCGCGGAGCGCGTGGCCCCCTGGGACAAGTCCGGTACCTATGATCCGGAGGAGTGGGTCGTGGTGCAACACGACCGCGACGAGATCCGCGGCCTGATGTGGGACTACGTGGGCATCGTGCGCAGCCGCCCGCGCCTGGAGCGGGCCCAGTCGCGCCTGGCGCTCATCTCGCGCGAGATCGAGCAATACTACCGCCGCACCAGCCTGCGCCCCGGGCTGATCGAACTGCGCAACATGGTGGCCGCCGCGCGCCTCTCCGTGGGCTGCGCGCTCTTTCGCGAAGAGTCCCGCGGCCTGCACTTCCGGCTGGACTTCCCCGACCGCGACGACGCCACCTGGGCCGTCGACACGCTGCTGGAGCGTGACGGGGAAGGCAAGCCCCGGATCTGGCGGGGCTGAACGGCTGCCCTGGCCGTCTACCTGGGGCCGACGCTTGGCCTTGTCTTCGGCACTCCGCTCTGGCGCAAGATCCTCCGCCTCAAGGACCACCACCACCTCACCAGCATCGCGGATCTGCTCCCCGCCCGCTACGGGAAGCGGCAATATGTCGCCAGCCTGGTGACGGGCATGTTGGTGATTGGAATCGCACCCTACGTGGCCTTGCATCTGAAGGCAATCAGCTCCAGCTAAAGCCTGCTCTGCGGAGGCTCCGGCCAAACGCTGGGCAGCGCTTGGGTCAGTGGAGCGGTTGCCGTGTCCATGGCCGTGTTCACCATTCTTTTCGGCTTGCAACGGTTGGATCCCACGGAACGACATCCCGGCTTGCTGACCTCCCTGGCGCTGGAGTCCATTTCCAAGCTCGGGATCTTCCTCTTCGCCGGGGTGGTCATCACCACCAGCGTGTTCGGCAACGGCCAAGGCCTGATCGAGGCGATCCGCAACCAGCCGCTTTCCGAAATCAACATGCTGGGGAACGCCAGTCCCAGTGAGGCCCTCAACTGGTTGACGTATCTGGTCTTGTCAGCGGGCGCCTTTGCCCTGCTTCCCCGCCAGTATCACGTCGGCGTGGTGGAGAACGCCTCGCCCGGCCACTTGCGCACGGCGCTCTGGCTTGTTCCCCTCTATTTGCTGCTGATCAATCTCTTCGTCATTCCCATCGCACTGGCGGGATGGCAACTGGGCATCAAGGGGGTGGATTCGGACAACACCCTGCTGGCGATTCCCCTGCTGCAAGGACGACCCCTGCTTTCCTTGGCCGTGTTCCTGGGCGGACTGTCCGCAGCCGTGGGAATGATCGTGCTCGAGTCGGTGGCGCTGGCGACGATGGTCGCCAACCATCTCATGCTGCCGTTGTTCGAGCGGATCCGATGGTTCCAGGGCATGCGAAGCCACCTGCTGGCATCCCGTTGGATCGCGGCGGCGGGGTTCATTCTCCTTAGCTGGTGTTTCGAGATCAGCGCGGGCCAATCGGTCATGCTGGTCTCCATGGGAATCCTCTCCTTCGCCGCGGTGCTGCAATTTGCCCCGGCCACCCTGGGCGCGCTGCTATGGCGGCAAGGCTCGCGCACGGGGGCCGTCGCTGGGATCGTGGCGGGATTCCTGATCTGGTTCTGGACTCTGCTACTTCCCACCATGGTTCAAAGCGGCTGGATGAACGGGGACCTGCTTGCGGCCGGACCCTTCGGCATTCACTGGTTGCGTCCGGAAGCCCTGCTGGGCTTGGACCTGCTTCCTCCTTTGACGCACGGCGTGTTCTGGTCCCTGTCAATCAACAGCAGCTTGTTCCTGGTGGGATCCCTGCTCTTTCCCAACACCCGGGAAGAGCAACGACTGGCCCTCGAGTTTTGCAGCGAGGAGACCTACATCCTCGATCCATCGCAAGGTCCGGCGACCATTTCCCTGGAAGAGAAGGTCAGCGGATTGGAGCAGCTGATCGCCACGTATCACAGCCCGGATGCCGCGGCCAAGCTCATGCAGCGCTGTCTGGAAAACGGCAAGCTCATCGGCAAGGAGCACATCACGGTGGTGGAGTTGGTGGAGCTGCAGGAAGCGGTGGAACACCTGCTCGCCGGCGCCATCGGCAGCGCCGCCGCGCATCGCGCCATTCAACACTATGGTGGCTTCCAGGAGGGCGAGCGTCATGCGCTGACGGCTGTCTATGGTCGAATCCTCTGCGAACTGACCGTCAGTCCGGCCGACTTGAAACGACGGATCGACTTCTACATGGAGCGGGAGGGCATGCTCGTCGGGCAAGCCGAGGAGCTGGTCCACCAGGTGCAGGAGCGCACCAGGGAATTGAGCGCGGCGAACGAGCGCCTGAAGTCGGAAGTGGTCGAGAAGGAGCAGGCCCAGGAATCACTGGTGGCGGCTCAGCAGGAATTGCTCGTGGGCGCACGCCAAGCCGGCCGGGCGAAAATCGCGACCAATGTGCTTCACAACGTGGGCAACGTGCTCAACAGCATCAATGTGGGGGTCAGCGAGATCAGCACCCGGCTGCATCGCATGCATCTCGAAGGGCTGAGCAAGGCCGCGAGTCTCATCGGAGAAGCCGCGGACCCTGTCGCCTTGCGTCGGGATGACGAGAAGGGGCGCCTGCTACCCCGCGATTTCCTCAAGCTTTCCAGTGTGTTGGAACAAGAGCGACGGGAACTCCTTGGTGAGAGCGAGCAACTTCGGCTGAAGGTCGACCACGTCAATGAAATCGTCCGGCTCCAGCAGAGCAGCGCCAGCGTCAAGGACCGGCCGGAGCGCGGCACACTGGCGTGTCTCATTGAAGATGCGCTGCTGTTGACGGACGAATCCTTGAAGCGGCATGAGATCCAGGTCGTGCTGGAGTTGGAGTCGCTGCCGGAGCTGAGCCTTCATCGTCACAAGTTGATCCAGATCCTGGTCAACCTGATCCAGAACGCCAAGGATGCGATGATCGACCCCCGCGCTGTCGGCCAGACCCTGACGATTCGCGGGCGCAGGTCGGAAACGGGTCGGTTGGTGATTGAGGTCGCGGATCAAGGCTGTGGAATTCCGCCAGACGACCTCGTGCGGATTTTCCAACATGGGTACACGACTCGTGCCGGTGGTCACGGATTTGGATTGCACGGGAGCGCCTTGGCGGCCCAGGGGCTTGGGGGAGCTCTGCTCGCGACCAGTGGTGGCATAGGCGCTGGGGCCTCATTCCAGCTTGAGGTTCCGATTGTGGAGGCGAAGGCGACATGACTCCCGCTGCGAACTCGAATCTCCTACGACTCCTGATTGTCGATGACAATGAGTCCATTCATCGGGATTACCGGAAGGTCCTCTCCGGCGATTCCTCGCCAGTGGATGTATCACTGGCGGAATTGGAAAGCGCCTTGTTCGATGAACCCGACAAGAAAACGGACGCGGCCTATGTCCTGGACTTCGCCAGTCAAGGCGAGGAGGCCATCCTGAAAGTGACGGAGGCCCTGGCCACGGACCGGCCTTACACCCTTGTCTTCCTGGATGTTCGCATGCCGCCCGGAATCGACGGCGTGGAAACCGCCTGTCGGCTGTTGGAGCTTGATGAGAATTTGCAGATCGTGCTCTGCACGGCGTATTCCGACCATAGTTGGGAAGCGATGGCCGAACGCTTCGGGCGGACCGACCGCATCCTGATTCTGAAGAAACCCTTCGACCGGATTGAAGTGCTGCAGTTGGCCCAGACCCTGAGCGAGAAATGGCGCCTCTCCAGGCAGTCCAAGGCTTACATCGAGGGACTGGATCAGCTGGTGCGGGAGCGGACGGCCGAGCTGCAGGACAGCAACCGCCTGCTGGTCGAGGAAAATCTAGTGTAGTGCGTCGTTTTTCCTGGAGCTCAACTTTCGGTTGGCTCGGATGACTTTCTCGAGGATGTCTTGCGCCTTCGCAGTCCAGACGAAGGGCTTTGGGTTTTGATTGTGTTTGGCGATGAAGTCTTCAATGGTGGCGACCAGTTCCGGGATGTTGTGGAAGACACCGCGCTTCAGTCGATCCGTGCTCAGGGTGCGAAAGAGGCGCTCGACCATGTTCAGCCATGAAGCCGACGTGGGCGTGAAATCGCACGATCTCCACCTCGTCGATCACCTTGCAT
>DYSB01000186.1 GCA_020726405.1 Acetofilamentum sp. | reverse complement strand
GCTGCATGTTGGAGCCCATCAGCGCGCGGTTGGCGTCGTCGTGCTCCAGGAAGGGGATCAGGCTGGCCGCCACCGAGACGATCTGGTCCGGCGAGACGTCCATGTAGCTGATCTCGGCCGGAGTCACCACGGGATACTCCGCCCGGTAGCGGGCCTTGACCACGCTTTCGGTGATGGCGCCCTTGTCATCCAGCGCCACGTCGGCCTGGGCGATGGTGTGATGATCCTCGTCGTCCGCGCTCAAGTACTCGATGATCCGCGTGGCCCGGCCTTCCTTGACGCGGCGGTAGGGCGTCTCCACGAAGCCCAGGTCGTTGATCCGCGCATAGGTGCAGAGGCTGCTGATCAGGCCGATGTTCGGGCCTTCCGGGGTCTCGATGGGACAAAGGCGGCCATAGTGCGTGAAGTGCACGTCGCGCACCTCGAAGCCGGCGCGCTCGCGCGTCAGGCCGCCGGGGCCCAGGGCCGAGAGGCGGCGCTTGTGGGTCAGTTCCGCCAGGGGATTGACCTGATCCATGAACTGGCTCAGCTGGTTGGTGCCGAAGAAGGTGTTCACCACGCTCGACACCGTGCGCACGTTGATCAGATCCTGGGGCGTCAGGCGCTCCGTGTCGTGCAGGTTCATCCGCTCCTTGATGGTGCGGGCCATGCGCGTCAGGGCCACACTGAACTGGTTGGCCAGCTGCTCGCCCACCGTGCGCACCCGGCGATTGCCCAGGTGGTCGATGTCGTCCGTCATCCGCTTGCCTTCCCGCAGCTCCAGCACGTAGGTGATGATGCAGGTCAGGTCTTCGATGGTCAGGATGCAGACGTGGCGCGGGATGTCCAGGTTGAGCTTGGCGTTCATCCGGTAGCGGCCCACGGCGCCCAGGTCGTAGCGGCGCTCGTCGAAGAAGAGCTTCTCCAGCAGGCCCTTGGCCGTGTCCAGATCCGGCGCCTCGCTGCCGCGCAGCTCGCGGTAGATCTCCATCAGCGCGTCTTCCTGGCTGCGGCAGGAATCCTTGCCCAGCGTGTTACGCATGATGTCGAAGCCGGTGGAGTGTTCCTCGCTGTCGCGCAGCAGCAGGATGGACTTGACGCCGCGGTCCTTGAGCAGCGCCAGGTTCTCCTCGCTCAAGATCGTGCCGCGCTCCACCACGATTTCGCCCGTGGACTCGTCCACCACGTCGTCGATGATCAGGCGCTTGACGAAGCGCGAGACGGTCTTGGAGGAGAGGGCCACCTCTTCGGAGTAGCCGAAGAGGTTGAATATCTGGGCATTGGATGCGTAGCCCATGGCCCGCAGCAGCGTGGTCACGGGGAATTTCTTGCGGCGGTCGATGTAGACGTAGAGCACGTCGTTGATGTCGGTGGTGAACTCCACCCACGAGCCGCGGAAGGGAATGATCCGCGCGGCGTAGAGCGGCGTGCCGTTCTGGTGCTGGGTCACGCCGAAGAAGACGCCCGGGCTGCGGTGCAGCTGGCTGACGATCACGCGCTCGGAGCCGTTGATGATGAAGGTGCCTGTGTCGGTCATCATGGGCAGGTTGCCCAGGTAGACCTCCTGCTCGATGGTCTCCCCGAAACCGTCCTCGGTGGCCGTTTTGCGGGACAGGCGCAGCAGGGCTTTCAGCGGGGCGGCAAAGGTGACGCCGCGCTCCTTGCACTCCTCCACCGTGTACTTCGGGGGCTCAATGGCATAGTGGCTGAACTCCAGAATGTGCTCCTCCCGATTGTCGATAATCGGGAAGACGTTCAGGAACACGGAATTCAACCCGACGCGCTCTCGCTCCTCGGGACGTACGCCCAGTTGGATGAAACGCCGGAACGAAGCCAGCTGGATGTCCAGCAGGTCCGGCAGTTCCACCAGCTTGGGGATCCTGGAAAACGAGTGGCGCTGGATGTGATTCTTGGCCTTCAACAGAGACCTCCTCCACCAGGGGCAGCATGTTCAACCCCAGACAGGCAAGCCCGCACGGTGGGCGGGTTGTGTGGGGCGCGGTGTCGGATGCCCGGGATCGGACCGAACAGAAGGAAGGGGCTGCTGAGCTTTGGGATGAAGCGGCTCAACCGGCCTCCTGCCTTTCCTGTTGTCTTCCCTGGGCGTACGGGGACCCAATGGTCCGAAAAACAAGGGGAAGCCACACCCCCGGTCGGGGGTGTGGCGGGATGGGCATGAACCGTCGAGATTACTTGATCTCGAGCGTGGCGCCCTCGGCCTCGAGCTTCTCTTTGATCTCGGTGGCCTCGGCCTCGGACACCTTCTCCTTGACCGCCCTGGGCAGGTTGTCGACGAAGTCCTTGGACTCCTTCAGACCCAGGCCGATGATGTCCTTGATGACTTTGATGACGGAGATCTTCTTCTGACCGGCGCTGGTCATGATCACGTCGAACTCGGTCTGGACTTTCTCTTCCACGGGACCATCGCTGCCGCCGGACATCATGGCCACCGGGGCCGCCGCGGACACGTTGAACTCGGTCTCAATCGCCTTGACGAGCTCGGACAGCTCCAGCACGGTCATTTCCTTGACCTGCTCGATGAAGGCAGTCTTGTCGAACGCCATGGGTATCTCCTTTGTCGCTTTGTCTGTTCCGAAGGCGACCGGGCCTAGGCCTCGGCGCCGCCTTCCGCTTCCTCACTGGCGGCCTCAGGCGAGGCGTCCGGGGCTGTCTCTTCAAGCGGGGCGGCCACCGGCGCCGGCTCGGCCGTGGCAGCCGGAGCGCTGACCTGGGTCAGGGCGGCGCCCGGTGTGGCGGTGCCCGCTTCCGTGGTCTTGTCCGCCACCGCGTTCAGGGCGCGGGCGAAGCTGGCGATGATGCTGTTCAGCACACCGGCCAACATGCCCAGGGCTTCCTGACGCGTCGGCATGGAAGCCAGGGTTCCCAGGAATTCGCCGCCGTGCACGCTGTCCTCGAACCCGATGGCCTTGACCACTGGCCGCTCCTTGTGGTAGGCGGCAAAGCGCTTGAGCACCTTGGCCACCACGGGAGCCTCACCGTAGGCCAGGGTCAACGAGCACGGACCGTGCAGGTCCTTGCCGGCGTTGGCCCAGGGCGTGTTCGCCAGGGACAGACGGATGAGGTTGTTCTTGACGATCTGGATTTCGGCATCGGCCTTGCGCAGCTCGCTGCGAAGCTCCGTCAAGGTGGTCACGTTCATGTGGGAGTAGTCCGCCACATAGACCGCCTTGGCCCGCTTGAGCCGGGAGCCCAGCTCCTGGATGACGGCTTCTTTCTTCGGGGTAGGCATCGGGAACTCCTATTTCACGCGGTCAAGGACTTCAGCCTTGTCCAACTTGATGCCCGGACCCATGGTGCTGGAGACGCTGATGCTCTTGACGTAGTTGCCCTTGGCGCCCGAAGGTTTGAGCTTCAGCACCGTGCGGACGAATTCCTCCACGTTCTCGACCAGCTTCTCAGCTTCGAAGGAGGCCTTCCCCACGCCGACGTGGAGAATACCGTAGCGATCGACCCGGAAATCGATTCGACCGGCCTTCACCTCCCGCACCGCCTGTCCCACATTGGGAGTCACCGTCCCCACCTTCGGATTCGGCATCAGGCCGCGCGGTCCCAGAATCCGGCCAAGCTTGCCCACGACGCCCATGGCATCGGGGGTGGCAATCACACTGTCGAACTCGATCCAACCGGCTTGGATTTTCTCCGCCATGTCGTCGAGTCCGACGAAGTCGGCACCTGCTTCCAGGGCCTCCTTGTGCTTGTCGGGCTTGGCCAAAACAAGGACACGAACGCTCTTGCCAGTTCCGTGTGGAAGGGAAACTGTCCCTCTAACGATCTGGTCCGCATGACGCGGATCGACGCCGAGGTTCATGGTGACTTCCACCGTCTCGTCAAACTTGGTCGCCGTGGCGCATTCCTTCAACAGCTTGACGCCGTCATTCAGGAGATACTGCTTCAGACGATCAACCCTGGCGAAAGCGGAAGAGTACCTTTTGCTTCTCTTCATGTCTCTGCCTTGGCTTCCTTTGGATTAGTCTTCTACCACGATGCCCATGGACAAGGCCGTGCCCGCGATGATGCGCGCACCCATCTCCTCGTCGTAAGCGTTGAGGTCTTCTTTCTTGATGCGGGCGATCTCCCGGCACTGCTCCCAGGTGATCTTGCCCACCTTCTCGCGGTTGGGCACGCCACTGCCCTTGGCGATGCCGGCCACCTTCTTCAACAGATTGGAGGCCGGCGAGGTTTTGGTGATGAACGTGAAGGAGCGGTCGGCGAAGACCGTGATCACCACCGGGATGATCATGCCCTTCTGATCCTGTGTCTTGGCGTTGTACTGCTTGCAGAATTCCATGATGTTCACGCCATGCTGGCCCAGGGCCGGGCCCACGGGCGGGGCCGGCGTGGCGGCTCCGGCGGGGAGCTGCAGCTTGATGTAACCGGTGATCTTCTTCATGCGCGTCGTCCTGTGAATCGGTTGTCTTCGCCTTGCCCGCCCGTTGGCGGCCTATTCAGTTGATGGGCTCCACCTGGGTGAAGTTCAGTTCCACCGGCGTGGAACGTCCGAAAATGGACACCATCACCTTGAGTCGCTTCTTCTCATCGTTGATTTCCTGCAGCGTACCCGTGAAATCGTTGAAGGGTCCGTCGATGATCTTCACCGTCTCGCCCAACTTGTAGCGGTGATCCAGGGTCGGCTCATCACTGGCGCCCATTCGGCCGATGATGCGCTTCACGTCCGTATCCGACAACTGATGCGGCTCGTTGTTGGGGCCCACGAAGTTGAGGACGGACGGGGAGTTGAGCAGAAAGTGGCGGGTTTGCAGGGTCAGGACCATCTCCACGAACATGTAGCCCGGGAAGTTGATGACGTCCTTGACCTTACGCTTGCCGGCACGCATTTCCACCTTCTTCTCGGTGGGAATGTGCACGTCCGTGATCTGGTCGCCCAGTCCCACGCGACGGGCTTCTTCCAGCACGTAGCGTTTGACCTTCTCTTCCTGGCCTGTGAAGACCTGGACCGCATACCAGCGCTTGACGGGAAGATTCTCGTCCACGTTGGCTTGCTGCATCAAATCCGACATGCCGCTCCCCTTGTTACAGAATCCAACCCACGGCGCGGGAAAGGATCAGGTCGAAGAGGTAGACGGTCACAGCGAGCAGCAGCGAGACGAAAATCACCACACTGGTGGAGCTTTTCAGCATGGGCCAACTGGGCCAGTTGACCTTCTTCATCTCGTCTTGCACTTCGCTGAAATAGGTCTTCATGTTGACCATGTGAAGTCCCTGTTTCTCCGATCAAAGCAGGCCAGGAGGGATTCGAACCCCCAACCTACGGATTTGGAGTCCGCCGCTCTACCATTAGAGCTACTGGCCTGTGCGGCGAGCCGCTCTACTTGGTTTCCTTGTGCGGCGTGTGCTTGTTGCACCACGGACAATACTTGGTGAACTCAACGCGGCCTGTGTGCTTGCGCTTGTTCTTGGTGGTCGAGTAGTTGCGCCGCTTGCACTCCTGGCAAGCCAGGATCACGATGTCGCGCATGGCCCAGCTCCTTCCTTGACCCGGGCTTGATCCCGGTCCCCGTCCGTAGGGACACGATGTATCGTGTCCCTACCGGTCCGGGTCGATTACTTCTGAATT
>DYSB01000185.1 GCA_020726405.1 Acetofilamentum sp. | reverse complement strand
GCCGTGGCGGGTTTCTGGGGCCTGCCGCACTTCCTGGATTTCGCGCACATCGGCAACCGCTTCGACGAGTTCCTGGCCCCGGTCTTCCACCAGGGCAGCGACCTGGCCCTGCTGCACGCCACGGCCGAACACGGCAACCCGGGCCTGGAGGCTCTGCTGGCCGCGCTCTCCGTCGGCGTGGCCAGCCTGGGGCTGATCGAGGCCCGGCGCCTCTACCTGGGCCAGCCCGGGCTGGCACCGGCTCGGGCCAAGCGGCATCCCGGTCTGCACCGCCGGTTGCTCAACAAGTGGTACGTGGATGAGATATACGAGGCGCTGGTGGTCCGGCCCATCGCCGGACTCTGCGACTTCTGCTACAAACAGGTGGACGGCCTGGTGGTGGAAGGCGTGGTCAACGGGCTGGGTCGTCTTTGTGAACGCGTAGGCGCCGGTCTCAGGCCCCTCCAGTCGGGCCGCCTGCCGCAGTATCTCACCGCCATGGCGCTGGGGCTGGTGGCCCTGCTCCTTGTGGTCTTCACCCGATGATGGACACGCCCATGCTGCACCAGATTCTGCCCCTGCTGACCTTTTTTCCCCTGGCGGCCCTGCTGCTGCTCTGGCTGATCCCCGCCCGGCAGACGGGGCTGTTGAAGGGCGCGGCCCTGCTGCTGGCCCTGCTGGAGTTCTCTCTCAGCGTCCCGCTGTTCACGACTTTCGACGTGGCCACGGCCGGCCAGTACCAGTTCGTCGTGCAGGCGGACTGGCTGCCCCGGTTGGGGATCTCCTTCCACATGGGTGTGGACGGCATCTCGCTCTTGCTGGTGCTGCTCAGCACCCTGCTGCTGCCGATCATCGTGCTGGCCAGCTTCCACGTGGAGAAGGCCCTGAAGGGCTACCTGATGCTCTTCTTCCTGATGACCACGGGCCTGGTGGGCGTGTTCGCCAGCCTGGACCTGATCCTTTTCTACGTGTTCTGGGAGCTGGTGCTGATCCCCATGTACTTCCTGATCGGGATCTGGGGCGGCACGCGGCGGATCTACGCAGCGGTGAAGTTCTTCCTCTACACGATGGCGGGCAGCGTGCTGATGCTGGTGGCCATTCTGGTCATCCACTGGAACACGCTGGTGCCCGGGCTGGGCCGCACCTTCGATCTGCCGCTCCTGCTGGAGCATTTCCATCCCGCCGCCGGGACCCAGCTCTGGCTGTTCGCGGCCTTCGCCGTGGCTTTCGCCATCAAGGTCCCCATGTTCCCGCTGCACACCTGGCTGCCCGACGCCCACGTGGAGGCGCCCACGGGCGGCAGCGTGATCCTGGCCGGCGTGCTGCTCAAGATGGGCACCTACGGCTTCCTGCGCTTCGCCCTGCCCTTTTTCCCCAGTGCCGTGCAGGCCCTGATGCCGCTGCTGGTGGGCCTGGCGGTGGTGGGCGTCGTGTTCGGCGCGCTGGTCTCCATTGTCCAGAAGGACATGAAGAAGCTGGTGGCCTACAGCTCGGTCTCGCACCTGGGCTTCGTGATGCTGGGCCTGTTCTCGCTGCAGACCATCGGCGTCTCGGGCGCCGTGCTGCAGATGATCAACCACGGCCTCTCCACGGGCGCCCTGTTCCTGGCGGTGGGCGTGATCTACGAGCGCCGCCACACGCGCCTGATCGCCGACTTCGGCGGGCTGGCGGCGGGCATGCCGCTCTACGCTTTCGTGCTGGTCTTCTTCGTGCTGTCCTCGGTGGGCCTGCCCGGCCTGAACGGCTTCGTGGGCGAGTTCATGATCCTGCTTGGCTCCTTCCAGAGCCAGCCCGGACCCACGGCCATCGCCGCCACGGGTGTGGTGCTGGGCGCCGTCTACCTGCTCTGGATGGTGCAGCGCGTGCTCTTCGGCCCGCTCGCCAACCCCAAGAACCAGGGCCTGCCCGACTTGAGCCGGCGCGAACTGCTGGTCTTCGCGCCGCTGATCGTGCTGGTGATCTGGATCGGCGTCCAGCCGCAGCCGCTGCTGGACCGCATCAATCCCGCCGTGGAGGCGACCCTGGAACTGATGAGGAACCGCTGAGATGGACCTGAGCACCCTGAATCCGGCCAGCCTGCTGCCCGAGCTGATCCTGGCGGGCGGCGGCCTGCTGGTGCTGCTGGCCAACGCCCTGGGCGGCCGGCGCGCCGACGGCTGGCTGAGCCCGCTGAGCGCCCTGGCGGTCCTGGCGGCCCTGGCCTTTTGCTTATTCCCCGTGACCCGGGAGCCCGGCTACTTCGGCTCCGTTCTGTCCGACCCGCTGGCCTACGTGGGCCGCACCACGGTGCTGGCCGCGCTGCTGCTGCTGCTGCTGGGCGGCGCGTCCTACCTGTGTCAGCGCGCCCTGCCGCGGGCCGAGACCCTGGCCTTGACGCTCTTCGGCGCCACGGGCATGCTGGCCCTGGCCTCCGCCGGGGACCTGATCACGCTCTTCCTGGCCATCGAGGTGCTCAGCCTTTCGCTCTACGCGCTGGCGGGCCTCCTGGGGCAGCGGACGGAATCGCGCCACGCGGCCCTGACCTATTTCCTGACGGGCTCCTTCGCCTCGGCCTTCCTGCTCTTCGGCCTGACCCTGCTCTACGGCGCCGCGGGCACCCTCAATCTGGCGGAGCTGGGGTTGGGAATCGCGCGGGGCGGCGGCGGGGCGCAGTGGATCGCGCTGGGGGGCATCGTCCTGAGTATGACCGGCTTCCTCTTCAAGGTGGGGGCCGTGCCCTTCCATTCCTGGCTGCCCGACGTCTACACGGGCAGCCCGAGCTGGGTCACGGCCTTCATGAGCACGGGCGCCAAGGCCGCGGCCTTCGCCGGCTTCGGCCGCCTGCTGCTGGCACTGGCGCCGCAGTCCACGGCCTGGGCCCCGCTGCTGGGGATCTGCGCGGCGCTAACCATGCTGGTGGGCAATTTCAGCGCCCTGGGCCAAGTGAACGTCAAGCGCATGCTGGCCTTCAGCTCCGTGGCCCACGCGGGCTACCTGCTGCTGGGCCTGCTGGCCACGGGCTACGCCGGGGAGAGCCTCGAGGCCGTGCTGTTTTACCTGCTGCCCTACGGCCTGCTCAACGTGCCGCTGTTTTTGATCGCCGCGCGGGTGAGCCGGGCGGGAGGCGGCCTCTACCACATTGACGACTACAAGGGCCTGGCCAAGCGCGATCCCCTCCTGGCTGGCCTGCTGGCCGTGCTGCTGCTGGGTCTGGCGGGCATTCCGCCGCTGGCGGGTTTCATGGGCAAGCTGCTGGTCTTTTCCGCCGCCGTGCGCGCCGGGCAGACGGGCCTGGCCGTGCTGGGCATTTTGACCAGCGTGGTGGCCGTCTACTACTACCTGCGGCTGGTGGTCTTCGCCTACTTCCACGAACCGGCGCCGGCGCTGGCGGAGCGGTTGGAGTGCGACCGCGGGCTGACCCTGGCCGCCGGACTGGCCGCCCTGGGCGTGCTGGTGCTGGGCGTCTGGCCGGGTCTCTGGCTCGAACTGACCCGGGGAATCGGCTTGTAGCAGGCCCATTCCAGTGCACATAACGGATCCGGCCGCCGGAACCTGACGGGTCCGGTCCGTCCTCCTGAAAGGACGCCGCATGACGTTGATCGAGCGCCTGATTCGCCGGCTGGGGGCCGCCGCCCTCCTGTTGTTGGCCCTGCCGGGCCTGGCCCGGGCCGCGGAAGCGGCCACCCAGCCCACGCTGGGGGAGAGCCTGCCCCTCTGGAGCGCTATTCCCTTCGCCGGGATCCTGCTTTCCATCGCGCTGTTTCCGCTGCTGGCGCCGCACTTCTGGCATCACCACTTCGGCAAGGTCTCGGCTTTCTGGTCCCTGCTTTTCGCCTTGCCCTTCGCCGCAGCCTACGGCCTGCACCAGGCCACGTACTCGCTCTTGCACATTGTGGTGCTGGACTACCTGCCCTTCATCCTCCTGCTCACCGGGCTCTTCGTCATCGCCGGCGGCATCGCAGTCAAGGGCAGCCTAGCAGGTTCGCCCAAGGTCAACACACTGATCCTGCTCATCGGCACGCTGCTGGCTTCGTGGATCGGCACCACGGGCGCTTCCATGCTGCTGATCCGCCCGCTGCTCAAGAGCAACGCCATGCGCAAGAACAAGATGCACGTGGTGATCTTCTTCATCTTCCTGGTGTCCAACATCGGCGGCGCGCTGACGCCCATCGGCGACCCGCCGCTCTTCCTGGGTTACTTGCACGGCGTCTCCTTCTTCTGGACCCTGGTGCACTGCTGGCTGCCCATGACTATCAATGCCCTGATCCTGCTGGCCGTCTTCTACGGGCTGGATCGCTGGCTGCTGGCCCGGGAGGGCGGACTGCCCGCCAACACGGCCCCAACGGAGCGCCTGCGCGTGGAAGGACTTCCCAACCTGCTGCTGCTGGGCGGCGTGGTGGGCGCCGTGATCCTCAGCGGAATGTGGAACAGCCACCCGGCCTTCCTGGACGCCGCGACGGGCTCCTTGCGCGGCTTGACTCTGCTGCCGGGCGCGCATCCCATCGTGCTGCCCTACCTGAACCTGCTGCGGGACGGGGCGATCGTCGTGCTGCTGCTGATCAGCCTGAAGATCACCCGGGCGGAGACCCGCGCGGCCAACGACTTCAACTGGGAGCCGATCCTGGAAGTGGCCAAGCTCTTCGCCGGCATTTTCATCACCATCATCCCGGCGCTGGAAATCCTCAAGGCGGGCACCCACGGCGCCATGTCCGTCATCATCGAACGGGTCTCCAGCGACGCCAGCTACTTCTGGGCCGCGGGCTTGCTCTCCAGCTTCCTGGACAACGCGCCGACCTACTTGACCTTTTTCAACACCGCGCTGGGCAGCTTGTATCCGGGCCTGACGGAAGCCCAGGCAGTGCCGCTGCTGATGCAGCACGGCACGACGCTGATGGCCATCAGCTGCGGCTCGGTGTTCATGGGAGCCAACACCTACATCGGGAACGCGCCGAACTTCATGGTAAAGTCCATCGCCGAGCAGTCGGGCGTGAAGATGCCGAGCTTCTTCGGGTACATGGCGTGGTCGGTGGGCATCCTGATTCCGCTCTTCCTCCTGGATACGGTGCTGTTCTTCTAGCTGGGCCCTGGCGGTGATGTGTAGATTTCTACCTGACCTGGCTGTTCGTGCTGTGCGAGCAGCCGGGTTTTATGGTGGGGCTGGTCACTCCTACCACAGAGGCACAGAGACACAGAGATGCGTTATGACGCGGTTTGACTTCTGTTCTTTCGGTGAACTTGGATAGCACGAAGACTCGAAGTCTCAAAGAATTAGTAGGTATTGATGTGAAATCAAGTGTATTGCTCTTTTATAAAGAATCGGTTTATAACTCTATAATCAACTTTTATGGGCTTCCGGCCTTTATAACAACCAACAATCATCTTAGAGCCTTAGAGTCTTCGTGCGAAAGATAGTTTTCCGCTAAGCCCATGTAGCTGCAGCACCAAGAACCCCACTCCAGGCATGTTCATTCGCTTTACCACCCAAAACCCCACTCACAAAAACTCTGCCCGATTACGTAGCAGACTCCGCCATACGTAAGACTTTGAGTGGTCGCTGAGCCGATCTTGCCGCCAGCCTTGCCGCCAGCCGCAAGGTGCTGGTGATGAGCCAGACCAGATTCATGCGGCGAT
>DYSB01000184.1 GCA_020726405.1 Acetofilamentum sp. | reverse complement strand
CTTGATCCGTCAGTGCGAGGTTGATTGAACTTGAGGCTCCAATTGATTCACAGGCACTGAGTCCAGGACCGCGCATCAGCACCAACCAAGCGGAGCTTGGAATCGCGTCGTGACGCCCGCAGTCCAGGTTTCCACGGGATTGCCCCTCACGAGAGCTTCCCAAATGGACATCTGGACCATCCTCCAGCCTCCACCGTCCAAGGACAGCCAGCCAGCCGGATTCACACAGACAAAAGGCCGGGAGTGGCCAGGCCCTTCATTCCAAGGCCGGCGCGGGTTGATCCCCCGGCATTCGACATGTCCATCGGAGATCACTTCACGCAAATCACCGTGACCTGGGCCAGGGGACCGGCGGGCCCGCGCACCTCCACCACATACGGGCCGCTGGCAAGCCCGCCGAAATCCAGTTCCTGCCGCCGGGACCCGGGTGGCGTCCATTGGGGGCCAAGCTCCAGCACACGCTGCCCCAGCAGGTTGTAGGCGGCCAGCGAGATCCGGGTTGGTTCCGTCAAGGTGAACTCCACCACGGTGCGGGAATTGAAGGGGTTGGGGTGACTTGAGAGAGGAATTTCCCCAGCCGCGGCGGGAGGAGGGGCAAGTGCCGTCTCCCGGGGCAGGAGGCGCCACGTGGATACCCAAACATCCCAGTACGACGTCCCGTGATAGCCACCTCCCGTGTACAAGACAGGGGCATCCACATCGTAATATCCGTCGTCATTCAGGTAGCCCGGCAGCACCAGCTCCCCGTCTTCGTCCAGTCCATCTTCGCCCCAATGGAACAGCCAAGCGGACTGCTCGCTCCACCAGCCCACACCCCGGACCAGGTTGGGTGCGACCAAATGGACCGTGAAGAAGCGATCATCCAGTCCCGTCAGCCGCGTGGATGCCACCCGCTCCCCGCCGGGACGCAGCATCCACAGGTTGTCCACCCCGGGGGGGGTGAGAGTCGCGGCGACAAACAACAAGCTGTCCTGGAACAGGATGTCCGCACTGGTGTTGTAGCCGTTCCAGGACCAAAGGGTGTCTTGTCCCATCCCCTGTCCATCCGCCGCGTCGTACGTGGCCCAGAGGATGTGACGCCGGGCCAGGCAACCTACCACGTGGACCTTGTCTCCGTCCGAGACCACCCTCGGAGTGTGCAGCCAAACCCCGCTCTCCCGCGTCCAGAGAAGGTCGCCGTCCAAGCCCACCAGACCCACTTCATGCGGGCAGTAGAAGAAGAAGCCCCCCGGCACTGGGGCAAACGAGATGGCAGCGGTACTTTCGTTGTGGGGCAGAGCCAGCGGATCGCCACGCAGCAGTCGTCCATCGGCGAGGTCCAGCACCTGGATGTAGTAGCGGAACGGGTCCTCGTGGGCCTCCAGGGCCAGCAGCAGCCTTCCCTGGTTCACAACAGCTGGAGGTCCATTGGCGAGGGAGATCTCTTGAAAGGGGCCGTCGGCCACCGTCCAGTCCGATTGGAAGCCGCCGCGCTCATAGTCCACGCTGATGTGGTGGTAGTGGATGGTTGTGGTCAAGGGCCCGAAGGGCTCCGCGGATTGCCACCAGATGGTCACCACCATGAAGCCCCCGGCAGGATCGGCCACCACCGATTGCACAGCCAACGACTCGTGCAGGAGGACCGCTTGGGCGGGAACCAGGATCTCCCCTCCCTCCGACGTGGGTCGGTATACGGCCGCGTAGGGTTCATGGGAATAGGGGAACACGCCGGAGACGCCCCAGCTCACCAGGATGTTGCCGTCACTCAGGGTGTCCAACCTGGGGTGATGGGAACCGAAGCCCAATTCGCTGATTCGCTGTTGCCAGAAGCGGGTGGAGTCAAGCCCCTCTTGCCCCTGGGCATTTGAAGCAAGGAGCACCCAGAACACCAGCCATGTGCACCATCGGTCCATGGCAACCTCCCACATGTCCTTTGTCGGCGGGGCAAGGCCCGTTGCGGGATGCCCGAGGAAGGAATGAGTCAACGAATGCCGGCGCCATCGGGTCCTTGCGGCTCGCGAATCGCCACCACCCGGTAGAAGCCCGAACCGGAGCGCGGCCCATCTTCCCAGCGCAGCGAGAGGGCGCCATCACAGGCCAATTGGGCCACCTCTTCGAAAGGACCGGCCCAGGAATCGGCCCGCTGGATGCCAATCCGCTCACAGGGGGCAGCCAAGTGGATGGCCAGCGAGGGCCGTCCCGCCTCGATGCTGAGGTCCAGCACCGGCGCTGGGAAAGCCAGGACAGGCAACCGGCAGCTGTTGCCCGGCCCCTCTGGATAAGGCCAGGTGGGCCACGCCTCCCCCTCCGTATGGCGAAAATCGAGCACTCCGTCTGCCCGCAGCCCAAGCAGCAATCTGCCGTCGACCAGCAGGGGCACGGGATGTTCGTCCGCACGGCTAGTGTGCACGTGCTGGGAATCCGACCAGGGTCGGAAGGTGGGCCCATCCCCCCGCCACATCTCCACGCCCACACCTCTGGCTGTTCCCAGCAAATCTGTCCAACCGTCCCCATCCAGGTCCGCAGCCAGCAGATGACGGCGCTCCAAATCGGGAACGCAAATCCACTCCGCGGCGGACTGCCAGTCCGGGCGGGAAAAATCCACCACAACCAGCCGGGAGCTGTCCGGCTCCGAGCTGATGTGCGCCCGCCAGATATTGAAAGCGAGGCGAACATGGCCCGTGTCCCCGGCAGGTGCCAGCGGTACCATGCTCTCAGCGCCCGAGCCCAAGCGAACCTCACCAAACAGGTTGTCGATGCGATGGACCCATGCTTCCTCCGCTTGGGACCATGCCACCAACGTGGTGGCTTGGACGTGGCCGTTGCGTGTCACCACGGCCAGAAGGTCGCAATAACCATTGGCCAGGAAGTCGCCAGCCAGCAACTGCTCGAACTCAAGACGATCCCCTTCATAGGCGGATTCGTCGAGAAAGAACTCCAGGCTGCCGTCCAAACCCATGATGACCAGTTTCCGCTCGCCCAACCGGCCGCCCGCCAGCGCCACCTTGGGACCCAGGGGATCACCACCCAGATAGGCCATGCGTGCCACCGGCCAGCAGTCCCCAGGAATATCGACGAAAACCCGGTCGGGCAGCAGCACCCCATCGCCTGTTCGCAGGATAAGCCTGCCCGCCTCGAGGTAGATCAATACGGGCCCAGCGGACAGCGCCGGATCATCCACCACCATCGCGTGGGGACCCAGCTCCCAGCCCATCACCGGCCAGCCCGGCAGGGTCTGTGGTCCCTGCATCTGGAACATGGACAACCCGTATACCCGCAACGAGGTCTCGCCCACCACCACCAGTTCGGGAGACCCGTCCCCGTCACGGGCCAAATCGGCGAACAACATCTGCGAGGGCGTGTCTCCAAGGAAGAGGGAGCGAACCTGATCCAGGTTCCGCCAAACGCGCAGCCAGCCGTCGTCGACCACGGCCAGCCATTCATGGTCCGAGACAACGAGAGCCTGGTGGGAGACAGGCAGGCTTGCCGCCGATCGCATTCCCAGGAAGGGCTGGTCCACGAACAGGGCTTGACCCGGAGAGAGGGGATCCAGCGATTCCACCTCTACATGGAGATGCACGCGGGACCCCAGGGCAGCCTGCTCGGCGGGCAGGTCAAGCTGGGAGGCCGGCAGTTCGAAGGACAGGACTTGATTCGGACCCCAGTCCCCGGAAAGGAAGGCGCTTCCTCGCAGCCAATCACGGTGCACAGTGTCCAGGACCGCCACCTGGACCTGGCGCAGCGGCACCCCGGTGTTGTAAAGGGAACCGCGCAAAGGACCTTGGAGGTCCAAAGGAATCTCCCGCTGCCAAGGCCCATCTTGCGCCACCAACCGGACCTGGTCCGCGGGGGCGTGTTCCAGGCGCAGCCAGGTGCCGGCGGATTGAGGATCCACGCGGAAACCCAGCCCCCAGGAGCATGGATTCCCCGTGCTGGGCCAGCTCCAGATCAGGGTGTCATTGTCGGCGCTGGGAAAGGGTGTGTAGCGCTCGTTCCAGGCATCGGCGAATTCCTCATCCAGCACCTGCTCCGAGCGGACCAGGGTGGGCACATTCTCCATCCCTTGCCAACTGATGTGGGGTGCCTGGGAATGGAAGACCAAACCGGTGCCACCGGCAAGCAGGCTGGGTAGGTGGCCGGCCATCATGGAGCCCGGTCCGCGGTCCCAGCTGGTGATGGCCAGGATCTCCTCGCTGTTCTCGGGATTCTCCAGGATGTACGTGCAGTCCGGCAGCAGGACCCGCTCGCCGGGGTCGCATAAAGAGACAGCATGCTGCGCCCAACCCACCTCCAGGCGATCCACGGGGTTGAGCCGGGCCGGGCTGTAGATGCTCCGCCGCTGCGGATCCCTGAACTCGACCCAGAAGTGGTCGGCATAGCCGGTCATGCCCATTCCCATCAGATCCCAACAGCCGGTGTCGCCCCCCCCGCCCCACTGGAACGTGTAGGTCAGACCGGTGTTCTGCAGGATGACATTGGCCGCGTAGGCCGGCGGCATTTGGTCCACGATGGGCTCATCCAGGTAGAATCCGTTGGTGCCCATGCTGATCATCCCCAGGCTGGCGGAAGGGTAGGCCACCAGCTCCGGCAGGATGTGAAGCCCGGAAAGAAGGAAGATCACCTGGTCGAAGGGTCCGCGATCCCTCAAGTCCAACCCCACCTCGAACATCTCATCCATCAAGCGGTCTAGTTGGTTGAGGTTCTGGTACTCCATCAGGTCCACGGGCCAGGGACGGCCATCGGGTTGGCAAGCCCACCCGGGACGCTCCCCATACCAGGCGCAGCGACGGGAGTCCGGCCGCAATCGGCTCACCACTTCGTCTTGGTTCTCCGCCCAGATGTGCGCCAGGGAGTGTCGAATCGGTCGTCGACCCGCCGAGGACAAGGAGAGAAGATCTTCATCGAACAGGGTGCGATAGAAGGCCAGCTCATCGACCAGAAGGGAGTCGGACAAGAGGAAGAACTGGTCCTCCCAGGGCGTGGAACCAGAATAGGACAACTCGAGGGGCACGAATGTCACAATGACATCGCTCTCCAGGCGGCGACGACCGATGGAGCCCTGGTTGTATTGGCTGCGTTGCTCTTGCCACAGCTGTCGCGCCAAGCTTTGGGTTGCGGGTGGAGTGAGCGCGGGGAAAGGGACCCCGCTGGCCACCAATCGCCCCAGGCTGTCCAATGCGGCATACTCCAATTGGTTGCTTGCACCCGGGACCGGCTGCCAGGTCCCATCCACCCTCCACAGCCTATCCATGGTGGGATTCCCTGCAAGTGACAGAGGCCGCGCTTGAGCGTCCGCCAGATAGCATCCCCAGTTCTCGCCGACCAGTTGGATGGGCTGGCCCTCCCGCCACATCACGGCTTGGGTGCCGCCCCAGCCAACCCTTGTTGCCATCAAGCCGATCGCAAACAACCACAAGCTTCGCATACGCGCCTCCCTTTGCGGTCCTTCCTTTGTCCCGCGCGCCAATGCCATGGAACCCCTTCGACCCATGTCGATGTCCTTCAATCGCTGCCGAACGAGGGGAGATCGATGGATGTGATTGGATTCGAATGCCTGTTCTTGACGCATTTCCTGGATTATTAACCCGGCCCTTAAATTCCTTGGGCTGCGTAGC
>DYSB01000183.1:2655-5619 GCA_020726405.1 Acetofilamentum sp. | reverse complement strand
CTCTCCCCTCGCGGGGGAGGGCTGGGGAGAGGGGGGAGCCATCGGCACAGTCTGCGCAAGAGGCTCAGCCCGCCGCAAATCCCCCCCGCCCCCCTTTTGCAAAGAGGGGCGCAAACTCACCCCATCCACCCGCAGATCATCCACAAACACCGCCACAGGCAGACTCAAGCCCGCCCAAGGCTCGCTCGCTGGCTTGGGCGCATCCGTCGCGGGCGCAAGCTCGACCTGCACTCCTGCCAGCCACAGCGTATCTACCTGTACCTCGCGTCGCCGCAGCAAGGCCAGCGGCTGCCAGTCCAGCTCGGCGCAATCCACGCGCAGCCGAGTTTCACCCGCGTGCAGCACCACATCCTTGAGGCTCATGCGCCCGAGCAACGCACCCTCGGCATGACCCACCTGCACCCAGCCCGTACTTTCCAGCGTCTGCACCACCATACGCAGGCCGGATGTCGTCGTTGCCAGCCAAAACAGCAGCGCGGCGAGCGTCCACAGCAGCAGCCCGCCTACCCCCGCGAGTACACCCAGCAAGGCAAGCAACAGGCGCATGACCAGCGCAATCAAAACTCAGCCCCCAGAGAAAAATGCAGGCGGAAACTCTCGTCTTCGTTCTCGAAACCATGCGCCAGATACAGCCCGACCATACCCACCGGCGAGCGCCACAACGCGCCCAGCCCCGCACCGGTTTTAAGCTGTATATCCGTGCCATTGAAGGCATTGCCCGTGTCCACAAACGCCGCCATGCCGAAGGGATTTTTGAACATCCACTGATACTCCGCGCTCAACACCAGCACATGCTCGCCGCCCACCACATTGCCCTGCGCATCGGTCGCCCCCAGCGACTTATAGCCGTAACCGCGCACGCTTTGGTCGCCGCCGGTGAAATAGCGCAGCGAAATCGGCACCTTGTCAAAATCCCCCGACACGCTACTGCCCAGCGTACCGCGCAGCACCCACTGATCGAACTCACGCACGGGAAGGGTCAAGCCGCCGTTCAAACGCAACTGGGTCAGGGACGTGCTGGATGCCAGCGTGCCCAGCGTGCTTTGCAGATCCGCATCCCAGGTCCAGAGCGTGCGCCGCCCCCACACCTTGGGTCGATAGAACAGCGACAGCCCCGGCATGAACATATGCCCGTACAGATTCGGCTCGTTACTGATCTCATCCTGTTCGTACAGCATCACCAGGCGCGCCTGCCGCCGCCATGCGCCCTTGGTGTCGTTGGCCGACAGACGCAGCGAGAGCGTTTTGGTGTCCACATCGTCCAGTTCCTCCAGCCGACTGCGCAAGGCTACGGAGAAAAAATCCGTGCGCGGCGTGCCGCCAATCTCGAAGCCTTCAATGCCAAACAGGCGCTCCGTACCTGCCAGCGGCTTGATCCAGGGGCGGCGCAATTCCAGATCGGCCTGCACATCGCGCTCGGAAAGACTGACCTTGCCATGAAAACGGTCGCCGCGTGCATCGAGAAAGCGTCGCTCCATTTCTGCCGACACCCGCGCCCCAGTGTCCGTGCCATAGCCCACACCAAAGGCATAGCGTGTCTGCTTGCGCGTGCTCAAACCCGCCGTCACATCCACCGTATGCGTCTCGCGGTTAGGCGTGGGTGAAACCTCCATGCGCTCGAAAAACTGCGTGTCCGACAGGGTGCGCTGAAATTCCAGCAGGCGCGACACACGGTAGGGCTCGCCCTCTTTCCACGGCACATAGCCCTCAAGCAAAACCTGCTCGAACACCATCGGCCCGGCCTGATCGAAACGGGTCGCGCCAAAGCGGTAGCGCGTACCGCTCTCCAGCGTCAAAAACACCTGCGCGCTATCGGTTGCAGGATCGACCACGATCTCGTGGCGGGTATAGGCCGCATCCAGAAAGCCCACGTCCTGCGCCAGTTGCAGCCAGTTGCGCTTGAAATCCTCATACGGTGCATGCACCAGCGGCGCATTCACCACCAGCGGAAAGGTCTTGCCGAATTTCACCACCCGCTGCTGCTCCAGCGCGCCCCCCAGCA
Source organism: Acetofilamentum sp. (assembly GCA_020726405.1). GTDB lineage: Bacteria > CAIWAD01 > CAIWAD01 > CAIWAD01 > CAIWAD01 > CAIWAD01. The sequence goes on along the minus strand of DYSB01000183.1, from coordinate 3,617 downwards.
GCAGCACATTCACCTCGGTAATACGCACAATCGGCCCCGGCGTGACTGTCAGCGTCAAACGCCAGCCGGTTGGCGTGCCTTCGAGATCGGCGCGTACCTGGGCACGGTAAAAGCCGGAGGCCTGCATCGCCTCCGCCGCCTCGCCCTCGGCGCGCTGTGCCAGATTGCCGACCAGAAGGTCATCCAGATACGGGCTCTTGCGCTGGCGCTGCACGGTCAGTGAGGCCAGCACATCGGCCTGCAAATACTCGGGCAGGCCGACCAGCACGACCTCGACCGTGCGCTGGCCTTGTGCCTCGCCCTGCGGGCTTGCGCTCTCCGCATTTTTTATCGCTTGGGAGGTCTCGGATTGACTCCCTCCCCCCTCGCGGGGGAGGGTTGGGGAGAGGGGGGTGCCCGCAACCGCAGGCTCAGCCCTGGGCTCCAACCACCACTCATCATCATTCGCCCACACGCCCGCCGTGCCAAACCAGAGCGCAGCGGCCACAAGCGCGAGCCAGCGTTTCATCCGCCCGCCGCCTCCAGCAAGGCATTCACCCGAGCCTGCGACACCGGCATGGCGGTTTTCAATTCCTGCGCAAACAACTGCACTCGCCACTCCTCCAGCATCATGTTCAACTCCTCTGGCACGTTGCTTCCCCCCCCTTTGCCAAAGGGGGGCGGGGGGGATTTGAGTTTAGCCACCCTCGCCAACACCGGCTCCAATTGCGCCCGTGCCTGGCGCTCACGTTCTGGATTCTGCTTCAGCCGCTCCAGCCGCTTGCTCGCCGCCTGTACATAGACCGGCAAACGCTGCCACAGCGCCATCGGCGAGGCACGAATAAAATCCCGCGCAAACAATCCGGCCAACTGGGTCTGCATATCCTTGACTGCCACCTCATGCGCCCGCGCCGCCTGCTGCAAAGCACTCTGCAAACTCTGCACCGCCTGCAACACCGCGCGCAAACGGCGCAAAGCCTCCA
>DYSB01000183.1:0-2555 GCA_020726405.1 Acetofilamentum sp. | reverse complement strand
ATAGCAGGCATAGCGCATTGTCGCGCGCCACCTCGCGCTTGAGCGCCTTGACCTCATCCTTGGCCGCCAACACAAACAAGCGGGTCAAACCCTGCGCCGTAGCCTGCGCCGCCGCCTCAGCCGTGTCCATCGGTTGCAAAGTCACACTCTCGCCCGCGTCGATCAAGGCCGGATACACCGTGGTCGAAGCAACCGCTCCGGCTCTCCCCCTCTCCCCCAGCCCATCTCCCGCGAGGGGAGAGGGGAGCAAAGCCGGCGCATCCACCACCATCACCTCCGCCAATGCGCCAAAATCCCAATCCACCAAGCCCTTGCGCGTCTCAAAACGCTGCACAAACGCCCGCTTGGCCGCGCCGCCGAGCGCCTGTTGCATCACCGCCAAATCGCGCCCGCTGCCGCGTATTTCACCCGCATCATCCACCAACTCCACGCGCAAACGCAGATGCGGCTCAATCTCCGTCAGCGGCCAGTCGGCAGACTCAATCTGCGCGCCCAACATGCGCTGCACCTCCTGCGACAAACGCTGCGGCAAACTGCCCGCAGGCGGCCAATCCGTCAGCCCCTCCATCACGCGCTCCACCAACGCCCGCGCCACATCCGGCGCAGGCACCAGATACCGCCGCAGCGTTTTCGGCAAGGCACGAATCAGCGCCTCGATTTTCTCCTGCAACACGCCCGGCACCAGCCACTCGGCGGCCTGCACGTCCAAGCGATTCAACTCCGCCAAAGGCAGCGTCGCCGTCACACCGTCATCCTCCGCCCCCGGCGCAAAGTGGTAACGCAAGCTGACCTCGATCTCGCCCAGGCGCAAACGATCCGGCAAACGCCCGCCCTGCACCGCCTCGGCCTCATGCCGCATCAACATCTCGCGGGTCAGCCGCAAGCGCGCATCCAGCGCCTTGTCACGCCGCAACGCCGCCGCTAGCGTCACCCCATCCACCACCTCTGGCGGCAGCACACGCTCGAAAAACGCACACAGCACCTCGTCATCCACCAGAATATCCGGCCTGCGCGCCTTGGCTTCCAAAGCCTGAATCTCGGCGATTAAAGCGACATTGTGATGAATGAAGGGGCTTGCTTCCCAGGGAAGGCGGGCGCGCTCCTCACTTGCCGCATCAACATCCAGCGCCCCCAACACCCCCTCACGTACAAAAATCCGCCGCGAACCTGCCGGGTCAATTGCCGCAAAATTCACCGCTCGCCGCACTACCACCGGCAAGCCGTACAAGCTCAAGGTTTCAAACGCCGCCACCCGCCCGGAATCCATCTGGTAATGCGGCTCACTCACATCCGTGGTGAGCAAATGCTTGGCCAACGGCTCGATCCAGCGCGGGTTAATCGCCGCATTGGTCGCGCCCCACAAACGCGTGGTTTCCAGCCATTGCGCCGACATCAGCCACTTCGGCGGCAATTTCAGCAGCGCCGAACCGGGGTGAATCGCCAACCTGCGCCCCTTCACCCCCAGATAGCCTTGCGGCTCAGGTCGCCCCTTGGCGGGTGTGGTCTTGCGCTTTTCCTCATCACGCAAGGCCAAATGCCCCAGCAGCCCGCTCATCAAGGCGCGATGAATCACGTCGTCCGACGCGGCAGCCTCGTTTTCATGCACACCCTCCTCATGCAACACGCCGCGCAATTCCTGATGCAAAGAGCGCCATTCACGCATCCGCACATAGGAAAGAAAGTTTTTCTCACACAGGGCGCGCTGCTTGGCCTGTGACAAATGCCGCGCCTGCTCCTCGAACCACGTCCACAGCGCCAGCAAACTCAAAAAATCCGAACTCGTATTCTTCCAAGCGGCATGGGCTTGGTCGGCGGCTTGCTGACGTTCCGGCGGACGGTCACGCGGGTCTTGCAGCGACAGACCGCTGACAATGACCAGCATCTCGGCCAGACAACCATCCTTTTCCCCCGCCAGCAGCATGCGCCCCAGACGCGGATCGACCGGCAAACGCCCGAGCTGTACGCCCAGCGGAGTGAGCCGCTGCACCGCATCCGTGGCCTGCAACTCAAACAGCAGGTCATACGCCGCCTTGATCTGCCGCCCGTCGGGCTTGTCCAAAAACGGAAAATCATCCACATGCCCAAGCCGCAGACTTTCCATGCGCAAAATCACGGCGGCCAGATTAGTGCGCAAAATTTCCGGGTCAGTATGTGCCGGACGCTGGTTGAAATCATCCTCCGCGTACAATCGAATACAAATGCCCGGCCCGAGCCGCCCGCAACGCCCCGCCCGCTGGCGCGCCGCCGCCTGGCTAATCGGCTCGACCTGCAAACGCTGCACCCCGGCACGCGCCGAAAAACGCGACACCCGCGCCAGCCCGGTATCAATCACATAACGAATGCCCGGCACGGTGAGCGAGGTTTCCGCCACGTTGGTGGCCAAGACAATCCGCCGCGTGTGGTGTTTCTGAAACACCCGTGCCTGATCGGCAGCCGACAGGCGCGCATACAGCGGCAAAATCTCGGTCGCACCCAGATGCTTTGGTACCGGATGCTTGCGCAGCGCTTCCTCCGCCTCACGAATACCGCGTTCGCCGTCGAAAAACACCACAATA
>DYSB01000182.1 GCA_020726405.1 Acetofilamentum sp. | reverse complement strand
GTCATCCGAGCCAACCGAAAGTTGAGCTCCAGGAAAAACGACGCACTACACTAGTACATGAGTACATGCGAATGACGATCCCGAAGAAGCGACAGATCTCAGGCATGATTCACCAAGCCCGCCAATGAAGGGAACAAGGATTCCGGCGTCTGTCCCGTCAGCCGCAAGTAGAGTGCGTCGGGGCAGAGATCCACAGCTTCGCCCCAGCACAGTTCGCCTTCCTCACCAATCCTGACCGCCTCGAATTCTCCCTGTTTGAGCCAGAGACGAAAGACGCCGCGGTCCGCTAAATGAGACAAATCAACGATTCCAGCGACGCCGTCATTAAAGACCAGCTCCAGCCGGAACCCGCTCAATGGATGGACCTGTGTCACGCGACGCATCTCACCGCTCCTACCTCAACCGATGCACCACCAGCCCGCTGTAGAGCTTGGGTTCGAACCATGTGCTCTTGGGCGGCATGACCTGGCCCGAGTCGGCCACGGCCATCAGATCGTCGATGGAAGTGGGGAACAGGGCGACGGCGCAGGCGAAACCGTCTTCGTCCACGCGCCGCTCCAGTTCGACCAGCCCGCGAATGCCGCCCACGAAATCCAGCCGCTTGTCCGTGCGCGGATCCGTGATGCCCAGCATGTCGGTGAGCAGGTTCTGCTGCAGCACGGCCACGTCCAGGCAGGCCACCGGATCGTCCGCCGGCACCACCTCCGGACGGGCCGTCAGCCGGTACCAGCGCCCTTCCAGATAGAGGCCGAAGGTGCCGCGTTCCGCGGGTTTGAACGGTGTCCCGCGCTCGCCGGCCGGCTCCACCAGGAAGGCCGTCTCCAAATCCGCCAGGAACTGCTGGGGCGTGCGGCCACCCAGATCCTTGATCAGGCGGTTGTAGTCCATGATGTGCAGCTGGTCGCTGGGGAAGCAGACCGCCAGGAAACGGTTGTATTCCTCGTCGCCCGTGTGTTTCGGGTTGGTGGCCCGGCGCTGCTCGCCCACTTTGGCCGCGCTGGCGCTGCGGTGGTGGCCGTCGGCCACGTAGAGGTTCTTGACCTTGGCGAAGCCAGCGCTGACCTCCGCCTGCAGTTTAGCATCGTCCAGCACCCACCACTGGTGGCGCACGCCGCCGGACTCGAAGTCGTAGACCGGCGGGCGGCTCTCCGTCCACTGCTCGGCGATCTGGTCCAGCCGGGCCTGGCCGCGGTAAGTGAGGAAGACCAGACCCACGTTGGCGTCGCATTCATCCACGTGCCGGATGCGGTCCTTCTCCTTGTCGGCGCGCGTGTGCTCGTGCTTGCGGATCACGTCCGTCAGGTAGTCGTCCACGCTGCAGCAGCCCACCCAGCCGGTCTGGACGCGGCCGTCCATGTGCTGGCGGTAGATGTAGAAGCAGTCCGTGTCGTCCTGGATCAGCACGCCCTGGGCCATGAAGCGCTCCAGGTTCTCGCGGGCCTTGGCGTAGACGCGGTCGTCGTAGAGGTCCACGTCCGCGGGCAGGTCGATCTCCGCCTTGTCCACGTGCAGGAAGGTGTGGGGATTGCCCTCGGCCTCCAGCCGGGCCTCGGCGGAATTGAGCACGTCGTAGGGCCGGCAGGCCACGCGCGCCGCCAACTCGGCGCGGGGCCGGAACCCCTGGAAGGGAGTGAAGACCGCCATCGTCAGCCTCCCAGCCGTTCGGTCAGGATGGCCACCACTTCGGCGCCGATGCGCGTCTGGGCCTGCTTGGTCTCCGCGCCGATATGCGGCGTGGCGCTGACGTTGGGATGGTTCAGCAGCGTTTGGTTTTTCGTCGGCTCCTCGGCGTAGACATCGATGCCCGCGCCCGCCACCTGGCCACTGTTCAGCGCGTCCAGCAGGGCGGCCTCGTCCACCACGCCACCGCGGCTGCAGTTGACCAGCCGCACGCCCTTCTTCATCGCGGCGAACTGCGCCGCGCCCAGCAGGGCGCCCTTGGTCTTGTCGAAGGGCACGTGCAGGCTGATGTAGTCGCTCTTGGCGAGCAGCTCAGCCAGCCCCACGCAGGCGGCGCCGGGCAGATCACACGTGACGCCGGGCAGGTCCGTGAACAGCACGCTCATGCCCAGGGCCTGGGCGCGCTTGCCCAGTTCCTGGCCGATGCGCCCGATGCCGATGATCCCCAGCGTGGCGCCGCCCAGCTCGGTGCCCTTGTATTGCTTCTTGTTCCACTCGCCCTGGCGCATGCTGACGTTGCTGTGCGCGATGAAGCGGCTGACGGCGAACATGTGCGCCAGCGCCAGCTCGGCCACGGCCGCGCTGGATGCGGTGGGCGTGTTGCGGACCTCGATGCCCTTGGCGCGGGCGTAGACGTGGTCGATGTTGTCGATGCCCACGCCGCCGCGGATGATCAACTTCAGCTTGCCGCCGGCCAGGGCCGCGTCGATGTTGGGCTCGCGCAGTTTGGTAGCACTGCGGATGACCACGGCATCGGCGGTCTTGAGTTGAGCGTTGAGCTCGTCGCCCTCGTAGTGCGTGGTGTCCACGTCGTGACCCTTGTCCTTCAGGGCCTGCACGGCGGCCGCGTCGAGGCCGTCGTTCAAGAGAATGCGTGCCATGTGGCGACTCCTACTTGAGACCCAGGATCTCTTCCATGTGCCCGAACAGGCCTTCCAGCTCCTCGCGCGTGCGCCAGCCCATGTGCGCGATGCGGAAGGTCTTGTCCTTCAGGTCGCCGTAGCCATTGGCGATCTGGTAGCCGCGCTCGCCCAGCGCCTTGTTCAGGTCGCTGATGTTGATCTCCCGCGTGTTGTGCACGACGGTGACCGTGCGGCTGGCGTAGGGCTCCTCCACCAACAGGCGGAAGTGCTTGGCCGCCCACTCGCGCGTGAGCTTCATGTTGTCCTCGTGGCGCTTCCAGTAGGCCTCCAGGCCGACGGAGAGCATCAGGTCCAGCTGGAGGTTCAGCGCGAACATGTGGCTCAAGGTGGGCGTGGACGGGTACTGGTAGTCCTTCTTGAAGATGAAGTCGTAGAGCTGGACCATGTCGAAGTAGAAACCGCGCTCCTTGACCGTGCGGCCGCGCTCGATGGCGCGCTTGGTGACGCTGCAGGCGGCCAGGCCGGGGGGCAGCGCCAGGGCCTTCTGGCTGCTGGTGATGCAGCAGTCCACGCCCAGCTCGTCCACGGCGATGGGCGTGCCGCCCATGCTCGAGACGGCGTCCATCAGCCAGAGCACGTCGGGATAGCGCCGGCGCACTGCGGCGATCTCGGCGACGGGGTTCATCACGCCGCTGGAGGTCTCGTTGTGTGTCACGGTGAAGGTGTCGTACTTGCCAGTGGCCAGGGCGGCCTCCACGACCGCGGCGGTGGTGTGCTGGCCCTGGGGCACCTCGAACAAGTCCGCGGTCTTGCCGTTCTGGACGGCCATCTCGTACCAACGCTTGCCGAAAGCGCCCACGCTGAAGACGGCCACGCCCTTCTGGGTGAAGGAGCGGATGGAGCCCTCCATCAGACCGGAGCCCGAGGAGGTGGAGAGCAGGATCTGCTCGCGGGTCTGGAAGACCTGCTGGAGCTTCTCGGAGATCGCGCGCTGCAGGGCGCTGGCGTCCTTGCTGCGGTGACCCATCATGGGCGTGGCCATGGCGGCCAACACATCCGGCCGGACATCGACGGGTCCGGGGATGAAGAGCTTCTTATGTGCCATCGGATCCTCCTTGGCGAGCCGGGTCCAGCCGCGTTTCGCACGCGGGTTCCCGGCGGTGTGCTGTTTGAGTGAAGGCCCCGTGCGGGGCCTACCTTCGGCTGCCAAAAGGTGGGATTTCTTAACAAGTCAACCAACGGGTCAGGGTCGGCTTTCGTCGACTCCAACCCGTTGGTTGTCAAGCAATTCAGGCCATGATGGGAAAACCCCGACCCGCCGTGCTCAGCGCACCAGCAGCACGCTCCCGTGGGCGCTCCACCCGCCGACCTCCAAGCGGTAGTAGTAGGATCCCGACGCCAGCCCCGCGGCATCCCACACCTGCTCCTGCAGGCCGGGGCCACGCCGCCCGGCGTCCAGCTCCGCCACTTGTTGCCCCGCCACGTTCCACACGCGCAGCCGGACTGCGGCGGCCGCCGGTTGGAACCAGCGGATGCGGGTCGCGGGATTGAAGGGATTGGGATAGTTGCCCAGCAGGGTGAAGGTCCCCGGCGTAGCGCGCTCCTCCACGGCGGTTCCCCGTTGCAAGCGCAGCTCCATGCTTTCGGCGCGCCCGTGCTGCGTCAAGTCCGCCAGCAGCCAGAGTTCCTCGCCGGCCACCACCTCAAGCTCCAGCGCCACGCCCGCCGCGTCCGGTCCGTGGCGTTCCGAGGCGCCCAGCAGGCGGTGCCGCAGGCTGTCGCAGCCGGAGAACGCCGCCAGCACCTCGTCGCCGATCCCGGCGGCGGTCAAGGTCACGGTCAGATCGTCGTGAAGCTCTCCAATGTCCTCGGGATAGGTGCTGAAATGAAACTGGCCCTGGCGGCCCTCGGCGTCTTCGATGCCAGCTGTGCAGTAGGGATAGGAACCGACCTCCTCGTAGCGCAGCTCGATGTCGCCGTTGGCGTGCAGCACCACCTGGAAGGTGTGCGGCCACGTCGTCCCCGCCCAGGTCTGCACCTCGTGGTATTCGATGATCAGCCGCTGCCCTGATGGATCCTGCCACGAGTACACTTCGCCGCCGCGACTGGGGTCGAGGTAGTCCCAATACGGGGCGATGAAGTTGTTGGGCGCGCCCGGGTCCGGGATGGGATCGTCCCAACACGGGGAGGAGCTGTCGCCCAGGTCATTGAAGGAGACCAGCCCGCAGGAATGCACCCAGTACTGCGTGTAGGAGGTGCCGAAGTAGGGGAAACTGAAACCGATGGGGAAGGGGCCGCGGCTGTCGTCCTCGCCCACGGGGATTTCCGTGCCGCTGGCGCTGATCTCCTCCCAATGATGGACCGGCCCCTCCGCCTCGTCGCTGGTGGCCCAGCGGTAGCCGAAGCGGTCGGGGCCATGCTCGACGGAGGCGTGGCCCGGGGCCGGCAGGCAGTCCGGCCCCTCGCCCGCGTCATAGACGGGGCTGACCGTGTACTGGTGCGGCTGGAATGGCTGGCAGCCGTGGAAGATGTCGTCCACCCAGCTGAGCGCGCTGGTTTCGCCGATCAGTTCGCCATCCCGGCGGATCCGATAGCCGGTCAAACTGCGTGAGGCTCCGTTCCAGGCGAAGTTCCACACCAGCTCCACCTGCTCGCGGAGACCATTGGTGGCGGTCAGGACCATGGGATGCCCCACCGAGCGGACCTGAAAGTAGGCGGTCGCGGTGCTGGCGCGGTTGGCCGCCGGCGAGCCGTCCAGCGCGGTCAAGCGGTAGCTGACGATGCCCGGCTCGGCGGGCATGGGGAAGCGCAGTTGCCAGCGGTCCCCGTCCACCCGTTCGAAGGCCAGGCTGTCCTCCAGCGCTTCGTAATCAAATCCATGGACGAACCAGACCTGGGCCACGCCGCTGGCCGAATCGCGGACCTCCGCCTCCAGCAGCAGGTCCGGGGATTCCTCCAGCCCCTGATCGGAGATGGAGGCGAAGGAGATGTTGGGCGGATAGAGGTCCACGTCATCGTCCAGTTCCGCCAGGATGGCCACGCCCTCGCCCATGCGCGCGCCGGTCCGCCCTTGGTGGATCGAGGATCCCAACGCGCCGGCGGGACCCTCCATTCCCACCA
>DYSB01000021.1:719-23792 GCA_020726405.1 Acetofilamentum sp. | reverse complement strand
TGTGGCAAGGAAAGGCGGGATTCAGGGTGCCAGACTGGTGCCAGAGCGGTGCCAGGCCGGTGCCAGGTCGGTGCCAGAGCAGTGCCAGAGCAGTGCCAGAGCACGCCCATCCCAAACTGTCTAGTTGACAGGACAGAAAAGGCTGTGGCTTGGCAAGCGGACATGATCCGTCAGGGCGGCTGGACCCTATGCGGGCGACTTGCCTAGCCGATGAGGCGCAGCTTCGCCAGCCGGGCCACGAGTTTCTTCACGCCCACGGACTCGAAGCGCACGCTGACCCGCGTTTCGCCGCCAAAGCCGGTCAGGTGGATGATCACGCCCTTGCCCAGAGTCTCGTGCAGCACCTTGGCGCCCGGGAAGAGATCCGCCGGATCCGCGATTTCAGCCAGCTGCGAGGACGGATCGCGCACGGGCTCGGCCTTGCGGAAGGGGCTGTACTGGTTGAGCAGGGCCGCCCGCTCGCGGTCGGCGCCCAGTTTGCTGTCCGCCCGGGCCGGCTTGCGGGAGGGCGGCGGCAGCTCGGCGGGATCCAACTCCAGCTCGCCGCCGGCAAAGCCCGGCCGGGCGGGTGGTGGCGGCGAAGTCACGCGCGGCGCAGGCTTCCAACTGGGCGTGCCGCCACGGACGGGTTCGCCGGGCTTGGTGTGCGGATCACTCTGCCAGCTCGCCTGGGCGTCACGCCAGCTGCCGCGCAGGCCAGAGCCCAGCAGGCGGCCGGCCTGGGAGCGGTCCAGCAATTCCTCGGGGATCATGTCCAGGAAGCTGCTGGGCATGCCGCCACCGGCCTGCCCGTAACGGCGTCGCATGCGCGCGAAGCAGAGGAAGAGCCGGCGCATGGCGCGCGTGGCCGCCACGTAGAACAGGCGGCGCTCCTCCTCCAGCTGCAGCGGATCGTCCAGCGCGCCGGCCAGTGGGAAAAGGCCCTCCTCCAGGCCGGTCACGAAGACTACGGGGAACTCCAGACCCTTGGCGCTGTGCACGGTCATCAGCGTGACGTGGTCTTCCTTGTCGTCCCAGCCGTCCACGTCGGCGACCAGCGCCACCTCTTCCAGGAAGCCCGCCAGACCCAGCTCGCTGTTCTCCTCGTAGTGCTGCAGGGCCGCCTGCAATTCGCGCACGTTCTCCACCCGGGCTTTGCCCTCGGGGCCCTCCGCCTCCAGATGCTCGATGTAGCGCGTCTGCTCCAGCAGCAATTCGAGCACTTCGGTGGGTTTGCCGCTGTCCATCAGCGAGCGCAGATCGTGGATCAACTTGCCGAACTCCACCAGCCGCCCGGGCGCGCCGCGCCCCAGCTCGGCGAGCAGTTCGAAGCGCTCCACGCCGTCCAAAAAGGAGAGTCCCTCGCGCTGGAAAATGGCGCGGGCCTGGGCGATGGTGGCGTCGCCGATGCCGCGGCGGGGCGTGTTGATCACCCGGAGCAGACTCACCGTGTCTTGGGAATTGACCAGCAGGCGCAGATAGGCCAGCAGGTCCTTGATCTCGCGGCGTTCGTAGAAGCGCGTGCCGCCCACGATCTGATAGCGCAGGCCGTGGCGCATGAAGGCCTCTTCCAGTGCGCGGGACTGGGCGTTGGTGCGGTAGAGCAGGGCCACGTCGCGCAGGGAGCCGCCCTGTTCGCGATGTTCCAGAATGCGCCGGCAGATCAGCGCGGCCTCCAGCGATTCGTCCTCGCCCACCAGCAGGGGGATCAGCTCGCCACGGCCGTTCTGCGTCCAGAGCCGCTTGGGATGGCGCGACTGGTTGCGCGAGACCACCGCGTGGGCGGCCTCGAGGATGACCTCCGTGGAGCGGTAGTTCTGCTCGAGCTTGAAAATCCGCGTGCCCGTCCACGTGCGCTCGAAGTCGAGGATGTTGCGCAGGTCCGCCCCGCGCCAGCCATAAATGGACTGGTCGTCGTCGCCCACCACGCAGATGTTGGCGTGCTCCTGGGCCAGCAGGCGCGCCACCTCGAACTGGGCCTGGTTGGTGTCCTGATACTCGTCGATGAGCAGGAAGCGGAAGCGCTCCTGGTAGACCTTGAGCCGCTCCGGGTAGGCCCGGAACAGGTCGATGGGCTTGAGCAGCAGGTCGTCGAAGTCCATCGCGTTGGACTGCTTGAGCTGGATGGCGTAATCGCGGTAGATGTCGCTGAGCTTCTCGTGGATGAAGCCGCTGTCGCTGGTGGCGAAGGTATCCGGGTCCAGCATGGCGTTCTTGGCGTTGGAGATGGCGCTGCGCACGCGCTTGGGATTCAGCTGCCCGTTCTTCAGCGACAAGCGCTCCATGCAGTCCTGCACCACCTTGAGTTGGTCATCGGAATCGTAGATGGTGAAGTTGCGCCCGTAGCCCAGGAATTCCGCCTCGCGCCGCAGGATGCGGGCGAAGATCGAGTGGAAGGTGCCCACCCACATGTCACGCACCGAGCCGTCCACCAGCTGCGCGATGCGCTCGGACATTTCGCGGGCGGCCTTGTTGGTGAAGGTGAGGGCCAGGATCTCCCAGGGCCGGGCCAGGCGCTGGTCCAGCAGCCAGGCGATTCGACTGGTGAGGACGCGCGTCTTGCCGCTGCCCGCCCCTGCCAGGATCAACACCGGGCCGTCCGTGGCCTGGACGGCCGCCTGCTGGGCCGGGTTCATTCCGCTCAAGTCCATGGAGTTCACGTTCCTGTCTGATGATGCGGGAACCCGCGGGTCGCCCACCAAATTCGCGTGCGCCGGACCGCCCATCCTCAAGGAGTGCGCCGCCCCTGGCCACTGTCGCGCGCCGCGGCCGCTTGTTCCAGCCGGGCCGCCGATTCCAGTTGGCTGGCGCTGTCGGCCAGTTCGCCGGCGTCCAGCCGGGCGCGCAGGGCGTCCAGCGTTTGCCGGGCCCGCAGATGCTCGCCGTAACTGACGGAGAAGTCGTGGCTGCCGTCCCCGCGTGAGACAAAGTAGAGGTAGTCGCAGCGCGCGGGGTTCAACACGGCAGCCAGGGCCACTCTGCCCGGACTCCCGATGGGCCCGGGTGGCAGGCCCGTGTAACGATAGGTGTTGTAGGGCGAGTCGATGCTCAGGTCCTTCAGGTACAGGCGCCGGCTCTGGGGCAGCAGGTACTGCACGGTGGGATCGGCCTGCAGCTTCATGTCCACCTTCAGGCGATTGAGGTAGACGGCGGCGATGGTGTCCGCCTCGCCCGCGAGCTGGTACTCAGCCTGGACGATGGAGGCCAGTGTGGCAATGCGCCGCAGGTCCAGGCTGTCCTGGGCGCCTCCCGCCAGATCGTCAATCACTTTCTGGAACCGTGAGACCGCCTTGAAGAGGATCGCGCGCTCGTCGTCCGCCGGGCTCAGGAAGTAGGTGTCGGGGAAGAGCAGGCCCTCCAGGTCCGGCACCTGGAGGCCCAGCAGGCGCACGAAGCTCGTGTCACGCACCAGCTGCATCATCAGCAGACTGTCGCGCCCGGCCTCCCGGGCCAGCTGGCCCACCACGTCGGCGGTGCGGCCACCCTCGGGGATGCGCACCTTGAGCATGGGCACCGAGAAGACCCGCAGCTGGCGCAGCATGGCCTTGGGCGACATCCCGCTGTCCAGGATGAAAACGCCCTCCTGGATGGCGCGATCCCCCCCCAGCAGGCGGGCCGCGAAGAGCAGACGGACGGGTTTGTCCAGCAGATGCAGGCCGTGCAGCTCATCGGCCACTTGGCGCAGGGTCATGCACGGCCGGACCAGCAGCTTGGCCACCACGCGCTCGCCCGCCCAGCTTGGATCCCGGGCCAGCCAGGACCAGCCCTTGCCGACGCCCAGCAGCAGCAGGGCCAGGGCCAGCGCGCCCCAGAAGATCGGGCGGCGGAAACGCAATGGGGCGTGGGGCCGCAGCACAGGTTGCTCCGCCGGCGCCGGCAAGATGGGACCGACGGCGGGCACAGTCCGCTGTTCGGCGTCCAAGCGCTCCTGACGATTGTGGGCCTGGGCCGTGGGCCGGCTGTCCGGGCGATCCCGGGGGTGGGGATGGGTCCGCCCGCCCTCCAACGCCTGGCCCTCGCGCTTGCGTGGGCCCGGGCGCCGGTCGTGGCGCGTGTCGCCGCTTTCGCCCCGGGGCGAGCGCGGAGCGCCATCGGACGAGCCGCGCCGGGAATCACCGGGCCGCAGGTTGTCCGCCCGCGCGCCGGGAGCCGGAGACGAGGCGCCGTTTCCCTCCGGCCGGTGGCCACCGTCCTTGGCCCTGCGGCGCGGCCGGCGCCGGGGTGGGCGCGGTCGGCGGGAGGGGCCAGGGGAATCGTTGGGAGTGTCGGCGCTCACGTGATTCGCTTGATTATCATGGATTTACACACCCAAGGTAAGGATCGACTCGCTCGCAATCAATCCGCCCGCCGGCCACGAAGGGCGATGCGTCAGGCCCTGCCCGGCGGTCTGGACAATCTGGTGGCCGGGCTTCCCGGTTCATGAAAAAGCCCCCCGCCGCTGAGCGACGAGGGGCTGCGTTTCGTCAAGGGAAACGGATCACTCCAGATCCTGCAGCTTGGGCAGATAGAACTGGAAGAGAACCCCGCTCACGACCGAGCGCGCGCCGCTACCCGTGGTGGGGGCGCCAAGCGCGTAGCTGGGATACTCGCCCTGCTCCAGCATATGGAGGGGCAGGGAGTTGAAGGCGGTGCGGAAGTTGGTGTAACCCGTGCCGGTCCCGAAGCCGGTGCCGCCGCTGTACGTGGTGTTCTCGGTGTAGAGAATGACCGGCTTGCGGTGCTTGATCAGCGTGGGCTGCCAAGTCAGGTCGACGTTGACCGTGTCGCCACGCACCCAGTAGTCCGCCGGGTTGTCGATGCGCTGATGGTCCACGCGGATGAAGACCATTTCGCGGCTGTTGACCACGCCTGTGGTGGTGATGATCGGATTGGCCCACATGTGGTCTGGCCGGCTCATGTTCCAGGCGTCCAGGGCGGCGGTGATGGACATGCTCCAGTAGTAGCGGGCCACGTTGGGGATGTAGAGCCAGCAGCCCGTGGCGTCGGGATCCGTGGAGTAGGCCGGATAGCGCGCGCGCTCGCCGGTGCCCTCGTTGTCCTGGTAGAAGATCGCCGGCAGGTCGGACCGCCGCGCCACGCGGAAGATGTTGAACTCCTGACGCTCAGGCAGGCCGGCGGTGAAGGAATCGTAGGTGTAGACCGCCACGGTGCCCAGTCCCTCGTTCAGGGCGTAGGCTTCCACGTAGGCCAGGGCGCTGTCCGGCAGGTAGGGCCGGTAGGCCGGGCCGGGGATGTAGAAGGCGTTGTAGCCAGTCGGACCGCCGCTGTTGGCGCGGATGAGGTCGATCTGCTCCTTGTCCGCCCGCAGCGGCGGCAGGCCGTCGCCTTCGGGCAGGCCGGAGAGGCAGCCGTCCAGGCGGCCATCCGTGGAGAAGGTGTTGTTGTCGTCCCCATAGACGCTCAGGATGCCCATGTAGTTGGAGAGGAAGTCGCCGGCCTGGTCGTCGATGGCGGCCTCCGTGGTCGTGGAGGCGTCGATGCGCGCATAGCTGAAGGTGCCGAAGAGGCTGGACCAGCCGGTCCAGAACAGCGAGCCGCCCATGTCCAGGTAATCCATGAGGAAGCCCTTGGCCGTCTTGCTGATCCACGAGCCGCGCTCACCCGGGTTGCCCTGGCCTTCACTGGTGGCCCACTTGTCGTCCAGACAGATGATGGTCTTGTACTGGCTGATCACGGCGAAGGGCAGCTGGACGGGAAAATCCGGATCCATGCCCATTTTCCAGTAGCGGCAGTTGAAGTCCTGGCCGTCGCCGACCTCATGATGCCAGACCACCTGGTAGTTCGCCACGCCCTGGGTGGCGGCCTTCACCTCGGGCAGGGCGCCGGCGATCAGGTCCTGATAGTAGGCCATGTACTCTTCGTTGCTGGCAAAGCCCAAGGTGGCCAGCGGGTTGGCGTCGTCCGGGGGCGTGAAGTCCAGCACCAGGACGTCCTTGGCCAAGGTCAGCTCCTGCACCTTGAAGCGCAACCAGGCCGGCTCCATGCAGCTCTCGTAGCCATCGTCCCGGCTGAACACGGTCAGTTGGTAGAAGCCCGTGGGCAGGTTGAAGAGTTCGACCTCATTGTGCAGTGACCAGCCGTCCTCGTCGAAGGCGTGCAGCTCGAAGCTGCCCGTGTTGTCTTCGGTCAGCGCCACGCGCGTGCTGTCGGCGGTCACCAGCTCCAGCCCGTCGTCCGTGGCGCTGGAGCCGGCGTTCATGTAGCCCGGCACCAGGGCGTCGGGAATGCGGTGCAGCAGGAAGCGGAACTGCAGCGGGATGGTGACCAGGGCCTGATCGTCCGGATCGTCGCCGGACACCAGGAAACGCAAGCCCTTCCAGTTCTCCAACTGCTCCGTGGCGATGGGGATTTCGTAGTAAGGGCTGACGTGCTCCTGCAGGTACTGGATGGTCACCGGGTCGGTCTCGATATCGGTCCAGTTGATGACGTGGCGCTCGTGCTCGCCCGGCTGGCTGACCAGCGTGTAGCCGTCCTTGTAGTAGGCCAGCGTGGGCGTGTTGGGGGCGCGGTTGCTGCGGTTGAAGACCCGCATGGCAGGTTCGGAAACCTCGCCGTCGTTGTCGATGGCCTGCAAAAAGACCACGTGCTTCTGGATCCGCCCCAGTCCGGTGGTCAGGTTGACCACGGCCTGGGTGTTGGTGGTGGTCACCCAGTGGATGGCCGCGGTGGTGTCTTCCAGGGAGGCGTCGTTGCTGTTCACCAAGGTGATGAAAGCCGCCAGCGCAGCATCGGTCTCGAAAGGATAATCCAGGTAGCGGTAGGCCGCAACGAAGCCATCCGGGTCGGAGCCGCGCCAGAAGATGAGCGGGGCGAAGCTGTAGACCGGATAGTACTCGAAGCTGCCGTCGATGACGTAATTGTAGCCCAGCTTCCACTGGAACTCCGTTGTGTGCTGGATCCAGATGTAGCGCGCGATGTTCGAGTCGATGCGGTAGCAGGACGCCGGCACCCAGCGCCAATCGTCGGGGTTCAGCGGGTTGACTTCCTTGATCGAGCGGATCTCGCGCACAAAGAAGTACTGGTAGCGGATCAGCTCGAATTTGGCTTCCGTGTCCAGCTCACCGGGCAGTTGGGCACCCTCGGTTTCCTGAAAACCCTGCAGGGAGTCAGGGAAGATGAACGTGTAGTTCGGGATCTCGTAAAGGGTGCGGGCGCTGTCCGCGTCCTGCTGGTTGTTCACGAAGGACACGCTGGGCGCCTGGTTTCCCGAGAGGCTGCCGTCGATCTTGCTGCAGCCGATTGCCAGGATCAGCAGCAAGGCCAAGGCCGACAGGGTGGTGGGACGAGAAAACTTCATCTGTCGGGTCTCCTATCGCGTCCAGGAAAGGGTGATCATGTTGCGGGTTTCCAGATAGCGGGACGGGGCGAACGCATAATCCAGCGTCCAGTTGCCCCAGTTCTCCTTCTGCCACTTGAAACCTGCACCCAGGCTGAGGCCGTCCGTGGAGAGCAGCGGATACTCGTAGCCCACCTCCGGATCGTAGTCTTCCCACTCCGTCTCTTTCACGCCGTTCATCTTCTTGCCCAGCCGCAGGAGGAACTGGTTCTTGAAGGTGTATTCCAGGCCCACATCGATCTGTTCCACGTTGTCGCTGGGGTGGCCGAACTCGAAGGCGGCGTGCATGAAATGCTCAGCGTCCTTCTTGCCCAACAGATCCATGGACACGCCGAACTTGAACATGATGGGCAGCGGGTAGGCCTTATCGATGAAGGTCATGTCCGGTCCGAAGTTCGTGATGCTCATGGCCATCTTCATGCTGCGCCAGCCGGTGTCGTAGTAGGTGCCCAGGTCGGCCGCCCAGCCGTTGGCGCTGTACTCGTAGGTGCTCTCCCGCACGAACTTGCCCGTCACGCCCACGGAGAACTTGTTGGTCAGGCGCTTGGCGTAGGAGGCGCCCAGGGCCAGATCCTGCCAGTCGAATTGCTGGCCCGTGCCGTTGGGCAGTTCGGGGGTGTTGACGTCCATCATGCCCGAGCGCAGCCAGGTCAGGGCGACGCCAAAGGCCGTTCCCGTCTCAGGGGAGGAATAGGCGCCGCCGATCCAGTTCTGCGACACATCGACGGGCAGGGCGTAGTGCGTGGCGCTGTAGTGCCAGCCTTCGCTCAGTTGCACCAGTCCGCCCGGGTTGTAATACAGGGCACTCACGTCGTCGGCCAGGGGCAGCAGGGCGTCCGCCATGGACAGGCCACGGGCCGACGTGCTCAGCTTCAGGAACTGGGCGCCCGCAGTTCCGGCCTTCACCTGGGCCAGGGCCGTCTGTTGCAGCGCCAGGGCCAGGACCAGGGCCAGGACAAGCTTCCAATACCTCATGGTTGGTCTCCTTGTGCGCTCTACTTGATGATCACAAACTTGCCGGTGGAGATCTCACCGTCGCTGGCCGTGGTTTTGTCTTCCACGCTGAAGTAGTACAGACCGCTGGCCACCTGCTGGAAATTGCGCGTGTTCAGATCCCAGGCCTCGCTGAACTGGGAGTCCCAGCGGGAAATGTCGCCGTCCAGGTTGTGGGGCAGCATCTGCACCAGGTCACCGGCCACCGTGTAGATGCGGATGACGCAGATCTCGGGCAGATTCATGAACTCGATCCGGCGGTCGCTCTGGGGATACCATTGCAGGGTGCCGTCGTCCTGGTTCTCCCACTGCAGGCCCTGCTCGGAGTTGCCGAACTGGTAGGCCCGCGTGTAGTCCACGTCCGCACGGTAGGGGTTGGGCACCACGCGCACGCCCTGGCCGGGCACGCCGCTGGGAGCCTGCCGCAGACTGTTGCAACTCTGCGCCGTCTCCAGGGGCTCCGTGCCGGTCTGGTAGTCGCCGAAGTCGAAGGCCGTCACGCTGTAGTAGCGCGGGAAGAGGCTGTGGACCTGGGGGATGTTGTAGTGGAATTCCACGTCGTAGCCGGCGTGATCCCACGTGTTGTTGTACACGCCCTGGTTGTCGGCCAGATCCTCGAAGCGCTCGCCCAACACGGGGACGCCCACGCCACTCTCGCCGGTGAAGACCAAACCCGTGGCCGGGTCCACAGCACTACCCAGGTTGTTGAAGACTTCCGTGCCGTCCAGCAGGTAATAGCGATGGATGCCGTCGATGCTGCGCACAGCCACGGCCGTGGTGTAAGCACCGATGATGTCGTTGAAGCCCGTGCCCATGCTCACCCAGAAGTCCTCGTTGATGTCCAGCAGGATGCTCTCCTGCAGCTCGCCCACGGGAACGGCGATGTCACGGAAGCCCGAGTTGCGTCCCACCTGCTGGCGTTCCCAGCCGCGGTTGGTCTCGCGCATGGGCAGGCTCTGCAGCGGGCCGACGTCGGGCAGTGTGCGCAGCGAGTTGTCCGAATCGTAATAGGCGAAGTTGACGTTGTCGAACTCGTCCAGCAGCGAGAAGTCGTTATCCATGCTGGTGTTGTTCGCCCAGACCCGGAAGCCCTCGAAGTCCTGCACGTGGCTGAAAGGATCCTGATAGGAGTCGTCCATGGCGGCCCGGGACCAGATCAGCTCGACGAAGTCGGCGCCGGTCTCGATGCGCATGTCCGGACAGGGGGGAGGCGGCGGACCCTGGAAGTCGGGGATGCCGTCGCCCAGGTCCAGCACGGGCAGGACCAGGTTGCCTGCGCGGACCACGTTGCCGTTCATGTGGCCCAAGTACCAATCGTCCACGCCGCTGCCGTGGGTGGAGAACTTGGGTCCGGCGTTGACCAGGAAGGAGTCCTCGCGCATTTCCTGGCAGCCGATCTTGGAGAGGAAGTCCCAGAGGAAGCGGTTCTCGTGGAAGTCCCCGCCAAACAGCGCCTGGGTAGCGACTGAGTCCACCAGACCGTTGCCCTCGGTGCCGTCGGCGTCGGGGCCCATGTAAACGATGGGCTCGTTGGTCAGCGGGTTCCGCACCGTGGTGCCGAAGTAGCGCACCGTGTCGCCCACAGCCGGAGCCCACAGACCGTCCAGGCCCACGTCCTCGCCGCCGTAGCCGTCGCCCGTGTCCAAGTAGCCGTCGCCGTTGGTGTCGTAGATGGGCGTGTCGTACATCTCGTTGTCGTAGACGCGCTGGGCCCAGATGGCGTTGAAGTCGAAGTCGGTCCAGTCGAACTTGTCGGCATCCAGCGTGCCCATCGGGAAGCCGTCCGAATCCAGGCCCGTGATCCCAGTCTGGGGATTGCTGCGGTTGTGCAGGTTCTCGCCGGCCACGAAGGCCACGGTCATCACGAAGCTCTCGCTTGGGTTAAGGCGGTACACGTTGACGCCGTCGCCATCCGTGTAGTCATAGACACCCAGCGGACCCCAGGAGAGCAGGTAACGCGTGTCGTCGCCCGCCACGTTGACGGTCTCGTTGGGACCGGGCATCAGCCAGCTCAGCGTGTCACCCGTGACGCAGACGTTGCCGTGGGGGTTCAACTGGCCGGCGGGCTCGTCGGCCGGATTGATGGCGTACATGTCCGGGTCGAACTCGCCGTTGGCCATCACCTGATACTTGTTAATGTCCGCCAGTGGCGTGCCGAAGGTGGAGCACCAGGTCATGCTCTCGCCGGCGATCAGGCATTCCGGGTGCTCGCCCCAGTACTGCCAGGCCGGACCGTAGTCCTGGCTGGCCGTGCTGTTGCTGTTCCACCAATTGAAGGTGGTCTGCAGCATGGGGTTCGGAGCCCGCAACACGCGCGTGCCCACCACATGCGGGCAGGTCAAGTTCGTGCCCACGATGTCCGTGCGGTCACGACCGTCGTTGTCGGCGATGTAGGCCGCGTTGATCTGCACGGCCTGGCCGGTGACGCTGTCGATGGCAAAGGGCCGGAAACCGCAGAAGTCGTCCTGATGGTGCTGGGCCTCGTCTTTGTGACCGATGTCCGCATCCATATAGAGGCCGACGTAGAGGTTCTTGAGGAACTTGGAGCCCACATTGGTGAACCTGAAGTCCACGATCACGAAGTCCTGGGCGTAGGAGTAGGACCAGGAGTGGCTCTCCTGCCTGACTTCGATGCCCAGGCTGATGTGGTTGCGATCCTCTTCGTCGAAGCCCTGGTTGCTGCCCACCACGGTGGGGTAGTTCTCCAGGGTGTCCGCGTAGAAGCTGATGAAGTCCTGCTCGGAGACGGAGAGGCTGTCGTAGATGTCGCTCATGTCCGTGCAGTTGAAGCCGTTCTTGCGCGTGGATTTCTCCTCGATGCGCGCATCGACTCCGCAGGTGGGATAGAGCTCGTTGCAGTTGGGCTGCCAGCCTTCGCTGCCGAAGGAGACGCGCGCCGTCTCCAGGCCCGTGTCGTCCACGATCAGGGCGCCGATCCAGATGGAGCCCTGGTAGAGGTACTGCTGGCCCGAGCCGCCCGGGTACTCCAGCTGCGGAGCCCAGACGCCCGGCAGGCAGGAATCGTCCAGGGTGCCGTTGGCGTCCTGGGCTTCGTTGCCGAACCAGCCCTGGTTGGTCATGTTGATCCACACCTTGCCGAAGCGATGGACGCGGTTGTCCAGCACCGGAAGGCAGAAGTCCGCCGTGCGCTGCGCATTATCCTTGCGCACGGCTTGCGGCCCGGGGTCCATCGTCTTGGCCAGCAGGAGGGAACTCAGGCCCGCCGTGACCACCAACCCCAGGAGCAGCGCTCGTTTCATCATTGTGCATCCTCCGAAGGGGTCCCGGGCGGAGCAGGCCGCCCGAGCCCGCAAATCATCTCTACTGGACCTGGACCAGGAAACTGCCACGCGTCTCCCGGCGCAATTCGCGCAGGTCGCCGCCGTCCACCACCGTGATATTCACCCGCAGTCCGCCCGTGTAGGTAGCCTCGGGCACGAGGGTTAGCGTGGCGCCGGACAACGTCAGGCTGTGGCCGGAATCCCCCTCGTCTAAGACGACCAGCTCGACGGCATAGGTCAGGTCGTCGTCTTCCACGTCTGTGGCGGACAGGGTTAAAACCAAGGTTCCGCCCACGGCCATGGTCTGATCGGGGATCTGCGCCAGCACCGGGGCATCGTTGACGGCGCCCACGGACAGGGTCACGGTCTCGCTGTCGCTGCCCTCGGAATTGGTGGCGCGGACCGTCAGCAGGGCCGGGCCGCTGTCGCCTGTTTCGGCATTCACGTTGAACCAGTCGGCCGTTGGCTGGATCACCAGATGGCCGCCCGTCAGGGTCAGGGCGATGGCCGTGGAGTCCACGAAAGCTTCGTAGACGAAGTCGTTGTCCCCGCCGAAACTGATCGCGCCCAGGTAGAGCTCGATGGTCTCATCCTCGCTCATGGACAAATCGCCCACGCTGTTGAGGTAGGGACCGGGATTGCTCACCTGGCCTTGGCCCCACCCGATGGCCTGGGCCGTGCCGCCGGCCTCGCAGTTCACGATGGTCTGGCTGAAGGTCCAGTCGGCGGGCAGGTTCACCTGGGTAAAGTCGTTGCAAGCGCCCACGTTCCAGTTGTCGGGCATGGCGGCTTCGTCGTCGCCGCCGTTGTCGCTGAACCAGTTGACGTTCACGTCCGGATTGTTGGTGTCCTGGTAGGGCAGGCTGGGATCCGGGTTGATCTGGGTACCCACGATGCCCGTGGCCACGGGGCTGACGCTGTAGTCGTTGCCCGCGATCAGGTTGTAGCGGATCAGCGGATCGCTGTTGGTGTCCAGCTTGATGCCGCCGTAGGCGTTGTCCACGATGGTGTTCTGCAGGATCTGCACGTGGGGGGCCGCGTGCAGCTTGATGCCGTAGAGCGAACCGGCGGCGATCAGGCTGTTTTCGATCTGGCAGTCGTAGGTCGTGTTGTAGATGAACACGCCGTAGGACTGGCAGCCGCGGATGTCGCAGTTGGAGACGCGGCCGCGGGCCTGGTTGGCGAAGTAGACGGCGGAGAGGCCCGTGCCCGTGAAGTCGCAGTCGTCCACCCAGGCCATGGAGCCGGCCCCGTGGGCCGAGACGCCGTAGTTGGTGGCTCCGCTGAAGCCGGAATTCTTGACCTCGGCCACCGCGCCGTTGCGCAGTTCCAGCATGCCGCCGGCGGTGATCCAGTCCTGCCCGCTGAAGCTGCTCTCCGAGCCGTTGGTGAACTGGCAGCCCTCGATCAGGGCCGTGCCGCCGGCGTTGCCGTTGATCACCAGACTCTTCCAGGCCGCGCCCGTCCCGGCGCGCTCCGGCGTGGGCTCGAAGACCGCGTTGGTGGCGTTCACGCCGCCGTCCAGCCGGATGCCGTAGTAGCCGGCGAACTGGACGTGCGAGCCCGTCAGCGTCACGGGGTCGTGGCTGAAGGCGTCGCAGGTGACCGTGTAAGTGGCGGCGCTGAGGTTGGGGTTCTTCAGCCGCTTGCGGATTTCGTTCGCCGCCTCGGCGTAGACGATCAGGCCCATGTCCGAGCGGTCCAGACCCAGCGCGTCGTAGGCTTCGTAGCCCGACTGGATGCAGGGGCTGCAGGGGTTGAAGGCCTGGAAGTCCGTCGACAGCTCGTCGAACATGGCGTCCTGGATGGTGTTGCCGTAGATGTCCACCCGGTCGTTGTTCTCGTTGACCCGGTAGATGTCGTCGCCGTTCTCGTCCAGGGCGATCACGTCCACGCCCAGGGAATTCAAGTCCATTTGGGCAGTGTCGCCGTCAAACCACTGCATTTCGGCGAAATCCCGCGTGTAGCGGATGGGCAGCGAGCTGTTGGCCGAGATGTTGTTGCGGGCGATCAGGCTGTCCGTCATCCAGTTGGTGACGCGCGTGGCGTTGCCCACGTGGCTGGTGTCGAAGGCGATGCCCGAGCCGTCGTTCTCGTAGACGATGTTGGAACGCAAACGCGGCAGAGACGAGCCCATCAGCGTGATGCCGTTGTACTGGTTCATCCAGACCAGGCAGTGCTCGATGGTGGGGCTGGCGTTGTTGCAGACGATGCCCGCGTTCTTCTCGGGATCCGTGTTGTTGAACTTGGCGCCGAAGGCCACCATGCAGTAGCTCAGCTGCGAGGCGTCCGAGCCCGGCCGGAAGACGATGCCCTGCCAGAGGCCGAAGTCCTCGTCGGCCACGTAGCCCAGGAAGCGGATGGGCTGACCCAGCTGGCCGCGCGCCGTCAGGGTTCCTTCCACATAGAGGCTGCTGCGGTCGTGCATCCAGACGTCCACGCCCGGTTCGATGGTCAGGGTCTGGCCCTCCGCGACGGTCACGTCGCCGGCCACGTAGTAGGGCGAGCCCGCCGTGGTCCAGGTTCCGCTCACCGTGCCGGCGGGGATCTGGGTGGTGAAGGCGCGCGTCAGGCGCTGCTCTTCCTGGGTGCCCGACCCGTCGTCGCTGTCGCAGGCCGTCAGAAGCAGGGTCAGTGCCGCCAGCAGCCAAGGCAGTAGTTTTTTCATGTTCGGCTCGCTAGAACTTGTAACCGAAACGCAGCAGCACGTTGCGACCCTCGCTGTACATGCGCGGGTTGGCGTCGTACATGGCCTTGTTCGGGTAGTAAATCGAGTAGTCCGGATTCGACGGGTGCGTGGCCAGATAGGTCGTGCCGGTGGCCGAGTAGATGCTCCGCTGGTTCCGCTTGTTGAACACGTTGCGGATCTCGAACCCGGTGACGACCTGGTGGCGCTTCTGGCCGCCCAGCCTGAAGTACTTCTCGAACTTCAGGTCCGTGTCTTCCGTCCAGGGCATGCGCTCGGAGTTGATGTTGATCTTGGCGTCGTTGTCCACGTGCTGGGTGTAGCGGCTGGGCGTGTAGGGCTGGCCCGAGCCGTAGGTGTTGCTGATGGTCAGCAGCCAGTCGTCGGGCAGCGTGAAGCCGAACAGCACCGGATGGTCGCCGTCATCGTAGTAGAGCGACCAGTAGGTGTTCACCGAGTGGGTCTGGTCCCAGTCCAGCGGATGCTCTTCCCGGTTGACCGGCACGCCGGCCACGCGGGCTTCCGCCGCCTCGCGGGCCGCGCTGGCCTTGCCGTAGGCGAAGGAGAGTTCGTAGTTGAAACTCACCGAGCTGTGCGCCGCGGCCTTCTCCACACTCAGGTTGACGCCCCGGCTGCGGCCGTAGTCGCCGTTGGTGAACATGTCGATCGTGTAGCCCGGGGCCACTTCCACGCTGGTGGAGGTCACCTGGTCGAAGATGTCGCGGTAGTAGCCCTGCACGTTCACCGTGGTGCCGATCTCCGCGAAGCGGGCTTCCACGCCGAACTGATACTCCACCGTCTTCTCGTACTTCAGGTTCGGGTTGCCCACGATGATGCTGTTGGCGCGCGCGCCGGTGGCTTCCCGGTAGTAGTACTGGTAGCTGGGCGCCTGGTAGAAGTGCCCGTAGTTGAAGTAGAGCTTGGCCTGGTCGGTGATGGGATGGCTGATGCCCAGGCGCGGGCTTAAGCGGCTGGTGGAGGGGTTGGCCTCGATGGCGCCCGGGTTGCCCGCGTTGGCGTTGTCGCGGCTCTCGCTGACGAAGCTGTCCTCATGGACCAGGAAGTCGTAGCGCAGCCCGATCAGCACGTTCAAGCCCTCGAACTCCATTTTGTCGCGCAGGTAGACGGCGCCTTCCAGCGGTTTGCGGTGATAGAAGTCGCGGAAGTTGCCGCGGTCCGGGTAGGGTGAGCCATCGGGCAGCGCGATCAGGCCGTCGTAGGGGATCTGCGGTTCCTCGATGGACTGCATCTCCATGTCGCGATACATCATCTCGATGCCCGCCAGGGCGTCGTGATACTGGTTCAACTGGACCTGGTACTCGGTTTTCAGCGAGTAGGTGATGGATCGACGCTCCTGCCAGAGGGCCTGGGTGTCGTAGGTCTCCGGGTTCAGGAAGAAGTCGTAGTAGCCGGGTTGGTTGTAGGCATAACCCCAGTCCGACAGCAGGTTGGAGTTGCGCCGGATGCCGCCGTCCTGCTGGCCGTTGGCGTTGTAGTCGGTGAAGGGTTCCCACTCGTCCCACTTGCGGTTGGGGGGATCGAAGTAGGTGTCGGTCATGGCCACTTCCAGGTCCGGTGCGGAGGAACGCTCGGACCAGGTCCTGCCCGCCGCGCCGATCAGGTAGAGGGCCTTGTCGATGGGCCAGTCGGATCCGTGCTGGGCCAGATCGTAGCCGCTGTAGATCACGGGTCGGCTCACGTCCACCACGCTGCCCTGGAAGTGGGCGTTCTCGATCAGCTCGGCCGGTGTCTCGGCGATGTCGCGGATGTTGCCGAACTGGCTGTGGTAGGACGCGAAGGGATCGGTCATGAAGCCCGCGTAGCGCGTGAACAGCTCGTACTCGTCGAAAATCCAGTTGGGCCCGTCGTAGTGGCCATTCAGCGTGGGCTGGGGCGGATCGCTCACGGCGCCGCCGGCCAGCCAGTTGAGGTAGCCGCTGCCGTTGTTGCCCACGGTGCTGGGCAGGTCGAAATAGATTTCCCCCGAATCCCACTCGCCATTGTAGGCGCCGGTGACCGGATCGGGCTCGTCGATGAAGGGCTCGCCTGTGTCGAAGAAGAAGTCGCCGTCCACGAAGGGCTCGCCCAGATCCTCGTCATCGTCCCGCACGTCCTTGAAGTTCATGCGGCCGTCGGCGTTGATGTCGTCGTAGCCTTCCGCGCTGTCAAACAGGCCGTTGTCGTTGGCGTCGGCGAAAACCTCGCCGTCGTCATAGGCGTTGTTGCCGTTGGCATCCGTGAAGGATTCGCGCCAGCCGTTCCAGTAGCCGTCGTTGTTGACGTCCTGGAAGCGTTCGCCGTCCCAGCGGCCGTTGTGGTTGATGTCCTGCTCGGGGGTCTGGGGCTCGGCGTCGTCCCAGCGGCCGTTGCCGTTCATGTCGGTGAATGGATCCCAGGGATCGTAGTTGGGATTGTTCACGCCCGAGGCCGGATCCGGAATGTTGACGTAGGGCTCGGCGGAATCGTACTGGCCGTTGCTGTTCAGGTCCACCCAGTCCTCGCCGCGGTCCCAACGACCGTTGCGGTTGACGTCCTCGTAGCCCTCCGAGAAAATCGGGTTGCCGTTGGAGTCGTAGGTGAATCCGTCGTAGGCGCCGTTGTTGTTGGCGTCCACGTAGCCGTCGAAGTAGCCGTTGCCGTCCAGGTCCTGGTAGCCGAGGAAGGCCGACTTGTCGTCTTCCTGGGCGCGCTCCTGGGCCGAGAACTCGAGCATGAAATCGTCCGGCTCGCGCTCGCCGGGGGTGATCAGCGTGCGGGTCTCGCTGCGGTAAAGCACGGCCTCGATGCTGGAATTGGTGCCCAGGGCGTTGGTGTAAGTCAGCGAGAGGGCGTTCTTGTTGGTCTCCGCCCGGGGCCGGTTGCGCACGTTGTAGAGGTAGCCGTAGCCGTAGTTGCCGCTGGCCGCGCCTTCCCCCTCGGGATAGAGATCCCAGCGGCGGTAGTAGCGCTCGCCGAAGATCTTCAGCTTGCTGGCGCCCGAAAGCGGGAAGGCCAGGTTGAGGCTGGCCTGGTACTCGTTCTTCTGGCGTTCCGGCAGGTCCAGGCCCAGGTTGGTGTAGTCCCAGCTGCCACGATCCACCTGGAAGGGCAGGTAGGTGTCGGTCAGGTAGGCCCGGCCGCTGAAGAAGAAGGTGGAGCGCTTGTTCTTGTCCAGCGCGGCCTGGAAGGGCAGCGGCCCACCCCAGTTCACGGAGAACTGGTCGGAGTTGAAGGAGAACTTGTCGAAGGGCTGGTCGGTCAGCCATTCCACCTTGCCGTGGTACTCGTCCTTGTCGCCTTCCCGGGTGCTGACCTTGATCACCGCGGCCTGGGCCTGCCCGTATTCGGGGCCGAAGCCACCCGAGAGCACGTCCAGGTTCTCGATGTTCGCCACGTCCAGGTTGACGAAGCTCTGGCCGCCCACAAGCGGATCCCGCGCGTCGATGCCGTTGATGACGAACTTGGTCTCGTCGGCCCGGCCGCCGCGGGCGTGGAGGGCGCCCTCGTCATCCACCTTGAAGCCCGGCATGGTGGCCACCAGATCCGTGGCGCTGGTGACGGAAGTCTTCGCGATGTCCTCCGACGTCTTCGTCAGGGTCTGGCCGGCCTTGCCCGTGTCGATGCGCTTCCGGTCCGCCACCACCACCACGTCTTCCAACTTGATGTTGGCTGGCGTCAGCTTGATGGTCTTGAGGTCCGTCGTCAGGTCATTGCTGACCCCGGCTTCGGTGACCTTGATGGTGTGGTAACCGGAATAGCTGATCTCCACGGTGTATCTGCCGATGGATACCTGGGGGATCAGGAAGTTGCCGTCGAGGTCCGTGGCGGCGCCGCGCTTGGGTTGGGAATCCAACACGGTCACGTTGGCGCCGGCGAGACCCTCGCCGGAGTCCGAGTCCACCACTCGGCCCTTGATCTTGCCCGTGTTGCCGGCGAGAACCAATTGGGCGGCGAGGATGGAAAACAGCATGACTGCCAGCCATTTCGGCGGGCGGAGATGAATGTGGGACCAACCCTTCATTCTGCACTCCAGCGGCTTGGGTTGTGAGATGAGTGACAAGCAAGGCTCAACCTACCAAAAGCCCCAAGTGAAAGCAAGATTAGGGCTCTGGGCGAAACCAAGTTGAAGACGTTGAAATTCAACGACTTAACCAGTTCTAGGTTGACGCGTCGTACTCCAGCCAAAAGCGTGCCAAGCGCAAACACAATAACTCATGATTAACAAAGGAATAAAATCTTTCGTAATGTTCGTAATACTGTTGCTCACAGGAATTGAGCTTATTCTGCCCGATGGTGGGAACAAGGCGGAGAATGGAGCTGCAACGTGGGGTCCGGTGCGCGACTTGACACTGAGTTAAGGAAGAGAGTCAGAAAGGGGAGCGGGGCGCCGGGGAGGGTGTGGGGACGAACGCGGTGGGCGCAAAAAGCTGGCGCGAAAAGCGGCCGCTCAGCCCCGCGTCTGGAAGAGCACGGGCCCGCTGTCGGCCACCGGTTCAAAGCCCGTCTGTTCGCGGTAGAGCATGAAAAGATTGCGGATGATCAGCTCCTGGTCGCCCGGATCTAGATTTCGGAACACCAGATGCAGGCGCGAGATTTCGTGGTTGATCGTGATGTGCAGGACCTCCGCCTGCAAGTCGGGCAGAGTCTTGGAGGGCAGGTTGAGCGCAAAGGCAATGTGCGAGCCGCGGGGCGGCGGGTTGTGCGTGATCAGGGCCGCGCCGTTGCCGGAGAGGTTGATCAGGTGACCCGGGCGCTGATCCGGCCGCCAACCGGCCTCGCTCTCGAAGATCTTGCCCGGTTCCTGCATGACGATGAAGGCCACTTCCATGTCCACGTCGACGCGCCAGAACTCGCGCAGCTGGCGGACGCGGAACTGCCCCTGCTGGGCGTGGCTGACCCGCAGCTCGCCGCCCGGGGATTCCTTGAGGCGGACGACAGCGTGATACATGGCTTCCGGGCGCGGATAGAACAGCGAGAGTTGCTCGCCCGGCGCGCCCTTGCTGCCGTAAGAGCCCCGCGGACTGAGCCGCAACCCGTCCATGCCCACTTCCACCACGATGCAGGGGATCACCTCCTGCCCGCCTTTGTGGAAACCCAGGTTCAGGCTGACGCCCGGGCTCAGGTCCCGCGTGCTGTGCGGCACAAAGACGTGGCCGCTCTCCGGGTAGGCCATCTCCTTGATGCGCTGCAGGGTTTGCAGCAGCTCGGGCTCGGCGGAGTCGATGTCGGGCAGGCCGTCCACCCACGTGTGGAACAGGCTGACGCTGTCCAGCAGGCGATCGGGATTTTCCGGGCACGTGCTGCGGATGGCATCCTCCAGCAGGCGCCATTCCTGGGGATTGATGCCTTTGGCGCTGAATTGGCGTTGGATGCGCCGCAGATTGCGGAAGCGTTGAAAGCGTTCGGTCCAGATGTGGGAGAGGATGGGCAGGCTGATCCCCAGCAGGATCAGCAGGACGAAGGCCCACAGCGCGCCCTCGAAGGAACCGCGAAAACTCTGCTGGATCTGCTGCCAATCCATGCCCGACCTCTTGAAATCTGGTTCACTTCTATCGGCCGGGCGATTTCATTCTTTACCGGCGGGCCGGGGCTGGATGGTCGTGCGGATGTCCAGGCCGGTCTCGGAGCGGGCCAGCCAGGTGACGGAACCGTCGTCAATTTCGATGCTCATTTGGGTGTCGAGCTGGTGTAAGAGCGTGCAGCGGCGCTTCAAATCAAACTCCATCCGGCCGCGGCCGCCGCCCTCCAGCTCGATCCGCGCTCCATCGGCCTGGGGCTCGGGCACCAGTTCCACCACAACGTCGAGTTTGGCCACGTCCTGCTCCAGCGAGCGCAGGGTCACGCGGCGGACCTCGGTCCAGGCCACCTCGTGCATGCCGATGGTGGTGCTCTGGTGATGGCTTTCCTGATATCCTTGGCCGGGAAGCAGTTCCCGTGTGCTGTCCGCCAGCGAGGCCGCCAGCAGCTCCATGGAAGAGGCCAGATAGGCCGCCGCGTCGTCGCGTCCCAGCACCTCCAGGACCCAGCCCGAGTCTGCCTGCGCCTGGCCGCCCTGCCAGGTGGTGTCCGCCAGCCCCAGCCAGCGCAGGGCCAGCGTGCTGGTGTCGTAGTCCGCCCGGGCCACGCAGCCTTCCAGATCCAGCTTCAGCGCCAGACCGGGCTCCTTGATGCGGTAGTCCAGCATATCCATTTCCAGCCGGGCGACACCCTCGCTCACCGGTCCCAGCCGCAAGCGCTGGGTGGTGGTCAGTTGCTGGAAGTAGTCCTCCATGGCCGGGTTCATCTCCCCGCCGCTAGGGCCATTGAACAGCGAGCGCCGGCTGGTCATCACAACCTGGATCCGGTACTCGGATTCGGGCAGGTAGCGGCGCTCCAGGCGCGCCAGCTGTTCTTCGGGACGGCAGCCGGCCAGCAGGGCGGCCAGCAGGGGAAGCAGCAGGACGAGGAATCTCATGCGCCTTTCCTTCGCGGCCAGAGGCTGCGGGCCAGCTCATCCAGGTGGGCGGCGAACTCCGGATCCTGTTCGCGGCGGTCCAGAAACAGCACCAACACGCTCGACAACAGGAACGCCACCAGAGCGGCGGCCAACACCATCACGGTGCGCCGGGGCTTGAGCTTCTTCTCAGCCAGGACCGGCGGATCCAGCACCTCCAGCACGGGATTGTCGTTCACCTCGTCCAGCTTGGCCTGCTCCAGTTGGGGCAGCATGAAGAGCAGCTTCCGGTTGGCGATTTCCAGTTCGCGCTTGAAGCGCAGGTACTCCATCGTGGCGCTGGGCAACTCATTGATGGCCAGGAAGAGGTCGCTGTCGCCGCGCTCCCAGGACTCCTTCAGCTGGGCGCGGATGGTGGAAAGCGCCTGCTCGGCCTGCTGCACATTGGGATGGGCGGGGCCGTAGTTCTGACGGGCCATCCGCAGCTCCAGCTCCAGGATGGCCTCGCGGGCCTTGATCTCGGCATATTTGCCCAGGATGGCCTGACCCTGCGACTCGGGCTCCAGCACGCGGCTGGACTTCTGGAAGACCAGCATGGCCCGCTCCAGTGAATCCACCTCGCCGCGGATCAGCCGCACCTCCATCTCCGCGAAGTCACGGTTGTTGCGCGCCTTGCGGGTCTTCAGCTCCAGGTTTAGCGACTCCAGCCGCTGGATCAGCCATTGGGCCAGCTTGAAGGCCATGACGGGATCCTTGTCGTGGACCGTCAGCACGATCATGCCACTTTCGAAATCCAGCTCCGCCATGACCTTGCGCCCCACCAGCTTGAGGACGTCCTCGATCTTGGCGTCCTCCATGTTGTAGTGGGCGCGCAGGTTGAAAGTGCGGATCAGCTCCTCGTGGACCTGACGGCTACCCAGCAGAGCCACGAAATACTCTCCACCGGCGCCCTCCAAGCCCTGGCCGGTCAAATCCCCCAGCATGTCGCCCATGGGCAGGCCGCCCAGCAGGCCAGCCAGCATGCCCGTGCCGCCTGAGGGAGGCGAGATCACGGCGCGGGACTCGTAGGTCTTGTTCATGAGCAGGCTGTACACGGCCGTGAGCACGGCCGTGAGCAGGACCATCGAGATGACCAGTCGCTTGCGGGCCGCCATGAGCAGCAGAAAGCGCAGAAAGGGGGATGGAGCGGTGACAGGGATGTGCACGATGGAATTCGACCCTTTTTCGTTGCAGGCGCTGCGGGCCCGGCAGTCCGTCCGGGCCGGGTCGCGCTACGATCGCGGGACCCTGTCCGACGGGCTGCAAGGTAGAATTGAAGCGCTTGGGGAGCAAGGGAATCCTCGAGTCTGTTCAGCAAACGGAACTCCCGGCAACCGCCGCTCCCGCTCGCTCGCCAGCCGGACCCGGCGCGCGTTTGAGCCGGGCGTAGAGCGTGGGCAGACTGATCCCCAAGCGATTGGCTGCCAAGCGTTTGTCTTGACCACATTCGGCCAGCGCCGCCTGGATGCGCGTCCACTCGAAGCAGGCCACGGCCTCCCGCAGGGGCAGATCCGGCTCTCCGCCCGCGATGCTGGCGGGGAGCGGCGGGGCGGGTGGGGCGCCCTCCGGCAGGGCGGCCAGTTCCGCCTGGATCTGTTTGGCCGTCAAGGGCGCCAGCCGCTGGACCAGGTGGCGGAGTTGGCGCAGGTTGCCCGGCCAGGCCACTCGGCGCAGGCGGGCCTGGGATGCCGGCGCACAGAGCGGATGGCGGGCGGGCTGGGGAATGCCCATTTCCAGCAAGAAGGCCCGGCAGAGCAGGGGCAGGTCGTCCAGCCGGCGGGCCAGGGCCGGCACCTCGATCACCCGGCCGGCCACGCGATGCAGCAGATCCTGGCGGAAGGCACCGCCCAGCCGGCCGATCTCGCAAGTGGCGGCCGCCACGCGCACGCACACCTGACGCTCCCGGGCCTCGCCCACGGGCCGGAAGACGCCGCTCTCCAGGAAGCGCAGCAGGCGGGCCTGAACAGGGGCGGGCAGTGCGCCGAATTCGTCCAGGAAGAGCAGGCCGCCGTCAGCCCGGACGGCCAGGCCCTCGCGATCCACGGCCCCGGTGAAGGCCCCGCGCACGGAGCCGAACAGCTCGGCCTCGGCCAGGTTGTCGCTCAGGCCCGCGCAGTTCACGGCCACCAGTGGCGCGCCGGTCGGGAAGGCCAGTTGGTGCAGGTAGTCCACGGCCAGTTCCTTGCCCGTGCCCGTCTCGCCGACCAAGAGCAGGGGCAGTCCGTCGCCGGCGGCCTGCTCCAACTGGCGCAGCAATTCCTGGAACGCGGCGGAGCGGCCCACCATCCGGCCGTAACGATGGCAGGCCAGGAAGCAGGCCTCGCGGCGGGTCTCCCGCAGGCCCGCG
>DYSB01000021.1:0-696 GCA_020726405.1 Acetofilamentum sp. | reverse complement strand
CGGCCCGGGATCCTCCCCGCCGGCCCTCCGGGCGGGACTCCTCCAGCCGGGCCAGCCAGCGGCCCAACAGATCCTCCAGCCGCGCCGCGCCGCGCCGCCGGGCTTCCCGCAGCAGGCTGCCCAGCCGCTCCCCGGCCTCGCGCGGCCGGCCCGCCCTGACCAGGCTCCAGCCGTCCACTGCGCCGCGCAGCAACAAGTCGTCCCGGCTGGGAGGCAGATCCGCCAGTAGTTCGCGCAGGGCCTCCTCGAGCGGACACTCAGCCAGGGCGCGCCAGCGGGCTAGATCCCGGGCCAGCCAGTGCAGCGAGTCCGCGGGCTCTCCCTCGAGGCTGTCCACGTAGCGTTCCAGCGCCACCGGCCGCCCGGCGCAAAGCGCTTGCAGAACTTGGAGCAGCAGAATCTCCTCGGAATCCGGCGGCAGGAAATCCTCCTCCTCGCTCTCCTCCGCCCGGCGCAGGCGATCCAGCGGCTGCCACAGGCCGCACTGCAGCAGACCGGGACCCTGGCGCAGGAAGAGCCACTCCAGCAAGAGCGCGGGCGTGTCACGCAGCCAATCCAGTTCCATCGCCATGGGGTGCCCTCCAAAGCGCGCCACACGCCCGAACGGAACGCCGGGTTTCCCACTTCCCGGGCCATTCCGTCGCTCCGCACCCGGCCCGTCCAGCCCGCCGGACGGGGCCGGTCCGCTCTCCCGGC
>DYSB01000181.1 GCA_020726405.1 Acetofilamentum sp. | reverse complement strand
GCCAGCCGGCTTAGCCCGACCTCGCGGGCCAGGGTGCGATTGAGAAAGCGATCGCCGTGCTCGCCGTCCCCCAGCAGAGGATGGCCCAAGCCCGCCAGGTGGCGGCGGATCTGGTGCATGCGCCCTGTGGCGGGCCGGCATTCCAAGAGGGAGACGCGCGTGGCCGGATAGGCATGTTCGCCGCGGCCGGAAGGAAAGGGTGCCTCCACCCGGGCCAGACAGCGCCAGGCGGTGCGGGCCTCCTGCAAGGCGGGTTCGTGGCTGGCGGGATCCATGTCTTTCAGGGGACGTTCGATCAGGCCGTCGTCCAGCCACTCGCCGTCCCGGGCCGGCCAGCCGCGGCAGAGGCAGAGGTAGCGCTTGCCCACCCGACGCTCGCGGAAGGCCTGGATCAGCCGTCCGGCCGCGCCGGCATCCAGCGCGAAGAGCAGCAGGCCCGAGGCGCCGCGGTCCAGCCGGTGCACGGGCCAGACCCGCTGGCCCAGTTGCTGGCCCAGCCAGCGTGCGGCGCTGTCCTCGCCGGGGGAGAGGGCACTGGGATGTGTGTGCAGGCCCGATGGTTTGTGCACGGCCAGCCAGTCCGCCGCGTGGTGCAGGATGGGCAGGCGGGGCGCTCCGGCAGGTATGTCCGGCGCGTCAGGCACGGGAGGCGCGCCTATTCGGGCAGGACTTCCAGCCAACCGCCCAGGATCTCGATCAGCTGCTTGGCCTGCTCCGGGCTGCTGATATTGAACTTGGACTGCTGGCGGAACACGTCGTTCTGCTTCTTGTACCGGGCGATGCGGTACTTCACGGCACTCCACTCGGCGGTGCCCGAGCTGCGGTCGCGGTAGCGGAAGACGATGGTCGTCCAGGCGCCGCGCGTCAGGAAGGCCTTGTCCAGCTCGCGAACCAGCTCGTCGCCGCTGGCGGGATCGGAATACGCGATGGTGATGTCGTCCAGTTTCTCGGCCATGGGGCTCTCCGGCTGGGGTCCGGGCGGGCGGCGCGCGGACGGATGGTGGCTGCGGCTCCAAGGTATGGAACGCCGGGTGGGCGCGGAAGCGCAGCCGTTCGCGGACCGCGGGCCGCAAGTCGCGGCAGCTTCCACCTGTTGCCCGTTGAACAGGCGAGCGCGGGTTAGGTAGATTGAGGCAAACAGGAGGTCCAGATGTCCGATCCAGCTTCGCGCCCGCCCGCCTCGGACCCGCAGGAATCCAAACCCCGCCGCCGTTTCAAATTCTCCGCCATCAAGACCGTGTTCGCGATGGAATACGTCTTGCAAGGCCTGGCCAACCCCTTCCAGGGCATCACGTACCAGCCCTTCTTCCGGCACTTCCGCTTTGATTATGGTTTGAGCGAGGCGGCCACCCAGAGCCTGTTCTCCAAGTCCTACCTGGCCTGGAGTTTCAAGCCGCTGATCGGCTTCCTGATCGACGCCTACGGCAAGACGCGCACGCTGCTGATCATGCTGCTCAGCGCCGTGACGCTGGGCTACTTCCTGGTGCCCTACGTGGACCACAGCTATCTGGTCTTCTTCGCGTTCATGTTCGGTCTGTCCATTGTCATGGCGGCCACGGACGTCTCCGTGGACCGCGCGACGGTGATCGAGGGCGACGAGGAGGCCAAGGCCACGGGCAAGAGCAAGGCCGCCACGGTGGGCCTGAACCAGGCCATCTGCTGGACGGCCATCTACGGCACGGGTATCCTGGCCGCCGTGCTGGGCGGCTGGATTGCCGAGAACCTCGAATTCAACCTCTTCATCCGCT
Source organism: Acetofilamentum sp. (assembly GCA_020726405.1). Taxonomy (GTDB): domain Bacteria; phylum CAIWAD01; class CAIWAD01; order CAIWAD01; family CAIWAD01; genus CAIWAD01. The sequence continues at coordinate 3,967 of DYSB01000181.1, read as the reverse complement.
TCCTGTGCATCATGCCCTTGATCACCCTGGGCTTCGTGCTGCTGATGCCCAAGGACAAGGCCAAACCCATTCCCGTGCGGCGCTCCGTGCGCAATTTCTGGGACGGGTTGAACAGCGGCCCCATCCTCTGGATCATGCTCTTCTACTTCATCTTCCACTTCCAGCCGGCCCTGGGCGCCCTGTGGACCAACCACCTGATCGAGAACCTGCACTTCTCTCAAACCCAGATCGGGCTGGCGGACGGCGCCAGCAACTTCGGCTACTTCCTGGGAGTGATCCTCTTCGCCGTGGTGGGCATCAAGTGGCAGGACAGAATCGGCCTGCGCAAGCTGTTCAAGATCTACATCCTGCTCAGCGTGGCCGTCAACCTCACCCAGTACCTGCTGGTGGATCCCTGGTTCAGCCGCGTCACCGGCGGCTTGCACGCGCTGATGCCCGGCGTGCCGCTGGAGAACGTGCGGCTGGGCTGGCTGTCCACCTACAACTTCCTGCTCTCCATCGCCGCCAGCATCATCCGCATGAGCACGTTCAGCCTGGTGGGCGCCGTGATCCCCGTGGCCGCGGCGGGCAGCCTGTTCGCCGGTTTCATGTCCGTGGCCAACCTGGCCTACTCCTTCTGCTACGCCTCCGGCGCCTGGCTCTACACCAACGGGATGGACTTTGGCTTCCTGCGCACCATCCAGGACGCGGTGTTCGGCATTCCCGGCCGACCCGGGGACGAGTTGTCCATCAGCATGCTCATCCTCATCGGCTCGCTGGCCTATCTGCTCAGTTTCTTCGCCACCCGCATGCTGCCGGACAAGCGCCAGACCCTGCAGGGCGTGGACGAGGACGAGAAGCAGGACGGCCCGGAGCGCTGGCTGCGCCTGCCCGCCGCGCTCAAGAGCCTGGTGGACAAGGGCACCCTGGCGCTGGGCAGCTTCTTCTTCCTCTTCTTCACGTGGAACTGGTTCGCCGAGCTGGGCTTCATCCAGCAGATCGAGGAGGCCTTCGGCGTCTACATGCAGCCTGGCTTCGGCCTGGGCTTTGACCCTGTCTCGGCCCTGCTGATCTGCTTCTTCGGTCTGACTTTTGTGCGCAAACTGACGCTGGACTCGCTGCTGAAGCGGCAGTCGGCCTGAGCCTGACCTGAAAAGAGCCGGAGGACCCACGGGCCCTCCGGCTCTTCCATGTCCCCAAGTGGCTCTTGCGGAGCTGCCCGAGCGAATATGCCCTGTCTCACGCCGAGCTAGAAATCTTCCAGGCTCTCGAAACTGGAGCCGGGCTGGACTTCGCGCTCCTCGATGGCGTTGTTCTCCTTGAGCACGCGCACGGTGCCGATCATCGCGCCCAGAGCCTGGACCTGGGCCGGCGCTTCGAGCAGGATCTCTTTCATGTCGGCGGGAATGGCCAGGAACTCCTGATGGTAGGCGGCCAGACTGACCCAGGCCAGCGCGCCGTTCCAGCCGCCGTTGTCGAACAGATCCTGTTTGACCCGCTGGAAATCGCGCGAGATGGACGTGGAGTGACGGATGGCCAGGTTGTCGCAGACCACGCCCACACCCAGGTTGTAGAGCAGCAGACCCACGCGCTTGGCCTGGTCACCACTGAGCTTCTTCCGCTGCAGCGTGCCGTCCGCCTTGGCTCGCTCGATGGCCTCGTCCTGCAGGCGCCGTCGCTCGAGGATCAGGTCGCCCGCGCTGGAATCCGGCGTCGCGCTCAGCCGGCCGTCCAGCTCCTGCAGGGCCTTGAGTTCCTCCCCCGTCGCCGCCAGCCCGAAGATCTCCTGGCGCGTGTTGTCCAGGCTGCGCCGCGCGGCCCCTAGGTTGAGCTTGATCACGCGCACGCGCCAGATCGCCCGCTGCACGCTGCCTTCGTCGGGATCGATGCCCACATCCTGGGCGGCCAACCGCAGGAGGGAATCCAGCCCGGCCGCCTCCGCGGCTTCGCCCGCCAACTGGAGCTGCAGCTGGGAGTCCTCCGCATCATCGTCCTGCGCCTCCCCGCCGCTGGCCTGGGCGTGGGCCTCCCGGGCGAGTTCGCGCAGGGCCTGGCGCAGCTGCGGATTGTCCACGCAGCCGCCCTGGACCAGCGCGGCCACTCCGACCAACACACCCGCGAACGACAGAGAGAGTTTCATGGGCCCAATGTGGCACTGCGGGAAAGCCGGGGCAACGCTCCTTGGAGAAGGCGCGGCCGGGCGGTACCTTCCCTGCGGTTACTGGGAGCCTGCATGCCGCCCACTGTTCCGGCCGCGTTTCGCACCCCGATGGAGAGCGCCACTCTGGCCCGCCTGGCCTGGTTGATCGCCATGCGCTGGATCTTTGTGTTGGGCATCGGGCTGGGCGCTTGGCTGGGTGCGCGCCTGCTGCCGGGTTTCCATCTCCTGCCCATGCTCCTGTTGGCCGTCTGCATGGCCGGCTTCAACTCCCTCCTGCATTTCCTTTATGTGCGCATCGCCTCGCTGGACGGCCCGCGCAAGCAGCCCATCGTCACCAGCCTGATCCAGCTCCAGATCGTGGCCGACTGGCTCGTGCTGCTGGTGCTGATCCACTACACGGGCGGGGTGGAGAGCCCGCTGCTGCACTTCTTCATCTTCCATCTGGCCCTGAGCGCGGTCTTCCTCAGCCCGGGTTTCACATTCTTCGCCCTGCTGTTCATCGCCACGGCCACCAGCCTGCTCTTCGCCGCCGAGACCCACGGCCTGCTGACCCCCGTCGTGCTGCCCGGCCTGACCAGCCCGGAGAAGCAGCACTCGGCGCTCTACATCCTGCACTTCTGTTTCTGGTATTTCTCCACCCTGGCTGTGATGACCCTGCTGCTGGGGGCCGTGATGCGCGGCTTGCGCCGCCGCGAGCAGGAAGCCCTGCGGATCCGCCGCCGGCTGGAGGAGGTGAACCTGGAGCTTGTGCGCAGCGGCGCGGAGCGCATCCGGTTGATGCATACCATGGGGCACGAGCTGCGCTCGCCCCTCGCCGCGGCCCAGTCCATGTTGAGCGCCCTGGACCTGAGCCAGGGCCAGGATCTGCCCCCGGCGGTGCGCACCATCCACCAGCGGATTCGCGAGCGGCTGAAGGGCCTGACCGGGCTGATCGGCGAACTGCTGGAACTGGCCGAGCAGCGACGCGGCGCCCCGGCCCAGGCCCAGCGGCGCATCGAGCTGGCCCAACTGCTCCAGAGCCTGCTGGAAAACCACGCCGAACGCGCGCGCGAGCAGGGGCTGGAGCTGCGGGCCGAGTGGACCGCCGGCCGCGAGGCCTGGGTGGGCGGGGACCCGGAGCGCCTGCGCCGGGTGTTCGAGAACCTCATTTCCAACGCCGTGAAGTACAGCCGCCCGGGCGGCGTCGTGCACGTGGAGCTGGAACTGCCCGCCCAGTCCGGCGGCGAGGCGCGCTGGGTGCGCGTCGCCGTCCGCGACGAAGGGATCGGCATCGCGCCGGACCAGTTGCCCCGGCTGTTCCAGGAATTCTATCGCACGCCCCAGAGCCGCCGACACACCTCCCAGGGCACGGGCCTGGGCCTGGCCATCACCAAGGACCTGGTGGAGTCGGCGGGCGGGCGCATCGAGGTCGCCAGCGTGTTGGAGCAGGGCAGCACGTTCGAAGTCTGGTTGCCGGCGCTGCCCGACCCGCTGGCCACCGCCTCCCCGGAGCGCTCTGTTCCGCTGACCGGTTGGGTGGCGGGCTCTGCCTGAGCCCGGCGGCCGAATCGGCACTTTCTTCCCGCCTCTGCGCGGCATCCGCCCGTCGCCGGCCGGCAAGCCCGCTGGCGGCAAGGGTCTCCCGCCTTTCGTCCCCCTACCCCTCTCGTGGCACGGAACTTGCCAGTCCGCCTTTGAAAGTTCGGGAGTTCCATGGCTTCGATTGCGGATGACCTGCTGTTCAAGCGCACCCTGCTGCCCCTGCTGCACAGCGGCCTGGATGCCTATGCCCTGCGCCAGAAGGCCATCGCCAACGGCATGCGCACCCTGCGCGACGACGGCATCCGC
>DYSB01000180.1 GCA_020726405.1 Acetofilamentum sp. | reverse complement strand
CTCAAGGTCGCCAAGAGCGACGTGCAGCCCTTCACCCTCGACGAGGTCAAGGCCCTGCTCGCGGCCGCGCGCGAAGATTTTCGCGATTACTACACCGTGCGCTTTTTTACCGGACTGCGAACCGGAGAGATCGACGGGCTCAAGTGGAAGTATGTCGACTTCTCTCATCGTCTCATTCTCATCCGCGAAACCCTCGTGGCGGGCGAGGAAGACGAGACCAAGACCATCGAGTCCAACCGCGACGTGCAGATGAGCCAGGTCGTGTTCGAAGCCCTCCAAAGGCAATTTGCGCGCACCGGCCATCTCAAGACCTGGGTGTTTTGCAATCGCCAGGGTCAGCCGCTGGATCACAACAACGTCACCAAGCGCGTGTGGTACCCGCTGTTGCGCTATCTCGGCTACACGCCCCGGCGTCCCTACCAGACCCGGCATACAGCAGCCACCCTCTGGCTGGCCGCCGGTGAGAACCCCGAATGGATCGCCCGGCAGATGGGACACACCTCCACCGAGATGCTGTTCAAGGTCTACAGCCGCTACGTGCCCAACCTGACCCGCCTTGATGGTTCGGCGTTCGAGCGGCTGCTCATCACGGCCATGACCGGTGTGGACGTGACGCAGAACCTGCCCGCCATCGCACAAGGAGCCCAACATGACTGAGGCCACGCACCCCTGTCCCAGCGACCTGCCGCTGTTGCCGCAGACCTACCGGCTGGCCAGCGTAAACAGTCGTGCCGATGCGGCAGGATGTTTGCATCACACGGCCCATCTGTTTCACACCCAGGCCAGTTTCAAAGCCTGCTGGTCCTCCCGCCAACTCGATGCCCGGCTGCACAGCGGGGTGTTGGTCAGCCCGCGCTGGAGCGGCCCTGGGCGAAGCGAGAACGGCTGCCTGGCGATCGCGCGGCTGGTGGTCTTGGAGCGGCCCGTGGCCGACCTGGGGTTGTTCCAGACCGTGTTGCCCGGATGGCATGTGGAGTCTGCGCTGCAGCAGCGTGCGCACCGGTTGTGGATCGCCTTGCCGGTTTCCCACCGCCTATTGCTCAACGCCATCTTTTGGGACGGAGGGCGGTTTCAACGGTTCTGTACCGGGCCGTCTTCGATGGAAGGGCACCATCACGACCCTGCGGGCAATCTGCGCCACACCATCGAAGTGGCTGAGCAGGTGCGTGCTCTGGCGACCGACCGGGCGTATGTTGACCCGGATCTGGCCGTGCTGGCGGCGCTGCTGCACGACGCTGGCAAGGCCGAGGAGTACCGGCGACGTGCCGACGGCAGCTGGGGGATGAGCGACCGTGGGCGACTCATTGGGCACCGCACCACGGTCATCGAATGGGTGGCCGGCGCCATCGCCCGCTGGCGCATCTGCCTGCCTGCCGGACACGAGATGGCGCTGCTGCACATCCTGGCCGCCGTCGCACATGCCCCGGCGTGGATGGGGCTGCGGGAGCCGCAAACTCCGGAAGCGGAACTGCTCTCGCTGGCCGACCGGCTCTCCGGCACAGACGATCTGATGCAGCGATTACTGCCCAACGGTGCAGGCTGGGGCGCCTATCACAAACACCTGGGACGGCGGCCCTACCGGGTGGCAGCGCCCGAGTTGATGTGAGGCGCGTTCGTACAACACGGGATTGCTCGGGTTTGGGAATGGAATGGGGTGGTGTGGCGCTGTGAAGCTTGTGGGCGCGCCAGCGCGGACGGGCATCGGCGCAGCCGACTGTCTACAAATCCCCAGCGCCAGGTTGGGCTGCTGGAGGTCATGACCATTCCATCATCAGATTCAGGCGCATTGGTTTACGCAAGCGTTTACGCAAGCCAGCGGGTAATATGATCCAGTTAGTCCGCCGCGCCGCCCGGCTCGCTGCAAGCGTGGACTGATGCCCTGTGCAAGCCGCCCAGCGCCTGGAACGACCGCCGGCGCTGCCCCGCGCCTACGATCATTGTTCCCATGTCCGTCCCCGCGATCATCCTGCAGCCCCCTGTCTCTGGCAAGCAGCTAAGCAAACAGCAAAAGACCTTCAACACCCTGGCAGGCAAAATTGGTCGCGCCCGCAATCGCCTGCAGCAATGGCACGAGGCGATGCAGCGCGCCGCCCATGCGCAGGCTGCGCGGATCGACCCCAAGATGCGCGACATCAACGCGACGCGCAAAGAACTTTTGCTGGCTCTGGATGCCATGCAAGACGATCCCCGGTTCAACAAAACTGACCGCAAGCGCCTGCGCGCCATGATCGAGGCGCTGGCGCATGCCTGCCTGAGCGCTCAGCACGATGCGCAAATCGAGGCGATCCTGAACCGGCAGCATGCACCAGCGACTGCGCAACAGGCCGCTGACATGGACGACCTGTTCGGCTTCGACGACTTCGGTCAAACCCAGACGCAGCAAGCGCAGGACGCCGACCCGCCTGAGGTCGATGCCTTCGACACGGAAGCAGACGACAGCGCCGGATTTCACCAACGGCATCAGATCGACGTGGAGAAGCGGCCGCGAGACGCCCAAGCCCCGTCCCTGCGCAGCATTTACCGCAAACTCGCCAGCGTCCTGCATCCTGACCGCGAGTCTGACCCCGAAGAGCGTGCGCGTAAGACCGCCCTGCTGCAGCGCGCCAATCAGTCCTACAAAAACGGTGACCTCCTTGCCCTGCTCGGCCTGCAACTTGAAATTTCCATGGTCGACGCCGCCCATCTCTCTGCCCTGGATGACGCGCAAATCAAGGACTATGTCCGGGCCCTCAAAGCGCAGCTTGCTGACCTGGAGGCGGAGATCAACCTGATCGAGCACGATCTGCGCATCAACATGTCCTCCGCTGCCTCCGCTGGAAAGCTTGATCCCCGCGCGATCGACACTCTGATCGAACAAGAACTCGATGCCCTGGAGATGTTCGAGGGTGAACTGAAGTCGGTGCTTTCGCGCAAAGCCGAGGTGCGCTTCATGAAATCCTGGCTGCGTGAGCAAGAGCGTTCCAGCCAAGCCCTGGCCGAGGAGAGCTGGGAGGAGGCATTGGCTGCGCTCGAAGACTTCCTTGCCGAGGAGATCAGTCCCCGCCGCCGCCGTCGTCGATGACCGCTCCCTAACGGCTGAAGCCAGCCGTCGGCTTGGCGATCAACCATCGTTTGATGGACCTTAAATAAGGTATTTTTACATTACCATGCGAAGCACCCGCAGGGATGACGAGGGCAAACCACCATGACCACATTGACCGTGACCGCACGGGGACAAGTGACATTTCGAAAAGAGGTGCTGCAGCACCTCGGCATCAAGCCAGGCGACAAAATCGAGCTGGACTTACTGCCAGACGGTCGAGGTGTGCTCAGAGCGGCACGGCCCGCAGGGACGATCGCCAGCTTTGTCGGTCTACTCGCGGGCAAGACGCAAAAGGTCGCCACCCTCGAAGAAATCAGCGAGGCAGCGACGCAAGGCTGGGCAGGTAAGCCATGAACATCGCAGTCGATACCAACGTCCTTGTGCGTGCGCTTGTGCGCGACGATCCCGCACAAGCGGAGGTTGCTGCCGCAGTCTTGACCGAAGCTGAGTTGATCGCCATAGCAACGCCATGCCTATGCGAATTTGTTTGGGTACTGCTGCGGGTCTACGGTTTCCAGCCAGCCGATGCGGCCAGCGCGATCCGGGCACTACTGGCCGCCGCGAATGTGGAAGTGAACCGGCCTGCCGTGGAGGCTGGCTTGCTGGTGCTCGACGCGGGCGGAGACTTTGCCGATGGCGTCATTGCCTACGAAGGCCATTGGCTAGGCGGGGAAACCTTTGTTTCCTTCGATAAAAAGGCGGTGGCAATGCTCACGGCGCAAGGGCAATCAACGCGCCTTTTGTGACGGATGAGCTGCCAGTTGATTGCAGGAATTTTCGTTGGTTCTGGATTTGTCGCGGCGTCAATCCACGCAGAAGAAGGTTCTGGCCGTTGCGTTGTTAAAGATGGCAGTGAAACCGGCCTTGACGAAGCAGGAAATCCGTTGCGATGAAGGATGATGTGGCGCTTGTAAGCGGGCCGCTCACAGCGCGCGCCAGCGCAGGCGGGCATCGGCGCAGCCGACTGTCCACAAATCCCCAGCGCCAGATCGCGTACCGGCTAAGGCCCCTTTCTCACCAGTATGGAAATAGTCATCACATAAGCGGCGGCATCCAGAGCGGCGATCAGCCCACCAGGACTGGCCTTGCCGTGCGCGCCATCGATCAGGCGCAACTGCCCATCCGGCGGCGAAGGATGCGAGCGGTGGAATGAGCGCGCTGGTTGGACCGAGATCGTCACAGCGCCACCGAGTGCCGTCGCCCAATGATTCACCTGCTCGGTTGCCGTGTGCGCACTGCGCAACGCGGGCTGGAGCTGCCATGACAGCGAGTGGGCTTGGAGCGCCGGGGAGCGCGTCGACAGGGTATCGAGCATCTGTTTCCACCGCCGGGAATCCTCCAGTGCGGTGAACGCCACGGCATGATCATCACTATCGTGCAAGCGCCAGTGCAGGCTCAGCGCCTGCTCGGCCGCTGCCGCGTCCGCTTGCCACCATTGCCGCCAGGTCGCGAGTACGGCCTGCGCTGTAGTGCGCAGCACCTGCGAGCGCAGTTGCTTGAGCGTGCGAGGCCGTTCGAGTCGCAAATGACCGACGACAATCGGCGCGACATTGCGCTCGGCTCGCTTGTGTCGTGCCGGGCTGGTGCCGCGCAACTGTGACCACCGCTCCATTGCTTGATGGATGCGGTGCGCCTGCGCACGGCTGACTTGGCCCACCGATTGCGTGTCATATGGATCGCGGCGCAAAGCAGCCAGCAAGGCCAGCGCATCGGTGATGTTCATGAGCACCGAATCGACCGGGGATGGCTGGGCAGCGCGGAGTGATAGGTCGGGCATGGGCTCTTCGGGCCAGGGACAACGCAGGGATTGCGCGTGGGCTGAGGACGTCGCTAATTTGTTCACCCAGTGTGCGCTGCGAACCACCCAACTGCTGCGCGGGCCCAGACGGTGCTGCCGCACGTCGACTCGATTGACTGTGGAGCCTGTCAACCAGGCGATGACCTTCGAAGGCGGTGGTGACGCGTCATGTTGTACGGCCAAGCCCAGCAGCAGGTCGAGTAGATGCACATAGCTGCCCAAGGTGGTGTGTGGTGTAGCGTGTCCCATGAAAGCGGCCACGGCCCACAACAAAGGGCGCTGGTCCTCGCCCAGTCCAAGGAGAGCCTGGTGCTTGGGCGCACTGGATGCGGGATTCACGCCGAGCAGGGCGGCCGCTCCTGGGGTGAGACCGTCCATGAGCTGGGCGAGTAGGGTGTTGGCCGCACTATGGCGCAGGTGGTGGAATCGCAGCGACGGCTCCCCGCAGACCGCGCGCATCGCCTCCTGCACCGGGTTGAACAGGGCATCTTCTGGCTGGGGTTGGTCCGGCGCCTGCGGATCGGGCAGGAACAAGGCAGTCTGCGTGTAGGTTGGGTTGTTTTGCAGCAGTCGGCCCGTTTCCGCATGGATTTGGCGCAGCAGATTCAGTTCCGCCTGCGGGCAGAACGCGGTCAATAGCAGCACACGGCGGCCGCTGTCGCGCTTGAGCGCGCGTCCGGCATGGCTGCGCACGAACAGCAGGGGCTGCGGGTGCAGCTGCACGTCGATCCAGCGTAGCCCGCGGATTTCCGTGCGTCGCAGGCCACAGCGGCAGCCCAGAATCGCCGCCACCAGGCAGTGGCGTGGCTGGGCGCTGAGCTGCAGCGCTTGCAGCACCCACTGGAA
>DYSB01000179.1 GCA_020726405.1 Acetofilamentum sp. | reverse complement strand
CGATGCGCGCGGGCGAGATTTTGAGGCTGCACTGGGATGACATCAGCGGATCGGTGGCCAGCGTACGTGATGGAAAGACTGCGGCCGCCTCTCGGTGGGTGCCGTTGTCGTCGCGGGCGCTGTCCGTTCTGGCGCAACTGCCACGCGACGATGCCAAGACCTGCTTCGATCTGCAGTCCCCGATCCTGGATGCGCTGTTTCGCAAAGCCAAGGCGCGCGCGCTCGTGCAAGACCTGCATTTCCACGATATGCGCCACTTGGCGATCACGCGGTTGGCCAAGAAGCTGCAAATCCTTGATCTGGCCCGGATGGTGGGGCACAAGGACTTGCGGATGCTGCAGATCTACTACAACGAGAGTGCCGAGGCGATCGCTCAGATGTTGGGTTGAGCGCACGCCTTCAGAGCGCGCGGATTGTGGGCTGATTTTGGCTCTTGCGGCTCATGGCAGAGGTGGATGATGGTTCAAACTCCTTCCGATTCTGCCTGCAGCCAACACAACATCCATCGAGTAATCCTGAAACCGGACTTCCACTTTCGATTGGTACGGCTAAAGGGGACAGGTCATCATCATTTTCCATCTTGATGTACTCCACTCCACGAACTTCATCGTGGTATGGCTGACAGCTGGCCTTGAGTTCATCGACAAGGGCCAGAATCTCATCAATCCGCGACACTGAGTTTGTCTGTTCGCTTGGAGGCTCCGAAAAAACCCAAGCTTCGCTCAGCCCAGACTCATTGAAAAGATGGGTTCGGCAGACGTACGATCCACGGGCATGCACGACAGCTTCGACGACGACCAGCACGGCAGCGCGTCGTCTGCAATCCGGCCGGTTATGCGAAGGCGGGCGTGAACGAGAACCCGTGCTTCGATCCGGCCCTCACGATCAAAGTCTGATGCAACACGGCACGCGCCGAGCCATGACGACCGAGCGAGTCGGCGCAGGAACGCAACTCCGGTTCGCCGCATCCAATGCCATGAGACGCAACGAGAGGAGCCATGATGAGCACGCACGTGACGAGACTGCAAGGCCGCGAAGCGGTCGCACGCCAGACGATGGCGTTTCATTTAGACAAGCCGACTGGCTTTAGCTTCAAGCCCGGTCAGGCAATCGACGTCGTGCTGCTAGAGACACCAGGGACCGACGCGCAGAGTGCGCGTCATACCTTCTCGATCGTCAGCGCTCCTTTCGAAAATGAACTGATCGTCGCCACGCGGATGCGTGACACCGCGTTCAAGCGCGTACTCGGGGCATTGCCGATCGGCGCGGGCATCGCGATCGAAGGTCCGTTCGGCTCGCTCACCTTGCACAACGACCGCGCGCGTCCGGCAGTGTTCATCGCCGGCGGCATCGGCATCACGCCGTTCATGAGCATCGTGCGGCAAGCGGTCCACGATGGCTTGCCGCAGCGTCTGGTATTGCTCTACTCCAACCGCCGACCGGAAGACGCGGCCTACTTGTCCGAGCTGCAAGAACTCGAACGGCACAATCCCAACGTTCGCTTGACCGCAACGATGACCTTGATGGGCGATTCCAGCCAAGGTTGGAGCGGACCGCGCGGCCAGATCGACGAAGCATTCTTGCAGCGTGCTGCCGCCGATCTCGCGCAGCCCGTCTTCTACGTCGCAGGCCCACCCGGCCTGGTCGAGGCGATGCGACAGACCTTGAACGACACGGGCGTGAACGACGACGACATCCGCAGCGAAGAGTTCTACGGCTACTGAAAACAGCGGGAACGCCGCGCTCCACCACTCCATCCAATGACCGAAAGCCGACACCATGCAAACAACAAAGACCTCCGTCCGCACCGCCCAACGACCTGCCGTTTCGGCGGCGACGACTGACGCCGAACTTGTCGTGCGCGCCGCCACTGGCGACGAGATCGCCTTCGAGGCCATCATGCGGCGCCATAACCGGCTGCTGTTTCGCACCGCGCGCAGCATTCTGAAGAGCGACGTCGAGGCCGAAGACGCCTTGCAGGAGGCCTACCTGAGCGCTTGGCGGGCGCTTGCCGCGTATCGCTCCGAGTCGAAGCTGTCGACCTGGCTGGTGCGCATCGTCATCAACGAGGCGCTGGGGCGGCTGCGTCGCTCGAATGCGCAGGTGATTCCCCTGGAGGCCGCAATGGACTCGACCGATCTTGACACTCAGGAATCGATGCAGGATGACCCGGGCCAACGGCCCGATGGCGCGGCGATGCGCGCGCAGGTACGTCGACTGTTGGAAGCCCGCATCGACAGATTGCCCGAAGCGTTTCGATGCGTGTTCATATTGCGCGCGGTCGAGGAGATGAGCGTCGAGGAGGTGTCCACGGCGCTGCAGCTTCCCGAAGCCACGGTGCGCACGCGCTATTTCCGCGCCCGCAGCCTGCTGCGCGAAGGCTTGTCGCGCGAGGTCGACCTCGCCATTGGCGATGCGTTCTCGTTCGACGGCGAGCGCTGTGACCGCATCGTTGCCCACGTGCTGGCGAGGTTTACCGAAGATCGAGACGTCCCCCGATTGTGATTCAACCACCCCCGCTGGAGCTTGCCATGTCCTTCCTACTGAGCACCCCCAGGGCCGGGCTACGCCCGGCCTGTCCCCCGTGGGGATCAAGAAAACTTGGGGCGGCCCGGCGTTTTCTTGAGAGAGTCCCGACCCAATTGCTGCCCGCAGCCTGTTCATCGGCCGCTCCTGAGTTGTCCTCTCCGGAGTCGCCGTCGCACTGCTTGCGGGCAAGCATGCCCTTGCCGCCGACGCCGGCGAAGCCACAGCGGCCGGCGCCCAGATCCTCAACACCGCACTCGGCGCCGAAGGCAGGCTACTGCTGAAACCCACGCTCGACCTCGCGCCATATCTGACAACATCTGAAGTCGTTGTGAAACAACATTCCGATCTATGCTGAAAGAAACCAAACATCCGGTTTTCGGCGATGACGGCCCGCTGGCGCGGACCTCGGTGTCGGATCGCATCCGGGGCCGGCTGGTCAGCGCGAATGTCCGCTACCACTCCAACGACAACATCTCGGCCTTCATCGAAGAAGGCGAGTTGCAGGCATTGATGGCCGAGGTGCAGGACAAAATGCAGGAGGTATTGCGAGCGCTGGTGATCGACACCGCCAGCGATCACAACACCCACGCCACGGCGCAACGCGTCGCGAAGATGTACGTCACCGAGGTCTTTCGCGGCCGTTATGTGCCGCTGCCTGCGGTGACCGAGTTCCCCAACGCGTCGGGCCTGAACGAACTCATGATCGTCGGCCCCCTCGCGCTTCGCAGTACCTGCTCGCACCATCTGTGCCCGATCATGGGCAAGGTTTGGATCGGCGTGCTGCCCAACGAACACTCCAACCTGATCGGGCTGTCGAAGTACGCCCGAATCTGCGACTGGATCATGAGCCGTCCGCAGATCCAGGAGGAAGCAGTGGTCATGCTGGCTGACGCCCTGGAATCGCGGGTCAAGCCCGATGGCCTGGCCATCGTGATGGCGGCCGACCACTTCTGCATGCACTGGCGCGGCGTGAAGGACGACAACGCGGAGATGACCAGCAGCGTGATGCGCGGCGCCTTCTTGAAGGACGCTGTTTTGCGCGGCGAGTTCCTGTCGCTGCTGGGCCAGCAGCGCCGTAGATTCGAATGACTAAGCCCCCCGTAGACGCCACGTCCGACAAGCTACCGGCCCTGGTGCTGGCCGGCGGCGGCAGTTTCGGCGCAGTACAGATCGGGATGCTACGCGCGCTTGTCGCCCATGGCTTGGCGCCCGACTTGGTGGTGGGCTCGTCGGTGGGTGCGATCAACGGCGCCTACTTTGCTGGCGCGCCGAACGCCAGCGGTGTCGCGCAGATCGAGGCGATCTGGCGTGAATTGCGCCGAAGCGAAGTCTTTCCCATCGGCTGGCGCGGCGCGCTGGGACTCCTCAGGCGCGGCTTTGCGGTCGATCCGTCCGGGCTGCGTCGCCTCGTCGAGCGGCAACTGCCGTACCAGACTATCGAACAAGCGGCCCTGCCGTTGCATCTGGTGGCCACTGACTTGCTTGGCGGTGGCACCGTGCGCCTGTCCAGTGGCCCAGTCGTCGAAGCCGTACTCGCCAGTTGCGCGATACCTGCGGCGTTTCCGCCGGTGTGCATCGGGCAGACCTATCTGATCGACGGTGCGGTGGCCAGCAACACGCCGATCAGTGTCGCGGTCGAGTTGGGTGCTAAACGCGTGATCGTGTTGCAGACTGGATTCGCCTGTTCGCTGACTGCGCCGCCGCGCGGCGCGCTCGCAAGTGCTCTGCACGCCATCACGCTGCTCATCGCGCATCAGTTGGTGATGGAGCTCGAGCGCTACCGCGACTAGGCCGAGATCGTGACCGTGCCGCCGCTGTGCCCGCTCGAGGTCTCGCCCTATGATTTCTCCCACGCCGGTGAGCCGATCGAACGCGCCGCGGCGCAGACCCCGCGTTGGCTCGATCTCGGCGGGCTGATGCGCAAGCGCGTGCCGCAGGCGCTGCGCGTGCACACGCATTGACGGTGGGCGGCCTCAAATCTGAAGTGCAACACCCCAAGCTTGTAAGGTGTTGCTAGTGCAGTGCTTGCGAAATGTTTGAACTATAAAGCTGGCGGTTTGTCATATTCGTATCCATTTCAGGGAGCGAGTGATGAACCAAGGCACGCCGATCAATCTGACCGATGAGCAACGCAAGGAAGTGGAGCGCCGAGTGCGATCGCAGACGCTGGATGCACGGAGTGTGCGGCGCGCGCGAATTGTGCTCCTGGCGGCCGATGGGGTGGGCAATCACGAGATTGCGCGGCGGCTCGAAATCAGTCGGAATCAGGTCATTGCGTGGCGCGGCAGATTTGCCAAAGGCGGCCTCGCAGCGATTGAGTCGGATTTGCCGCGCAGCGGTCGTAAACCGCGAATCGACGCGGCGGAGATTGTGCGTATGACCACGCAGACCACGCCCGAGGAAGCCACCCACTGGAGCACCCGCAAGCTGGCCGCCAAGCTCGGCATTTCGGATACGGCGGTGCTCAAGGTTTGGCAGGCCAATGGCCTCAAGCCGCACCTGATCGAGACCTTCAAGGTGTCGCGTGACCCGAAGTTCGTCGAGAAGCTCGAAGACATCGTCGGTCTGTATATGTCGCCGCCGGAGCACGCGCTGGTGCTGTGCTGCGACGAGAAAAGCCAGGTGCAAGCGCTGGATCGCACCCAGCCCGGACTGCCGCTCAAGAAGGGGCGCGCTTCGACCCTGACGCACGACTACAAGCGCAACGGGACGACGACCTTGTTCGCCGCGCTCAACGTGCTTGACGGACAGGTCATCGCCCAATGCCAGCAGCGGCATCGCCACACCGAATGGCTTCAGTTTCTGCGCCAGATCGATCGCGAGACGCCCAAGGACAAGGCCTTGCATCTGGTCTGCGGCAACGATGCGACCCACAAGCATCCGACCGTCCAGGAATGGCTGGGAAAACATCCGCGCTTCCATCTCCATTTCACGCCGACATCCGCCTCCTGGCTCAATAGGGTCGAGCGATTCTTCCGCAGTATTTCCACAGATCGTCTGGAGCGCGGCGTCTTTCGCAGCGTCCCTGAATTGGTCGCCGCCATCGACGAGTACATCGCTGTGCATAATCAAAACCCGAAACCCTTCGTCTGGACTGCCAAGGCCAATGACATTCTCCAAAAAGTCATTCGCGCCAACCGCAAGATTGGTTCGAAGAAAAACGAAGCACTACACTAGTGTAGTGTTTGACTCTTGATGGAACTTAATTGCGCTAC
>DYSB01000178.1 GCA_020726405.1 Acetofilamentum sp. | reverse complement strand
GGGTCCGCCCGCCAGGCCCAGCAACAGGTCCTCGGGCCAGGGACTGCCGGGCTGCGGCGGACTCCAGGGATCCAGCCCCGCCGCCCGCAACTTGGCGTGGTCGGCGCGGCGGATCAGCTGCACGGTGGGCCGTGCCAGAGGCAGCGGATGTGGCAGCTCCAGCCGGGCGCGGGCGGTCTCCACCTGGGCCGTGTAGGCCAGCTCGCTGGGCCCCAGCAGGGCGGCGGCGGGTTCCAGCAGCCAGTCCTGGAGCAGGGGCCGGGTCAGCACGTTGGGGCTGAAGCGCTCCACCGGCACCCTCTCGCCCGGCTCGGCCCGCCGGCGCCGACCGGCCTCGTCCTCCGTGAACCAGGGCGGGCGTTCGTCTACGTCTACTGGTGTGCGGCGGCCCAGTCGTTGCAGTTCAACTGTCCGGGCACGCAAGTCGCTGATCAGGCTGGCGGCGTGCTCCTGCAGGCGCTGGGCGAAGGGGGCGACCAGGGCGCGCAGGGCCGGGTCCGCCGGATCCAGCACCAGCAGGCCGCTGCCGGCGAACAGCCCGCGCAGCAGGCGCCGGGTGTGTTTCACCAGGCTGCCGCGCAGGGTCGTGCGCAACAGCGCGCCCAGCGGCTCAGCCAGGCTCTCCAGCAGCGGCGCCAACGCCTCCCGCTGGGCCTCCCACCAGGTGGCGTCCGGCTGGATGCGACTCACCGAACGCCCCTCAGCGCCTGCCGGAACCGGCGCATTCCAGCCCTCGGGCAGCGGCCGGCCGGGGCTGGCGGCCTCGCGCCAGTCGTGATCGTTGCCTTCCAGCCAGAAGACCGTCAGTGGCCGGGGCTGGCCCGCGGCTTCCACCCGGTCCGCCAGGGCCAGCAGGGCCGTGCACTTGCTGAGCAAGAGGAAAGTCCCCAGGGCCAGGCCGGCCTGCTGGCCGCTGATCAGCAGCGTTCCGTCGTGCCCCAGGGTCTCCAGGGCGCGGGCCTCCACCGCGTCGGGGGCGGACTCCCACTGGGCCGCCAGCAGCGGGGCCAGCGCGCTCCGGCGCTCCCGACCTCCCGGGGTCAAAGGCCGCGCCAGGCTGGTGGTGAGGGCTGCGGGCAGGCTCATGCGTTCCGCTCCCAAACCAGGATGCTGCGCGGGGCGTCCGGCTGCCAGGCCCGGCCGTCCAGGTCGCCCCAGTGGGCCAGCTCGCGCAGCCCGGCCGCCCGGGCCGGCCCGCGGAACCAGTCCGGCTCGTAGAGCTTGACGCGCTCCACCACTTTGCGCGGCTCTGAGTCCGGCGGACCGAAACAAATCGTCTTTTCCACCTGATTGCTGGCGGGCAACAGGCAGCGCCGCTCGAGCACGCGCCAGTCGCCCACCCGGCGCTCGCTCTCGGCCACCAGCCCGGCCCGCAGCCAGGCCGGATTGAGCGTGTCCAGCACCAGCCGTCCGCCCGGCCGGGGCAGGGCCAGCAGGCCGTCCCAGACCCGCGCGTTGGCCGCGTCGTCGTCCAGATAGCCCAGGCTGGTGAACAGCGAGAGCACCAGGCCCGCGCCGCCGCGGAAGGGCGGCCGACCCAAATCCCCGCGCACCAGCACGGGTTCGCGCGCCTCGCCCCGGGCGGCCAGACCGGCCCGCAACAGGGGCTGCGACCAGTCCAGCCCCAGCACGCGATAGCCCCGGGCGCTGAGCAGCAGACTGTGCCGCGCGGCGCCGCAGGCCAGGTCCAGCACGGGTCCGCAGTCACGCGGTGGCGGAATCAACCCGCACGCGGCCAGCCGGTCCAGGAAGTCCGCGGCCTCGCCGGGATCCCGGTGCTGGTACAGCGTCAGGTAGTCCTGATCGAACCAGGACTGGTGCCAGGGTGGAGTTGCGGGGAGTGTGTTCACGCGGGCAAGATCAGAATCCGGCACCGACTGGACCAACGGTCCCATCGCCGACTGGGCCGCTGGCCCCGTCGCCAGCCTCGCCGTTGGTTGCGGCTTCGTCCAGCTGGCGCAGCAGGCGGTCCAGCTCCTTGAGCTTGAAAGGCTTGGGCAGCACACGATCCACGGCGTGTCGCTGCAGGTCCTCCTGTTTGATCTGCGCGCCCCAGCCGGTGACCAGGATCACCAGCGGCTGGCGCTCGCCGGCCTCCTGGCGCAGGCGGTCGGCGAACTCCCAACCGTTCATGCCCGGCATGCCCAAGTCGGTGAAGACCAGCTCGGGACGCTGCTCGCGCCAGATCACCAGGCCTTCGGGCGCCGAGGCGGCCTCGCGCACCTCATGGCCCATCAGGCGCAGGGTGTCCACCAGCACGGCGCGCACGTCGGGCTCGTCGTCCACCACCAGGGCCGTGTGCGGCCGGCCGCCCTGGAGGGTCTCCCGCGTGGAGGGCGCGGCAGGGAGGGGGGCGACGGAATCCGCCGGCGGAGCGGGCAGCGTGATGTGGAACGTGCTGCCGCGGCCGGGTTCGCTCTCGGCGCGGATCTCACCCTGGTGGCGGTCGATGATCCCGAAGCAGACGGAGAGTCCCAGGCCGTTGCCGCGCTCCTTGGTGGTGAAGAAGGGGTCGAAGATGTGCTCCAGCACGTTGCGGCCCATCCCCTGGCCCGTGTCCGTCAGCACCAGTTCCACGCCCTCCCCCCGGATGCGGGTGGAGATGCTGAGCGTGCCGCCCCCGGGCATGGCGTCCAGGGCGTTGAGAATCAGGTTGTGCAGCACCTCGCGCAGCTCGGCTGCGTTGCCCCAGGCGGCCACGGGCGCCGGGCAGTCCCGGTGGATCTCGTAGGTCAGGCCCAGCCGGTGCGCGCCGTCCCGCCACAGAGCGCGGGTCATTTCCAGCGAGTCCTCCACCAGCTCGTTCAGGTCCAGGCGCTCGAAGTCCTGCTGCTCGCGCACTCGCGAGAAATCCTGGATCCGGCGCACCACGGCGGCGCCGTCCAGCGCGCTGCGGTGGATGCTGGCCAGGCCGTTCCGGACGGCGGGCGGCAGCTCTTCCAGCTGCAGCAGCTCGGAGCGGGCGATGATCGCGCCCAGGATGTTGTTGAAGTCGTGGGCCACGCCGCCGGCCATCTGGCCCATGGTCTTGAGCTTCTCCGCCCGGACCAGGGTGCGCCGGGTGTGCTGGAGGTCCTCGTTCATCAGCTGGAGCTGCTGGTTGGCCGCCTCCAGCTCCTGGGTCTGGGCGCGCAGGCGGTCGCCCTGGCTGCCCAGATTGCAGTTCAGGTCCTCGAGCACGCGGTTGCCGCGCTCCAGCTCCTCGCCGCGCTCGCGCAGCGACTGGTTGGATTCGTCCAGCCGGGCGTGGACGAGCTTGAGTTCGTTGTAGCGGCGCAGGTAGGTGTGGACCCAAACCAGCGGCACGGTGGCCAGCGCCACGCCCAACCAGCCCAGCTCGATTCTCAGGTAGAAGAGCTGCGCGCCCAGGTAGAGCAGGATGGTGTTGCCACCCAGATCGAAGTAGTGGCTGGCGCGCATCTGCTGGCCCAGCGGCGTGCCGCGCTCCAGCCGGACGGCCAGGCTGACCAGCAGCAGGTTGGCGCTCACCACGCCCATGAAGGGCAGCACCAGCTGCAGGTAGCTGAGCGGCTGGGCCAGGTCCGGGGTCTGGCCCGTCTGCCCGCCCGCCCAGCGGAACAGCAGGTGGGCCAGGTTGACCGCCAGCAGCATCTGGGCGGCATTGAACAACACCTTGTACCAGCTGGCCCGGCGGCGGATGAGATTGAGATAGACGGAGTTCAGCGCCACGGCCGGCCCGGCGAACGCTGCGCCGAAGCTGAGCAGCAGGCAGTAGTTCAGGGCGCTATTCAGGGTGGAGACGGCTCCGCCGCTGCTGGAGACGATGGGGAAATGGGAGACGCCCAGCAGTAGGCCGAACCAGACCAGGCGCTCCAGCCAGTCCGCCAGGGGGATGGTCTCCTGGGCCAGGAGCCGCAGATCCAGGCCACCGGCGCCCAGGCCCAGCAGGATCACGATCCACAGATAGGCTTTCAAGCGGGGGGGCATGGCATTCCATCCGAGTCAGTTGCGGCACTGCCGACAGGCTGCAAGCGTAGCAATCGGCCGCTTTCCGTGAAACGGAGCGCCGGGAAGGTCCAAGCTGGAAGGGAAAAAGCAAAGCCGCCCGGGTGGGCGGCTGGTGAGGTCGGCGGAGCGGACTCAAGGCTGGTTTCCCAGCACCCAGAGCAGGCGTTCGCCCACGGTTTGGAGCACGGCCTCGTTGAAGTACTCCTGGCGCCGGACTTTCTCGCGCAGTTCGTCGATGCGCGCTTCGCCCGGGAGCCCCGCGGGTTCCTCGGCCACCAACTGGTCGAAGAGTCGGCCGGCGAAGGCGCGGTCGAAGACCAGGCCCTCGCGCATCAGGTGCTCCATCAGCCGCTCGATGATCGCCTCCCGCTCGGCTTCCTGGCGCTCCTGGGGCACTTCTTCCATGGACTGTACCAGAAGCTGGCAGAGCAGCACGAACTGGGGCGTGGTGGCGTGCACGAGCACCTCCCGGCCAAGATGAATCCAGGAAGCTCAGGCTTCGTGGACATGGGGTTGCAGCTTTCCGCGCGGGCCGGCAGGGGTCTGGCCGCGCGCTCCCTGTCTATCGGCAGAACTTCCAAAGTTCTAAAGCTTGCCAGCCCGGAAAGTGCGCGCCGGGCGGGGCTAGCCGGGGCGCCGGGCTGCGGGCCGTTCCGAGCGTAGCCGCCGTGTTGGACTCCGGCCACCGCTCGGCGCGGGGAAGGGCTTGCCGGAACAGGACTTGACCACCGCCCGGTCCGCGCTGCCCGAGGAGCGGTCGCCCGAATTCCGCCCGCCGGGGGCACGCTCCAACTGGGCAAAAATCACCGGCCTGTGGAAGATGAAACAGGAGTCCGCCAAGGTCCGCAGGCGGCCGCGCAAGCCATATCTTGTTCGGGGCATCCAATTCAACCAGGAGGAATCCATGCAGGTCCGCAATCTGCTGAACCAGAAGGGCCGCGAGGTCCAGACCGCGCGGCCGGAAGAGAGCGTCCAGCTCGCGCTGGACCGGATGATCGAGCACCGCGTGGGTTCCCTGCTGGTCCGGGAGGGGGAACAGGTGACGGGCATTGTCACGGAGCGCGACGTGCTGCGCCGGGGGCTGGGGGACGCGCGCAAGCTGCGCGACCAGACGGTGGCGGAGATCATGACCCGCGAGGTGCTGATCGCCACGCCGGACGACTCCCTGCAGTACCTGATGGGCCTGATGGTGCACAACCGGATCCGCCACGTGCCGGTCTTCGCGGAGGGTCGCCTGGAGGGCGTCGTCTCCATCGGCGACATCATCTTCGCCCTGCTGGAGGAGAGCGAAGCCACCAACCGCTACCTGCACGAGTACATCAGCGGCACCTACTGACGAGGTTTCCATGTCCTTGCGCGACGCTTTCGAGCAGGAGCGCGCCGGTCTGCAGGAGCGCCTGCAGGCCCGCTCCAACCGCAACCTCAAACGCTTGCTCTCCGTCGACCATGCTTGCTACCAGGATGGCGCGCTGCCGGCGCGGCAGAAGGAACTGCTGGGCCTGACGGCCTCCGCCGTGCTGCGCTGCGACGACTGCATCCGCTACCACCTGATCCGCTGCCACGAGCTGGGCTACCCGGCCGCCGAGCTGATGGAGGCGCTGGAGGTGGCGTTGGTGGTGGGCGGCAGCATCGTGATCCCGCACGCCCGGCGGGCCGTGGCTCTGCTGGACGAGCTGGAGGAGACCAGCGATGCCTCCAGTCGGGACACGCCTGTCCGACCGGACAGGCGTGTCCCGACGCCCGACGCCCCGTGACCTTCGATCCGCCCCTGCAGCCC
>DYSB01000177.1 GCA_020726405.1 Acetofilamentum sp. | reverse complement strand
GGCGCGCGTGGCCGCACGGCCGGGCCATCCCCGCCTGCGTCGGGAGCGCTTGGCCGAGCTGCGCGCCGAGCCGCCCGCGGCTGATCCCGGGGCCCGCTACGCGCTGGAACTGGAAGTAGAGCTGGACAGCATCCGACCCTGGGTGGCTGGCCCCAATTCCGTCAAGCGCGCCCGGCCGGTGGCCGCCCTGGACTCCGAGCGCATCGCAGTGCAGAAGGCCTATCTGGTGTCCTGCGTGAACAGCCGCAGTTCGGATCTGGCCCAGGCGGCGGACGTGCTGCGCGGGCGGACGGTGGCGCCGGGCGTGGAGTTCTACGTTTCGGCGGCATCCTCCGAGGTGCAGGCCGCGGCGGAGGCTGAGGGCAACTGGGAGATCCTGCTCCAAGCCGGGGCGCGCACTCTGCCACCGGGTTGCGGACCCTGCATCGGTCTGGGCACGGGCCTGCTGGAGGAAGGGGAGACGGGAATCTCAGCGACCAACCGCAATTTCAAGGGCCGGATGGGCCACGCCGACTCGCTGGCCTACCTGGCTTCGCCGGCGGTGGTGGCCGCCTCGGCGGCAGCCGGCTACATCACCGGTCCGCAGCCGCTGACGGACGGCGCGCCCGCCCTGCGGCTGCAGCGGCCGCTCCTCGTGCGGCCCGCCAGCACAGCCGTGCGCGTCATCGAGGGTTTCCCTGCCATCCTGGAGGGTGAGCTGGTCTTCTGCGACGTGGACAACCTGAACACCGACGGGATCTACGCCGGCAAGTGGACCTATCAAGATGAGATGGGTCCGGCCGACCAGGCCGCGGTGGTGATGGAGAACTACGATCCCGCCTTCCGCCAGCTCGCCCGGCGCGGCGATCTGCTGGTGGGCGGCTTCAACTTCGGCACCGGCTCCAGCCGGGAACAGGCGGCTACGGCTCTCAAGCACTTCGGCATCCAGCTGGTGCTGGCGGGCAGTTTCAGCGAGACCTACAAACGCAACGCGCTCAACAACGGCTTCCTGGCCCTGGAGGCCCCGGAACTAGTGGCCGCGCTGCGCGAGGCCTTCCCGGGCAAGACGCTGGCCACCCGTCGGACGGGCTGGATGGCCCGGCTGGACGTGCGGGAGAGCGTGCTGCTGGCCGACGGTCGGCGCTTCCCGCTCTTCCCGGTGGGCACGGCGGCCCAGGAGCTGATCCTGGCCGGCGGGCTGGAAGCGTGGGTGCTTTCTCGCTTGCAGGCTTGACATGCGCAGCTTGCGCGACTATATTGCGTGTCCTCATTGCGGGGTGGAGCAGTTGGCAGCTCGTTGGGCTCATAACCCAAAGGTCACAGGTTCGAATCCTGTCCCCGCTATCACGTGGCAGTGTAGCTCAGTCGGTTAGAGCAGCGGAATCATAATCCGCGTGTCCGGGGTTCGAGTCCCTGCACTGCTATTGCACCTGTCATGTGAGCAAGCAGTGTGTGTTCCATCCCTCAACACTTGATCCAATCACCCAGCGGCTGTCCAAGGCTCTGGTCCCACCCACCCGGTGGTGAAATCGGAATTTTAAATGCGTAATCATCGCAGCAAGGGCGCCAGTCCGGCCCCGGTACACGCTGGTTCTGACACCAACCGCAGGATCAATGCCCTGGTGTACCTGCTGGAGGACAAAGGCATCCTCGCTCCCGGCGAGTATGAAGACGCCATCATGAACCTGAAGGTGCAGCTCTCGGACCTGCCGCCGGCCAATGGCCGTCCCAGGCCCGCCCAGGGGCAGCCGAACCAGGGTCAGGGCGGAGGCCAGGGCGGTCCCGGGCAACGGCGCGGACCGGGCGGGGACTACATCGGACCGGAACGGCGGCGCCAGCTGGACAGCGAGCGCGAGAGCGGCCAGGAGCGCCGGGATTCCGTGCGCACGGCTGTGGCCCACATCTCGGGCGACGTGGTGAACGACCAGGACCGCCATCCCATCAGCGGCGTGCAGCTCATCCTGCGGCGCTCCAGCCAGAACAATCCGCCCATCCAGTTCCGCAGCACCAAAACCGACATGCAGGGTCGCTTCGTGTTCCTCAACCTGCCCCTGAACAAAGAAGGGGAGGCCGACCAGGGCTACATCTACGCCCTGGAAGTCCGCTACCGCAACCGCACGGTTTATAGCAACGCGGCCGTGGGTCTGCTGCCCGCCCAGACCACGCACCACCAGATCCAGGTGAATCTCGCCGAGGAATGAGCCCAACTGCCAGCAGCCTTGAAGACCGGGTCGCCGACCGCCTGCGCGCGTGTCTGCGGCCCTTTGAATGTCGGTGGGTGGTGGCCGTCTCCGGCGGGGCCGACTCGCTCTTCCTGCTCCAGGTCGCGCATCTGTTGGCGCCCCGGCTGGGCGCCCGTCTGCACATTGTCCACCTGAACCACGGCTGGCGCGGCGCGGACTCCGACCGCGACGAGCGGCTGGTGCGCGTCCGGGCTGCCCGGCTGGGTTGGCCCCTGAGCGTGGCCTGCGCCCCGCCTCTGCCCGCCGGCCGCAACAAACAGGATTGGGCCCGCGAATGCCGGCGCCATGTCCTGGAGGCCTGCGCGGGCCCCACGGACGTGATCCTGCTGGGGCAGCAGGCCTGGGACCAGAGCGAGACCGTGCTGGCCGGACTGCTCAAAGGCAAGGCGCCCTGGGGGCTGCGGCCGCTGCAGGAGCGGGATGGTCGCTGGCTGCGGCCCCTGTTGGCGGTGGGAGGCGACGCCGTGCGCAAGCGGTGTGGCGAGCTGGGGCTGGTGTGGCGCGAGGATGCCAGCAACGCAGGCAGCGTCCACGAGCGCGGCCATGTGCGGCATCAGCTGCTGGCGCCTCTGCGTCGGCTGGCCGGGGACGAGGTGGATCTGCTGCTGGCCGGGATCGCGCGGAATCTTGCAGAGGCCGGCCGGGAGCACACGGGAAATCTGGAGGATCTGCTTGTCAAGCTTGACCTTCAGCCCACTCCCGTGGGTTGGTCGCTTGAACGGGCGCCCTTTCTTCCATATCATGAAGCGCTTTCCCCGGACCTGCTGCGACGGCTGGGGCGGCGGCTCGGCTGGTGGCCGCGCGACCCTGCCGGGCGGACTTTATGTCTCTGGGCGCGGCAGTTGGCGGAAGGGCGCAGTGGCAGTCGCTTTCCCTTGCGGAACGGCCGCTGGCTGGAGCTGGGACGAGAGCGGGTTTGGGTGGTGGACGGCTCGTGGCGTCCGCAGCTTCGCCGACTGAGTCCGGGTCAAGAGATCCACATGCTGGGCAAGCGGATCACCTGGAATGGCCGACCACTTGACGGCGAATCCTGGCGGCCCGCCGCCGGGGACGAGTCCAGGACCGTGCTAGTGCGAAGCTGGCTGCCTGGGGATCGGCTGCGCGTCTCGCCGCAGGCCCGGCGCCTGCTGGCGGACCTGATGGGCGAGCGGGGCTATGCCCCCGCGCAGAAACGTCTGCAGTTGGTGCTGCAGGTGGATGGCGAGATTCGCTGGTGTCCCGGGCTGGGCAGGGCGTGGCCACCCGAGCCCAGCGGGGCGGACGGTCCTCAATCAATCTGGGTAGGCACATGCACCTCACCGTCGACAAAATGACCTTTGACGTCCTGATCAGCCGGCAGCAGATCGAGCAGCGCGTGCGCGAGTTGGGCGAGCAGATCACACGCGACTATCGGGACAAGAACCCCATCCTGATGATCGTGCTGAATGGCGGCTTCATCTTCGGTTCCGACCTGATGCGCGCCCTGGACATTCCAGTGGAAGTGGACTTCATCAAGATCTCCAGCTACGGGGATCAGCTGACCTCGACGGGCGAGGTGAAGATGAAGAAGGACTACGACTGCCTGGTGGGCGGGCGCCACATCATCGTGGTGGAGGACATCGTGGACAGCGGCCTGTCCGTGAGCTTCCTTAAAAACAAATTTGAACTGCAGCAGCCCGCCTCTGTGGCCTTCGCCACGCTGCTGCACAAGCCGGACAACAGCCGGCTCGACTTCGGCCTCGAATACGTGGGCTTCGAGATCGGCCCCGAATTCGTGATCGGGTACGGCCTGGACTACAAGCAGAATTGGCGCAATCTGCCGGCCATCTATGTCCGCGTGGACGGTCGGGAAAGCGAGCACGGCGCCTGATGAACTCCAGTCCCAAACGACCGTCCCTCGAACCGGGCAGCAACTGGCGCAAGGCGGGCGGCACCATCACATTCTGGGCTATCATACTGTTGATCATGGTGTTTTTCTCGCGGGCTTTCGACAGCAAGCCCGCCGAGGAGCACCTGAATTACACCGAGTACCGCAAGCTCATCGGGCAGGCGGACCCGGGCATCCGCAACATGGTGGTCATCTCCGACGACGTGGCGCCAGTGCTGAAGGGCGAGCGCGCCGTGGCCAACGCCGAGGGCGCCCCGGAGAACCGCAAATTCTCGGTGATCTTGCCGCCGGAGTTCCGCGAGGAAATGACCCTCTGGGACCAGAAGGGCATCCCCTACACCTTCGAGGAGCGCAAGACCAATTGGGCCGCGTACCTGGCCACCACGATCCTGCCCTGGATCGTCCTGTTCGGCATCTGGATCTTCATCATGCGCCGCATGCAGGGCGGCGGCGGCAACAAGGGCGTGTTCTCCTTCGGAAAAAGCCGCGCGAAAATGATGAACGAGACCCAGGTCAAGGTCACCTTCAAGGACGTGGCCGGCGCCGATGAGGCCAAGGAGGAGCTGCGCGAGATCATCGAGTTCCTCAAGGATCCCAAACGTTTCAGCCGGCTGGGCGGGCGCATTCCCAAAGGCGCCCTGATGCTGGGTCCTCCCGGCACGGGCAAGACCCTGCTGGCCCGGGCCGTGGCCGGCGAGGCCGGCGTGCCCTTCTTCAGCATGAGCGGCGCGGATTTCGTGGAGATGTTCGTGGGCGTGGGCGCCAGCCGCGTCCGCGACCTGTTCGAACAGGGCAAGAAGAGCGCGCCCTGCATCATCTTCATCGACGAGATCGACGCCGTGGGCCGCCAGCGCGGGGCGGGCCTGGGTGGCGGCCACGACGAGCGCGAGCAGACCCTGAACCAGCTGCTGGTGGAGATGGACGGCTTCGAGTCCAACGAGGGCGTGATTCTCATCGCCGCCACCAACCGGCCCGACGTGCTGGATCCGGCCCTGCTGCGGCCCGGCCGCTTCGACCGCCAGATCGTGGTGGACCGGCCGGACGTGCGGGGGCGGGAGGGCATCCTCAAGGTGCACGCCCGCAAAGTGCCGCTGAAGGACGACGTCAATTTGACCACCATGGCCAAAGGCACGCCCGGACTGGCCGGCGCCGACCTGGCCAACCTGGTGAACGAGGCTGCCCTGCTGGCGGCGCGCCGCAACAAGCAGAAGGTCGGGATGTCCGAATTCGAGGAGGCGCGCGACAAGGTGCTGATGGGCACGGCGCGCAAGAGCCTGCTGCTGACCGAGGATGACAAACGGATCACGGCCTACCACGAGGCTGGCCACGCGCTCATCAGCAAGCTGCTGCCCCAGGCGGACCCACTGCACAAGGTGACCATCATCCCGCGCGGCCGCGCCCTGGGCCTGACCTGGCAGCTGCCCGAGGACAAGGTGCACCAGTCGCGCAGCCGCCTGTTGGCCGAACTGCGCGTGCTCTACGGCGGGCGCGAGGCGGAGAGGCTGGTGTTCGACGACATTACCACAGGCGCCGCCAACGACATCAAGCGCGCCACCCAAATCGCCGAGGCCATGGTCTGCGACGTGGGCATGTCCGAGGCCCTGGGGCTGCGCAACTACGGCAAGAAGCAGGAGGAGATCTTCATCGGGCGCGAGATTGCCCAGCACCGGGACTTCTCCGAGCGCACGGCCGAGCTGATCGACTCCGAGATCAACCGGATCCTGGAGGAGGCGCGGC